>NZ_BAAHAB010000021.1:0-387084 GCF_054777895.1 Nocardioides ultimimeridianus | reverse complement strand
GCCGCGGCGGCCGCGACCTCGTGTGCGGGCATCGGGGCGACGGTGCGCGGCGGGTTCTCCAGCGGACGGGTGGCCGCCTCGCGCCGGCGCGGCCACAGCCGGCGCTGGGCGGCAGCGGGCGACGGGTCGGCGAAGCCGAGTGCGACGGCCTGCTCGATGACCCGGCGGCTGTCCTCGTCGGTCTCCTCGAGCCGGTCGGTCTGCTCGGTGGCCTCGGGCACCCCGGAGCCCTCGGAGGGGCCGACCTCGACCGCGTCCATCGACTCGGCCTGGTCGACCAGGCCCGCGAGGTCGGGCTGCTCGTCGTCGTCGTACGCCGGCAGGGGGTCGGTGAGCGGGTCGGGGACCCGTGCCGGGGCGGTCACGTCGACCTGGTCGGCGGAGACGGTGTCGAAGCCGATCGGGGCGAAGAGGGCGTCCTCGTGGTCGTCCGGCTCCGGCTCGTCGGCCGCGTGGTCCTCGGGGGTCGCGTCGGTCTCGGCACCGTCCTCGACGACGTCGGGCGCCTCGGCGGACGCATCCGCCGCGGGCTCGTCGGCCTCGGCAACCTCGTCGGCCTCATCGGTCTCGACCAGCTCGTCAGCCTCGACCGCGCCCTCAGCCGCGTCCACCTCGCCGCCCTCGACGGTGTCGTCGACGCCGCCCTCGACGCCGCCCTCGACGCCGTCCTCGGACCCCGCCTCCGGCTCGTCCGCGGCCGCCGGCAGATCGACGAGCGTCGCCGGCGCCTCGGCCGCCGGCGACGGTTGGGTCGAGAACCGGTTGATCACGCTGGCCCAGGCGTCTCCCGCGTCGAGGGCTTCCGACTCGTCCGCGTCCGCGCCGCGCGCGTCGGCGGGCTCGACGAACGAGGCCCAGTCGACGCTGTCGTCGCCCTCGGGCGTCTCGGTGCCCGACGAGGGACGGCTCGGTCCGCGCCGCGCGACGACGTCGGCGATGTCGTCGCCGATCGGGGGTGCCGTGTCGGAGCCCTCGCTCAGCCGCAGGAACGCGGCGGCGTCCTCGGCGTCGAGCTCCTCGACGACCGGGATCTCCTCGCGCCCCTTGCGCAGTCGTCCGACGAGACCGCGCCGGCGGCGCTGCTCACCGGCACCGGAGTCCTCCGGTGTCGGCTCGTCGTCGGAGACCGAACTCATAGGGGCTGATGCTACCTAGCGTGAGGGGGCAGGTGGGGGCGTTGCTCATCGTCCAGAAGCGCGGGACCTGCCCTGAACTCTGGAGTCGGTTGGTCAACGACCTTAGGGCACGGACGGCACGGGTCAGGCGGAACGCCGGAACTGGAGGTGCGTGTCGTCGGGTCGGTGGGTGAAGCCGAGGGACTCATAGAGCCGTCGTGCCGGCACGTTGTCGGACTCGACGTACAGCAGGATCTCCGCCACGCCGCGCCGCGCGAGATGGTTGAGGCCGGCCACCGTGAGCACCCTCCCGAGCCCGCGGCCCTGGGCCGAGGGGGCGACGCCGACGACGTACACCTCGCCGTGCCGGGCGTCGTGGAGCTTGGTCCAGTGGAACCCGACCAGGGTCCCGTCGGGGTCCTCGGCGACGAGCAGGTCGGCGGGGTCGTACCAGGGCTCGGCCATCCGCTCCGCCAGCCCGGCGGCGTCCATCCCGCCCTGCTCCGGGTGGTGCGCGAAGGCCGCCGCGTTGATCTCGAGCAGCGCCTGCGTGTCGGTGGGCGTGAAGGACCGCACCCGGACACCCCCACCCTCAGGAAGTACGCCGGCGGGCCGCCGCATGACCCAGAGCTCGCGGTCCGCGGTGAACCCGAGCCGGCCCGCCAGTCGGCGCGCGGCGGGGTGGTCGCCGTGCGACCACGCGGTGAGGGGGCCCGGCGCCGCGCAGGCGGCCTCGCCGAGCCGGCGCCCGAGGCCGTCGCCGCGCGCGTCGGGCGCGACCGCCAGGTCCAGGACCTCGCCGGCGCGCAGCGCGAAGCCGTCGGCCATCACCCAGCCATCGCCGAGGCCGTGGTGTCGCAGCCGCAGGTCGGCGGCCTCGTCGAGCGGGTCCGCCTCGCCGGCGGCGACCAGCCGTCGGCGTACCTCCGTCACCGCCGCGAGGGCGGCCTCCCCCGAGAGCCACCCGCCGCCGTCCACGCGCACACGGTAGACCCCGACCTCGCGATAACTGCGATTCCGTTTACACCGGACACCGTGACGCGGTAAACCAGCCCCATGAAGCTGAGCCACATGGTGGGCGGGGCAGCTGTTGCCCTGGGGGCCGTCGCCGTGCGTGACCTGACGCAGAAGAAGCACGCGCTGCAGCGCAACTTCCCTGTGCTCGGGCACGCTCGCTACTGGCTGGAGACGATCGGGCCGGAGCTGCGGCAGTACATCGTCACCTCGAACGAGGAGGAGAGGCCGTTCAGCCGCGACCAGCGCACCTGGATCTACGCCTCCAGCAAGGAGCAGAACAACTACTTCGGGTTCGGCACCGACATGGACGTCGAGCACACCCAGGGCCACGCCTACATCAAGCAGCGCACCTTCGCCGAGTCGCTGCCCGACGACCACGACGCCAACTGGACGCTGCCCTCGGCCAAGGTGCTGGGCGGCCCCCGCAACCGGGCGAAGGCGTTCCGTCCCGAGTCGGTGGTCAACGTGAGCGCGATGAGCTTCGGCTCGCTGTCGTCGGCCGCCATCACCGCCCTCAACAAGGGCGCGGCCGCCGCCGGCTGCCTGCACAACACCGGCGAGGGCTCGATCTCGCCGTACCACCGCAACGGGGCCGGCCTGGTCCTACAGATCGGTACGGCGTACTTCGGGTGCCGTGACGATCACGGCAACTTCTCCCTCGACCGGCTCAAGGAGCTGGTCGCGAGCGCGCCGGTGCGGGCGCTGGAGATCAAGCTGTCGCAGGGCGCGAAGCCCGGCCTGGGCGGCCTGCTGCCCGCCGCGAAGATCACCGAGGAGATCGCCGAGATCCGCGGGATCCCGCTGGGCAAGGACTGCGCGTCCCCCTCCCGCCACACCGCCTTCACCGACGTCGACTCGATGCTCGACTTCGTCGAGATGCTCGGCACCGAGACGGGGCTGCCGGTCGGGGTGAAGTCGGCGGTGGGCAACGGCGACTTCTGGCTGGAGCTGGCCCGGCTGATGGCCACCGACGACCGTGGCGTGGACTTCGTGACCGTCGACGGTGGCGAGGGCGGCACCGGCGCGGCGCCGCTGATCTTCGCCGACTCGGTGTCGCTGCCGTTCCGGATGGGCTTCTCGCGTGCGTACGGCGCCTTCGCCGAGCTCGGCATCACCGACCAGCTCACCTTCATCGGCTCGGGCAAGCTGGGCCTGCCCGACAACGCCGTCGTGGCGTTCGCGCTGGGCGTCGACATGGTCAACGTCGCGCGGGAGGCGATGCTGTCGATCGGCTGCATCCAGTCCCAGAAGTGCCACACCGACCACTGCCCGACCGGCGTCGCCACCCAGAACCCGTGGCTGGTGCGGGGTCTCGACCCGGTGTCCAAGGCCGAGCGGTGCTCGATCTACCTGCGCACCCTGCGCAAGGAGCTCACCCGGGTCTCCGCCGCGGTCGGTGTCGCCCACCCGGCGCTCATCACGACGGCCGACGTGGACATCTTCAACGGTGACTACGACGCCCGCTCGCTGGCCGGGGTATACGGCTACAAGGACGGCTGGGGCGAGCTCGGGCCGGCGCTCAAGGCCGACCTGCTGTCGCGGATGAACACCAAGGGCGAGTTCAACGAGCAGGAGCCGGCGTGAGTCGGCACGACTCATGCCGGGAAATAGGCACTCCTGTGGGGAAATTTCCCGGCAGAAGTGGCCATTTCACGGGTTAACTGTGATGCCCAGGCACGTTGTGCGATCGGGTACGGCGAGCCGTAGATAGGTGAAGGCCTCCCGGATGTGGAGTGGAGCTGTCTAGGACCACACTCCAAGGGAGGCCTTCATGGCTCACGCTAACGCGGCACTGACCCCGAAACACCGACTGCGCCTGGCGCGTCTGATCGTCGAGGACGGATGGCCGCCTTCGCGCGCGGCCGAGTTCTTCAACGTCTCGTGGCGCACCGCCTCGAAATGGGCGCAGCGCTACCGCGACGAGGGACCGGGCGGGATGGCTGATCGGACCTCTGCACGGCACACCCAACACGCCAAGACTCCGCAACCGGTGGTGCGCAAGATCGTGCAGAAGACGCCCGCCGAGCAGCCCTGGCAGGCTGGCTCCACCAGTACAACCACCACCGGCCCCACTCAGCCCTCGGTGGCCAACCACCCATCAATCGGTTGGACAACCTGGCTGGACATCACAGTTAACCCGTGAAATGGCCACAGCGCGGTCAGGCCTGCTGGCGGGGCCGCTCCGCGACCCGCGCCGAGTCGGCCTCGGCGTCCTTCTCCTTGCTGGGCAGGACGAACCGGTAGCCGACGTTGCGCACGGTGCCGATGAGCATCTCGTTCTCGGGGCCGAGCTTGGCGCGCAGGCGGCGTACGTGGACGTCGACGGTGCGGGTGCCACCGAAGTAGTCGTAGCCCCACACCTCCTGCAGCAGCTGCTGGCGGCTGAAGACCCGGCCCGGGTGCTGGGCCAGGAACTTCAGCAGCTCGAACTCCTTGAAGGTCAGGTCCAGCACGCGGCCGCTCACCTTCGCGGTGTACGTCGCGTCGTCGACCACGACCTCGCCGGAGCGGATCACGTGGGCGTCGGGGTCCGCGGCGTTGCGCTGGGCGGCCAGGCTGCCGATCGCGAGCCGGATCCGCGCCTCGAGCTCGGCCGGACCGCAGGTGTGCAGGATGACGTCGTCCATGCCCCAGTCGTGCGCGACGACGGACAGGCCGCCCTCGGTGACGATGAGGAGGACCGGGGCGTCGCTGCCCGTCGTACGGATCAGGCGGGTGAGGTCGCGGGCGCCGGCGAGGTCCTGGCGGCCGTCGACCAGCAGCAGGTCCGCGTCGGGTGCCTCGAGCAGCGCTGCGCCCTCGGCGGGCAGGATCTTGACGTGGTGCGGGAGCAGCGCGAGCGAGGGGAGGACCTCCGCGGACGGCTGCAGCGCGCTGGTCAGGAGCAACAGGTGACTCATGGGCTTCTCCTCACCGGTGTGGGCGTGTGCGCACACCGAGTCGGTCCCGAAACACTCCGTTGAGCTCCGGCCTATCAGTTGCACGGCAGGATATCGGAGAGGTGAACGCGGCGGGAAGGAGAAGCAGAGTGAGTGAGACGCAGGTCATCCGCGCCCGCTACTGGGCGGCGGCCCGTGCGGCGGCCGGTGTCGCCGAGGACGAGGTCGCGGTGGAGGGCCCCCTCTCGCTCGCCGAGCTCCGCTCCGAGCTGGTACGCCGGCACGACCCGCGCCTCGCCCAGGTGCTCGCCGTGTGCTCGGTCCTGGTCGGCGACCGGCCGGTCGGATCGGCCGATCCGGCCGAGGTGCTGATCGGCGCGGGGGAGACGGTGGAGTTCCTGCCGCCCTTCGCCGGCGGCTAGGCGGTCAGGCGGAATGGCGGGCGTGCGACCCGTAGACTGCCGACCGTTCGCGTGGACGGTCGTGGAGGAGGCGCGGTGACAGGCAGCACTGCTCGCGGCGCCCGCGTCGGCGCCGTCGAGATGAGCCCGCTCCTGGAGCGCAACCTGGTCAGCGGCGCGGTCGTGCTCGGCGCGGTCCTCCTCGCCGGTGGCGCGGCCCTCGGCGGGGCGATCGCACTGGCGGCCATCGGGACGGCGGTGTTCGTGCTGGTCCTGAGCGTCCTGGGGCGCGAGCGCACCGCGACGCTGCTGCTGATGGCGGCCTTCGCGATGGCGCCGGCGTACAAGGGCCTGGCGTCCTCGCCCGGAGCGACCGTGACGCCCACCGACGCCGCCATCGTGCTGGCCCTGCTGATGCTGGTGCCCTCGATGTTCGCCAAGCGGTTGCAGCTGCCGCTGAGCTACATCCTCGGGCTGGTCCTCGTCATCGTGATGGGCCTGATCGGCACGATGGTCGCGCAGTCGCCGTTCTACAGCGCCTACCAGCTGGTGCAGTGGCTCGCGATGCTCGTGGTCCTGATGTTCGGGATCGCGCTGTGGAGCCCGCCGTGGAGCGTCGTACGTGCCCTGATGTGGTGCTACGTCCTCGGCCAGACGGCCAGCCTGCTCAAGGCATTCGCCGCAGGGCCCACCGGCGGCAACGGCCGCTACATGGGCCTCGCGCACCACCCGAACGCCTTCGCCGAGGGCGGGATGATGGCCTTCGCCGGCCTGCTCTACCTCTTCCACACCACCAAGAACGTGCGGCTCCGCCTGCTGATGCTCGTGCTCGCGGCCGGTGCCGTGGAGTCGGTGGTCCTGAGCGGCAGCCGCGCGACGCTGGTCGTCATCGCCGCGCTGATGCTGATGGTGCCCTTCGTCGAGCGCTCGGCCCTGCTCGGCTTCGTCGGCGCGATCGGGGGCGCCGTGCTGGTGGTGCTCCTCCCGGTGCTGACCCACGTGAGCGGCCAGGGCTCGGCGCTCAGCCGGCTCGCCGGTGACAAGACCGCCACGGCGGCCGACGACCAGCGCAACACCCAGCTGAAGGTGGGCTGGGACCTCTTCCTGCACCATCCGCTGCTCGGCAACGGCTTCGACCAGGTCAACGGGTTCCACAACCTGTTCCTCGAGGTGGCCGCCGCCTCGGGCGTGGTCGGGCTGCTCGGCTACCTGATGATCCTCTACTGCCTGTGCCGGCCGCTGTTCGGCCGGTTCCCCGAACGGCGCCTGTCGTACGTCGCCTGGGCCTTCGTCGGCCTGACCGGCACGGTGCCCGGCATGGAGGACCGGACGCTGTGGATGCCGATGGCGCTGGTCTTCCTGATGGCGGTGCGCGACAACCAGGCGGCCCTGGCGCCGCCGGAGGATCCTGAGCCGGATCCGGTGGTGACATCGGCGGTTCCGGTTGCGGGACCCCGACCGGGACCTTAGTCTCGGCCGGGAGCGTCTCTGGGGGGATCGGATCCTTCATCGCCGATGGGCGGTGACGGATGCGTGCGCGGCTGGTCGATCGATGACCGAGCCGCCCGGCGCCGTACCGGCCCCCAACCGAGAAGGCATCCCCGTGAATCGTCATCAGTTCCGTCACAAGGTCAAGGTCGCTGTCGCGAAGGTGGGGCTGGACAGCACCGTCGTCGACACCGTGCACGGTCTCCCCAAGATCGGGGTCTGGGAGCGTGAGCACGTCCCGGCCGACTGCCCCGTCTTCGACAGCCGCGAGGAGCTGCACGACTTCGTGCAGCGCACGGTGATCGGTGACGAGCCGATCGACTACCTCGAGTTCGGCGTGTGGGAGGGCAAGTCGGTCCGGGACTGGACCGTGCGCAACACCCATCCCGAGTCCCGCTTCGTCGGCTTCGACTCCTTCGAGGGCCTGCCGGAGGACTGGAAGCAGGCCGCCAGCACCGTCGAGGCGAACGTCTTCGACGTCGGCGGCAACGTCCCGAAGATCGACGACGAGCGGGTGAGCTGGCAGGCGGGATGGTTCCAGGACACGGTGCGCCCGTTCCTGGAGAAGTTCGAGCCCGCATCGCGGCTGGTCGTGCACTGCGACGCGGACCTCTACTCCTCGACGCTCTACGCGCTGACCCAGTGCGACCACATCCTCGGCCCGGGCTCGATCATCATGTTCGACGAGTTCTCCTCGGCGCTCAACGAGTTCGCGGCCCTGCGTGACTACTGCCGCGCCTACCAGCGCGAGTACGACGTCATCGGTGCGACCTCGCTGTACTACGCGCAGATCGCCATCCGGATGCGCTGAGCAGGCTCCCCAACGACCGAGGGGTCGCCGTCCGGATGGACGGCGACCCCTCGGTCGTTCTTCGGTCGGTGCGGTCAGGCCACGGCGTCGGCGTCGGCCGGGTACGCCGCGGTCGCGGTGTCGTGGGTGTGGACGACGACCTGCGGGCGGTGGCGGACCAGCTCGAGCGCCTGCTCGTAGCTCAGCGGCTTCTTCAGGCCCAGCACGATCAGCACGGTGGAGAACAGGATCCGGAAGTCGGTCGACCACCGGTAGTGGTGACCGGCCATCTGGTCGTAGGCCTCCTCCAGGGAGAGGCGCTGGCTGTCGGTGAGCGACTCGCGGCCGACGAGCTGGGGCAGACCGGTCAGGCCGGCCCGCTCGTGGGTCCAGCGCTGGTCGAGGTCAGGGTGCTGCTCGAGCAGGCACTCACGCACCAGGTCGGTGAGCGGCCGGGGACCGACGATGGTCATCTCGCCGTTCAGCACGTGGAACAGCTGCGGGAGCTCGGTGAAACCGATGCGCTCCAGGACCCGGCCCACCCGCGTGTACAGCGGCGAGTCGGACGGCGTGTTGAGGAAGCGGCCGGCCTCGACGGGCGAGATGTACTTGCTCGCGTCGCGGATCATGACCCGGAACTTCGACATGGTGATGGCGTCGTGCGGACTCACCCACCGCCGCGAGCGGTAGAAGACCGGGCGTCCGGAGAGGATGAGCACCGCCAGTGCGCACAGCGTCACCACAGGAACCCAGGCGATGGCGGCAAGGCTCACGACCACGACGTCAAAGAGGCGCTTCTTCACGAACGACTACCCTCCAACCCGAAAAGTCAGCCCCGATACCGACGTGCGTGAAATCGACAGTTGTTGCTTGTGCGACCCCCCGCGCCTTCCTCAACGACCCAGCCAGGAGCGAGTAACGGCTGCGCGTCGAGAAAGTTTTACTTCCGCGGCGACAGTACAGAGGTCCCGGGGACCTTCGTCCCGGTTTTGACGAAATTCAGTCCCGGGCGGCCCGGTCGAGCAGCGCCTCGAACCGATCGGCGCATCGCGCCAGCGCGAACTCCTGCTCGGCGAGCTCGCGCGACGAGCGGCCGACGCGGATCTGCCGGTCCCGGTCGGCGAGGACTCCCGCGACCCACACCGCGGCCGCATCCAGCTCCTCGTCCTCGGGCGCCACGACCCGGCCTCCGGCGCGCACGATCAGCTCGGCGGCCAAGTTCTCCGCCGGGAGCATGCCCAGTACCGGACGCCCCGCGCACAGGTAGGACAGCGTCTTCGAGGGCACCGAGAACGCGCCCGCCTGCTTGTCGAGCAGCACCACGAGGACGTCGCCGGTGCCCAGCACCTCGGGGAGCCGCTCGTAGGGCTGGAACGGCGCCAGCGTGACCGGTACGTCGAGCCGGCGGGCCTCCTCCGCGATCACGTCGACCGCGGGGCCGGTGTTGACCACCACCAGGCGCACCTGCTGGCCCAGGTCGATCACCCGGCGCGCGAGCCGCACCAGCAGCACCGGGTTGTGCTTGAGGCCCAGGGTGCCGGAGTAGAGCAGTGTCGCCACGTCGTCGAGCTCGTGCTCGGCGGCCCAGTCGTTCTTGCGCTCGACGGGGAAGATCTCGTCCAGCGGCGCCCAGTTCGGGATGACGGTGACCTTGTCGGCCGTGCCCCACCCCTCGTGCACCGGGACGAACGACGGCGAGATCACCACGATCGCGCGGGCCCGCCGAGCGCAGAACCGCTCCGCCACCTCGAAGGCCGCGGCCACCACGGCGAACCGCTTCGGCAGCTTGGTACCGGTGAACGAGCGCACCGCCACGGCGTACACGTCCTGGTGCCAGAGGACCCACGGGATCCGCAGCACCATCGCGGCGACCGCGAAGATCACCAGGGTCGGGATCTGCACGTTCGAGAGCAGGGTGATGTCGGGGTCGACCCGGCGGACGTGCCGGACCAGCTCGAAGCCGCGGACGACCTCGCGCTTGAGACGGTCCAGCATCCGCATGTTCTCGATGGGCCGGTCGCCGCCGATCCCCTCGAAGGTGATCGACTCGCCCGGCTCGGCCTGCAGCCGGCCCTTGCCGGAGACGTACCCGGCGACGTACGAGTGCGTGACGGTGTGGCCGCGGCGGGCGAGCTCCCGGCTCAGCTCGGCCTGGAACGGATGACCGCTGTGGTCGTGGACGAGGATGCGCAATGCGTCGGTGCCCGGCTCAGCCGTGCGAGCGCTTGACCTGGTCGAACACCCACGCGTAGGTCTTCGCCATGCCGTCCTGGAGGCTGACCGAGGGCTCCCAGCCGAAGACCCGCTGGATCTCGGTGTTGTCGGAGTTGCGCCCCCGGACGCCCTGCGGTGCGTCGAGCTGGTAGCTGCGCGTGCACTTGATGCCCGCGATCTCCTCGACGATCGAGTAGAGCTGGTTGATGCTGACCAGCTCGGCGGAGCCCAGGTTGATGGGCTCGACGTGGTCGCTGCCCAGGATCATCTGGGAGCCCTTCACGCAGTCGTCGATGTACATGAAGCTGCGGGTCTGCTCGCCGTCGCCCCAGATGTCCAGGTGGTGGTTGCCGGAGATGACGGCCTCCGCGATCTTGCGGCACACCGCGGCCGGAGCCTTCTCGCGACCGCCGGTCCAGGTGCCCTCCGGGCCGTAGACGTTGTGGTAGCGGGCGACGCGGGTCTGCAGCCCGAAGTCCTCGCGGAAGTGCCGCGCCATGCGCTCGGTGAAGAGCTTCTCCCAGCCGTAGCCGTCCTCCGGCATGGCCGGGTAGGCGTCGGACTCCTTGAGGGCGGTGATGTGCGGGTCGGTCTGCTTGTCGGCGGCGTACACGCACGCGGAGGAGGAGTAGAAGAACCGCTCCACGTCGTGCTTCTTCGCGGCCTGCAGCATGTGCGTGCTGGTCAGCACCGTCAGCATGCACAGGGCCTTGTTGTTCTCGATGAAGCCCATGCCGCCCATGTCGGCGGCCAGCATGTAGACCTCGCGCGCGCCTTCCGTGGCGGCCTCGGCCTGGTCGAGGAGGGACAGGTCGCCGACAGCGTTCTGGGCGTCCTCGTGGACCTGGTACCACTGGTCCATCGGCTTGACGTCCACTGCGCGGACCGACTTGCCCTGCGCCAGCAGGTCGGCCACCAGGTGGCCGCCGATGAAACCGCCACCGCCGGCGACGAGTACGTCGACATTGCCCGTGGTCATGGGGGAGCTCCTCACTGAATCTACGGTTGTGATGCGCCCCCCAGCACGCGGCATCAACGAGGTCGATGCCGTTTCGTCACGCGGCTGGCCGAGCCCAACTTCGGCGTGTCGATCAACCTTAACGTGGATCGCCCGGCGCGGTGGCGCACCCCTCGGGGCCGTACACTTCCGTGCCGTGACCCCCTCCCGAACGGCGCTGATCACCGGCGTGGGAGGCCAGGACGGGATCCACCTCGCACGTGCCCTCCTCGCCGACGGACTGCGGGTCGTCGGGACGCTCTCGCCCAGCGGTGACGGCGGCGCGCGCACGCGCCTCTACGCGCCCGCCGCCGAGCTGGTGACCCTCGACATCCGCGACGAGGTGGCGCTCGGCGAGCTGGTCGCCGGCGTGCGGCCCGACGAGATCTACCACCTCGCGGCGTTCAGCTCGGTCGGCGGCAGCTGGGAGCGGCCGGAGCTCACGTTCGCCTGCAACACCGCGCCGGTCGCGACCCTGCTGGGCGCCGTCGTCGCGCTCGGCCGCGAGGGCCACGACGTGCGGATGTTCCAGGCGTCGTCGGCCGAGACCCTGGGCGGGAAGAGCCCGTACGCCGAGTCGAAGCGCCGCGCCGCCGAGCTGGTCGCCCAGGCCCGGCGCGACCACGGCGTGTTCGCGTCGGTCGGCACCCTGTTCAACCACGAGAGCCCGCTGCGGGGCGAGCAGTTCGTGACCCGCAAGATCACCCGCGCCGCCGCCGCGATCGCCCTCGGCCTCGCCGACTCGGTCACGCTCGGCAGCCTCGATGTGGCGCGCGACTGGGGGCACGCGGGCGACTACGTCGGCGCGATGCGGGCCAGCCTCGCGCACGGCGAGCCGGTCGACGTGCAGATCGGCACCGGCGTGATGCACACCCTCGGCGAGCTCGTCGAGCGAGCCTTCGACGCCGCCGGCATCCCGGGCGCGTCGTCGTACGTCGTGCACGACCCGGCCCTGGTCCGGCCGGCCGACCTGGCGACCTCGGTGGCCGACCCCGGCCCCGCCGCCAGGGAGCTCGGCTGGACGGCCTCGGTGAGCTTCGAGGACGTCGTGGGGCAGATGGTCGAGGTCGACCTGCGGCGCCTGCGGACCGGAGTCGAGGACGACCCCGCCTACCTCGAGCCGGGGCTGGTCAGCTCCTGACGAACCCGGCCCGCACCGTCTCGGCGGTACGCCGCCAGGTGAACGCCTCGGCGAACCGGCGGCCGGCCGCGAGCTGCTCGGGCGTGCGGGCGAGGGCCTCGCGGGTCGCCGCGGCCAGGTCGTCGGCCGAGGTGGACGCCGCGACGACGGCGTGGCCGCCGGTCACCTCGGCGAGCGCAGGGTCGCCCGACACGACGGTCGGGATGCCGAGCCGCACCGCCTCGGCCGCGGGCAGCCCGAAGCCCTCGAAGTCGGACGGGAACAGCACCAGCGACGCCCCGGCGAAGCAGGCGGCGAAGCTGGCATCGTCGAGCCAGGGCATCAGCTCGACCCGGTCGGCGATGCCCAGCGCGTCCACGCGGGCCTGGGCCGCTGCCCGGTCCGCCGATCCCATGCCGACCAGCCGCAGCACCAGGTCCGCGGCCGGCGCGGAGCCGGCGTACCGTGCCCAGCCCTCGATCACGGCCTCGGCGTTCTTGTTCGCGAAGTGGCCGAAGGCCAGGGCGTAGCGGCGATCCTCGGAGCCGGGGCGAGCCCACGCGTCGGCGTGGTCGGAGCCGAGCTGGGCCGCGACGCCCCGGGGCGCGAGCCGCGGGTGCAGCCGGCGCAGGTCCTCGAGGGTGCGCTCGGAGATGGTGAGGATCCGATCGGCGCGCCTCAGGCTCCAGCCCCACGAGACCGCCCGCGCCGCCCGGGTCTTCCCCGAGAACTGGTGCGGGCGCAGCTCGTGGCGCAGGTCGTAGAGGATCACCCCGCGCTGCGGCGCCCCGCCCGCGAGCGAGCTGGCCGGTACGCCGGCGAGGAGCACGTCGGCACCCAGCCGCCGCGCCGCCCGTCGTACGCCGAAGGAGCGCAGCCAGGCCGCGCCGGCGGGACCGCCCACGGGCGGCGTGAGCCGCTCCACCCCCATGCCGTCCGGTACGTCGAACGCGGGCCCCTCAGGGCCGGCGAGGACCGTCACGCGGTCGCCGTGGGGGAGCTGGGCCCACCCGCGGAGCAGGCCGCCGACGACGACGGCCGAGCTGCCCTCGCGCACGGCGACGGCGTCGAGCACGAGGTGCATCGGTCGGGTCAGGACCGCTCGATCAGCTTGCCGAGCTGGTCGAGGTCCGCGTCGACCATCAGCGCGGCCAGGCCCTTGGCGTCGGTGGCGGGCTGCCAGCCGAGCACCTCGCGGGCCCGCGTCGCGTCGCCGATCAGCGCGTCGACCTCGGTGGGCCGCTCGTAGGACTTGTCGTAGCGGACGTGGTCCTCCCAGTTCAGCCCGGCGTGCGAGAAGGCGTACTCGCAGAACTCCCGCACGGTGGTGCCGATGCCGGTCGCCAGGACGTAGTCCTGCGGCTCGTCGTGCTGGAGCATGCGCCACATGCCCTCGACGTACTCCTTGGCGTAGCCCCAGTCGCGGATCGCGTCGAGGTTGCCGAGGCTGAGGTGGTCGGTGACGCCGAGCTTGATCGCCGCGACACCGAGGGTGATCTTGCGCGTCACGAAGCTCTCGCCGCGGCGCGGCGACTCGTGGTTGAACAGGATCCCGGAGACGGCGAACAGGTCGTAGGCCTCGCGGTAGTTAACGGTCACCCAGTGCGAGTAGAGCTTCGCGGCGCCGTACGGGGAACGCGGGTAGAAGACCGTGTCCTCCTTCTGCGGCGGCGGGGTCGCGCCGAACATCTCCGAGGTGGAGGCCTGGTAGAAGCGGGTGTCCAGCTTGGCCGCGCGGATCGCCTCGAGCAGCCGCAGCGTGCCGGTCGCGTCGGTGTCGGCGGTGTACTCCGGCACCTCGAAGGAGACCTTCACGTGGCTCTGCGCGCCGAGGTTGTAGACCTCGTGCGGCGTGATGTCGCGGATCAGGTTGGACAGGCTCACCCCGTCGGTGAGGTCGCCGTAGTGCAGGTGCAGCCCGGACTCGCTGTGCAGGTGGTCGATCCGGCTCCGGTTCAGGGTCGAGGAGCGACGGACCAGGCCGTGGACCTCGTACCCCTTGCTGAGCAGGAGCTCGGCCAGGTAGGAGCCGTCCTGCCCGGTGATGCCGGTGATCATGGCCCTGCGCGCGGTCATCGGGCGACCTTCCGGAACAGGTAGAAGCGGTCGTGCAGGTCGATGAGCTCCCGCAGCTCGTCGCTCTGGTGGACCGGGCGGCTGTCGACGAGCTCGTAGCCGCGGTCCAGCACGTCCTGGCGGAACGGCTTGAAGGACCCGTCGAGCTCGGTGCTGAGCAGCTCGTCGGGCTCGTTCGGGACGATCAGCAGCCACTCCACGTCGCGCTCCGCGATGCGGTCGAGCCACCAGTTGATGGCCTCGAGCGAGCACTCGGAGAACGAGTGGATGTTGACGGCGACGTCGTAGCGCTCGCCGAGCTTCTCGTGCTCGTCGAGGGGTACGACGCGCACCGACTCCGGCATGCCGCGGAACTCGCGGTAGTAGTCGCACAGGAACGTGGACGTCGCGACACCGTCGATGCAGTCGTACGCCGCCAGGTTGGGCAGCGCCGCCGACATGCGGTGCGCGAGGCGGCCGTAGCCGGCTCCGATGTCGAGCACGCGGAGCCCGTCGATGCCGGACAGGCCCATCTGCTCGTCGAGGTAGCTGATCTCGTTGACGCTGTCGAGCAGGTCCCGGCTGACCGGCTTGCGGTCCCCGTAGGTGAACGTCCAGGCTCCGAACAGGCCGTCCTCGTCGAGCTTGTCGAGCAGGCCGAGCCGGTCGCGGCCGGCCACGTCGAGCAGGCTGAGGTACATCCGGATCTTCGCGGAGTTGCCCAGGTGGCGGAACTGCCACACGTAGGCGTTGTCGCCGCGGAACCACGCCATCGACAGGTTCCGCTTCAAGAAGCCGCTGTGCCACTGGGTCGGCACGGCGGCGAGCACGCCCTGCTCGGCGGCCGCGGCGTACCGCGCCTCGAGCGAGGCCAGCTTCGGGCTGTCGGCCCGCAGGGCCGCCTCCGCGCCGCGTGGCAGCGGCACCTCGTCGTTGTGGGTGACCGCGACGTAGCGCCGCGATTCATCGTCCATCCGGGTGACCAGATAGCCGGTACGGGCGATGGACGCCTTGGTCTGTCGCTTGAGCCATTGCGTGGCCAGACGGGCGTCGGCCCGCTTGATCTTCGCAACGACACGCTGGGTGCTGGGGGGCATGACCTACCTCGAGCCGCCGATGGGACGGCGGCGACTGTATCAGCGCAGCCCGGTCGCGGCGGGCGATCCACGCGCCGGACAACACTGCGGTGGACCTGCATAGAATCCGCCGCCGGGGGGACTTCCGACCAACGTCCGAGGAAGGGGCACCGAGTGCTGGCGACGCCGGTGGTGCTGATCGTCTTCAACCGTCCGGACCTGACCCGCCGCCTGCTCGAGGCGGTCCGTGCGGCGCGGCCGCGGCACCTGCTCGTGGTCGCCGACGGGCCCCGCCCCGACCGGCCCGAGGACGCGCCGCGCTGTGCGGAGGTGCGCGCGCTGGTCGACGACTTCGCGGCCCGATCCGGGGAGACGCGCGTCGAGTCGCGCTTCAGCGAGCGCAACCTCGGCGTCGAGGGCAATGTCGAGACCGGCCTGGACTGGGTCTTCGAGCGGGTCGAGCGGGCCATCGTGCTCGAGGACGACTGCCTGCCGGACCTCACGTTCTTCCGGTTCTGCGAGGAGCTCCTGGACCGGTACGCCGACGACCGGCGGGTCTGGCAGGTCGCGGGCAACGGCCTCGGGGTGCCCCAGGCCCTGTTCGGCGACGACAGCTACGCCTTCACGGCGTGGGCGAGCGTGTGGGGCTGGGCCACCTGGGCCGCCCGCTGGCAGCGCCACCGGGCGCTGTTCCCCCGCGACCACGCTGCGAGCGGGCACGACCGCGGCGACCGCCCGGTGCGCACCCGGCCGGTGGACCTGGACCGGGCACAGCTCGTGACCCGCGGCGCGCGCCGCCACTTCGCCGAGGCCGCCGCCTCGACCGACGTGGTGACCCACGGGTGGGACAAGCACTGGTGGCTCACCGTGATGGCCGAGGGCGGGCTGTGCGTGACGCCGGCCCACAGCCTGGTCGAGAACGTCGGCTTCGGCGAGCACGCCACGCACACCACCGGCGGCGGTGCCGACTACGGGCGCGCGCGCCCGGCCGCCTTCCCGCTGCGCCATCCCGCCCGGGTCGAGCTCGCCGTGGAGGTCGAGCGCGAGCTGGAGCTGGTCCTGGGAAGGGTCGGCGGTCGCGCGGCGCGGCTGGCCCGCCGCGTCGTACGTTCTCCTAGGATGCGCACCGTTCTTCGTTCGGCCGCCGACAGCGGCCCCGCGGTCGCCGCGGTCCGGACGATCTCCCGCTGGACCGACAGGAAGGCCGGTCGATGACGTCAGCTGAGGACGCGGTTGCGGCGACAGCTGAGGACGCGGTTGCGGCGACGCCCGTCGTGCTGATCGTGTTCCGCAGGCCCGAGGTCACTCGCCGCAACCTCGAGGTGCTGCGCCGGATCCGGCCCGAGCACCTGCTCGTGGTCGCCGACGGGCCGCGGCCGGACCGTCCCGGCGAGGCCGCGCAGTGCCAGGAGGTGCGCGACCTGGTGGCGTCCGCGGTCGACTGGCCCTGCAAGCTCGAGACGAAGTACGCCGAGCGCAACCTCGGCCTCGAGGCCAACGTCGAGCTCGGCCTGGACTGGGCCTTCGAGCGCGTCGACCGCGCGATCGTCCTCGAGGACGACTGCATCCCCGACCCGACCTTCTTCCGGTTCTGCGCCGAGCTCCTGGAGCGCTACCGCGACGAGCCGAGGGTCTGGCAGATCTCGGGCGACCCGCACGGCGTGCCGGAGCGGATGTTCCGTGCGAGCTACGACTTCAGCACCTGGGCGAGCGTGTGGGGCTGGGCCACCTGGGCCGATCGCTGGCACCTGCACCGCGCCGAGTTCGACCGCGACCACGCCGGTGCGGAGGAGCGCCACGCCCACGTCCCGCGCACGGCCCCCGCGATCCGGCGTACGCCGGTCGTCCCGCACCCCGAAGCGCTGACGACCGAGGCGGCACTGCGCCACTTCACCGACGTGGCGGGCGACCTGGACGGCGACTCGCGCGGCTGGGACCACCACTGGTGGGTCACGATCATGTCGCGCCGGGGCCTGTCGATCATGCCGCGGGTGATCCTGGTCGAGAACGACGGCTACGGCGAGGGCGCGACCCACACGCGCGCCGCGAAGGACCCCGTGCCGGCCGTGCCGATGACCTTCCCGATGACCCATCCGCCCGTCGACCTCAACCGCGAGGTCGAGGGCGAGCTGGAGCTGATCCTGCTGCGCACCGACGGACGGCTCTCGCGGCTGGCCCGCAAGCTGATCAAGCCGCTGTGGCTGCGCTCGCTGGTGCGGCGCATCGTCAGCTTCCCGCCGGTCTGGGCCGTGGTCCGGCGCTTCGTCGGCCGATGAGCAAGCTCCCCGCCCGGCTGCAGCCGCTCTGGCCGTTCCTCAAGCGTGGCCATCGGCTGCTGTCCCTGCTCGCCGGCCTGGTCTTCCGCCGGGTCTCCGGCGTCTTCGGCGATCGAGCGCTGCCGCGTTCGGCGACCACGCGCTCGGAGGAGACCGCACGCCGCGAGCCCGACGCTGTCACCCTGCACCCCGGCGGCCCCGGCGAGAGCCTGCGCCGCGGGCCGGCGATCGGGAGCCCGCCCCGGCACTGGCGGTTCGTCGCGGGGGAGCGGGCCGAGGTGCCCGCCCGCTACGTACTGGACGTCGCCGGCGGCCGGGTCAGCGGCGACTTCGGCGCGATCACGACGCCGGGCGGCCTGCTCGACTACCAGACCTCGGGCTACTTCGGGATCGACGGCTGGCGTGAGCACCCGGTGTTCCTGCGCCCCAGCCTGGGCCGGGTCGAGCGCGTCCCCGGGACCGTCCTCAACCTCGCCACCCGCGGCACGGTCTCGAACTACTACCACTTCCTGTACGACGCGATCGGCCGCTACGGCATCTTCGAGGAGGCGCTGCCGGGCACCGAGGTGGACGCGATCGTGGTCCCGCACCAAGCGGGCTACCAGCGGCAGATCCTGGAGCTCAGCGGCATCGCCCGGCCCGGCGTACGCCTGCTGCAGCCGGAGCGCGGGGTGACCTATCGGGCCGACCGGCTGCTGGTGCCCAGCACCCCCAACCAGGACCTCGACGCGCCGCGATGGGTCACGCAGTGGCTGCGCGACCGGCTGCCGGCCACCGCCTCAGCCGGCGACCTCCCGCGCCGGCTCTACCTGTCGCGCGGTCAGGCGCCGAACACCCGCCGCTACGTCGAGGAGCCGCAGCTGTGGCCCGAGCTGGAGCGGCGCGGGTTCGTGATGCTCGACCCCGGCACGCTCAGCGTCCAGGAGCAGATCGACATCTTCCATGGCGCCGAGATCGTCGTGTCGCCGCACGGCGCCGGGCTGACCAACATCCTGTTCGGCACGCCCGGGCTGGCCGTGCTGGAGATGTTCGCGGCGACGTACGTGCACCTCGGGCTGTGGACCATCGCGGAGGCGGTCGGCGGCTACGACTACCGCTACCTGGTCGCCGACGGTGCGGTGCGCGAGGGCGCCCCGCAGGTCGGCGTCCTCGACGACGTCTCGATCCCGCCGGAGCGGGTCCTGGCGGTCATCGACGAGCTTCTCGGATGACCGGATCGGCGACCGGCCGAAGCCCGGTGAGCAGTGGATATGCTGGTGTTCCTTCGGGATTTCAAGGAGATTCGACCCCTATGGCACATGTCGATCCTGCGGCGCGTCCCGCGCCGCAGCCCGAGTCCCTCGTGGCGCGCATCCGTCGTCGGGCGGGCTGGTACCTGCGCGATCGCTGGCCGAACCGGTGGGTCGAGCGCGACCTGGACGGCGTCCGGATGGCGATGCCGTGGGCGCACCGGCTCCCCGACTACATGCGGCTGGACCCGGCGTACGGCATGAACCTGCTGGACCTCGCCGCCGGCCTCTCGGCGGGCCACGAGATCGCGATGGTCGACGTCGGTGCGAACATCGGCGACTCCACGCTGCTGCTGCTGGACCGCGTGCCCGGCCGGGTGCTGGCCGTGGAGCCGGACGAGGTGTTCCTGCCGTTCCTGCGCCACAACGTCGAGGGCAACGCGGCGGTCGTGGTGGAGCCGTCCGTGCTGACCGTCGACGACACCCAGGCGACCTTCTCGACCGCGCGCATCGGCGGCACCGCGACGCTCCAGCAGTCGACGGACGGCGCCAGCCTGCCGACCATCTCCGTCGGCGAGCTGCGGCGCCGGCACCCCGACTTCGCCGACGTGCGCCTGGTCAAGTCCGACACCGACGGGTACGACGTGACCCTGGTGCCCGCCATCGCGGCGGAGTGGGCGGAGTCCAAGCCGGTCCTGTTCTTCGAGTACGACCACCGCGCCTCCACGGCGGCCGGCAACGACGCGATGGCCGTCTGGGACGCGCTCGAGGCGCTCGGCTACTCCGAGTGCGCCGTCTGGGACAACGGCGGCCACCCGCTGTTCCGCGCCACGCTCGCCGAGGCCAGGAAGCGGGCCGAGCGGGAGCAGCCCAGCTCGCCGACGACCTTCTGGGACGTCGCCGCGGTCCACGCCGAGGACGCCGCGGCGATCGCGGTGATCGACCGGCTCGTGCCCGCGGTCTGAGCGCTGTGCGCTACCCGACCGTCCTGGGCTTCGACACCGCGCGGGCGGCCCACTGGGCCCGTCGTACCCGGGACTTCCTGATCTCGACCGGGACGACGCTGCGGCTCGCCGCCGACCTGCTCACCGGCGGCGTGCGGGAGGTCTGGCTGGGTGACTCGCACACGGTGCACCTCAACCGCAGCTACGTCACCGCCAACTTCCTGCGCGGCCGGGACGGCGTCTACATCGTCCACCTCGGCTCGCGGCTGATGTACTCGGTGGCCGCGGGCGGGGTGCCGCGGTGGGCCCGGCGGTACCTGACGGTCATCGCGAAGGCCTCGCGCCGCCCGATCCCGCTGCTGGTCTGCCTGGGCGAGATCGACGTGCGCTGCCACCTCGCCAAGCACGGCTCGCCCGGCCACTGGCCGCTGGGCTTCGTGGACGGCTTCGTGCGCTCGACCGTCGCCCTGGCCGACGAGCTCGGCTACGCGCCGGTCGTCTTCGTCACGCCGCCGCCACCGTGCCGCGACCACCTCAACGTCGGGGCGCTGCCCGTGGTCGGCGACTTCCCGACCCGGATGTCGGCGTTCGACACGCTGCGGACCGAGCTCGCCGGGCGTTGCGACGACACTCCGGGCGCGCGCTATCTCGACCTGACCGCCCTCGTCTTCGACCCGGGCAACGGGATCCGCGAGGACCTCACCGACGACCAGTGCCACGTCAACGTGGCGGGCGCGCGGCTGTTCCGCGACGCCGTGGACGAGTTCCTGGCTGGCGCCTGACGGTCGGCCCGTGATCAGCCGGCGACGTCCGCCACGGCCCGCTTGAGGCGCTCGACCAGGGCCAGCCGCCCGTGCTGGTTCCAGTGCTCGGTGCCGTCCTGGGGGAGGATGAAGTGCTCGTCCGGCGGCGGGGGTACGTCGAGCAGGATGCCGCCGTCGCCGAGGCCGGTCTTCAGCGCCTGCTCGATCAGGGCCCAGTTGTGCTCGACGTGGGCGACGAACTCGGGGCCGAACAGCCGGGTGCCGAACTGGAACGGCATGTGGGCCCGGTACGCGATGAGCGGTACGCCGAGCAGGCGGGCCTGCTCCCCGAGCCGGACCCAGTCCTGCAGGCCCGGGTGGTCGTCGCTGAACTCGCCGTGGAAGTAGTCCCACATGACCCGCAGCCGGTCCTCGGGGGCCGTGGTGGCGTCGATGCCCTTGAGCTCGCGGCGGAAGTGGCCGATGGTCTGCTGGCCGCCCCACCGCGAGCTGCGCTCGGTCGCGTAGAAGCGGTCGTAGTCCTCCTGGGTCGGCGCCGGGCGCAGCACCTTCGTCGCCAGCGAGCTCATCCGCGGAGCCTGGCGCAGCGTGCGGCGCGCGTTGCGGTAGCCGAACACCGGGTGCTCGGTGGCGTGCAGCTGGGTCGACGGCCGGATCGGGATCGAGCAGAGGATCGCCTTCGGGCGCTGGTAGGGCGCGATCAGCCGGAGCAGCTCGGCGAACACCGCCGGCGGGTACGCCGGCCCGTAGTACGGCGCCACGTCGTAGCCGCTCTCGTCGGCGAACATCTCACCGAGCCGGCGCCGGTCGATGTCGGAGGGGGAGATGTGGATCATCGACGAATCGCCCAGGTAGACGACGTCGGCCTTCCCGGAGCGCACCTTCGCGCCGACCTTCAGCGCACTGGTCACCGGGCGGTCGACGTGGTCCTCCGCCCAGGTGCGGGCCTTGGCACGGGCTCCCGCGAGGGCGGGCGAGCGCAGGACGGTGGTCAGCGAGGCAGGCAAGGGGACTCCGAGGGGCGTCGACAGCAGGGGGGCAGCCATCCGAGAACAGGTCCTGAGTCTAGGGACCCGGCGACCCGGACGACGACGAACGGATCAACGCGCGGGCCGTGCGCAGGTCATGCCTCCAGGGCGGCCCGGTAGCCGGCGACGGTCAGCTCCGCCGTACGCCGCCAGGTGAACTCCGCCGCCCGGGCCCGGCCCTCACGCTGCCGGCGGGCCGCGAGGGCCGGGTCGCCGAGCAGCCGCTCCAGGGTCGCGGTCAGTGCCTGCGCGTCGTCGGGGTCGACCACGTCGGCGGCCTCGCCGGCCACCTCGAGCAGTGCGGGCGCGTCGCTGATGACGCAGGGCGCACCGGCCGCCATCGCCTCGACGAGCGGCAGCCCGAAGCCCTCGTAGCGCGAGGGGAAGACGAAGGCCTGCGCGTGCTGGTAGGCACCCGGCAGATCCCGGTCGCTGAGCCGTACGACGCGGGTGCGCTCCGCGATGCCGAACGCCTCCAGCCGTGCGGCCTCGTCGGCCATGCCCTGGCCCGACAGCACCAGGTGCAGCGTCGGGTCGGTCTTGGCCAGGTCGGCGAACGCCCGGAGGATCAGGTCCACGTTCTTGTGCTCGACCCGGTTGCCCACGTGCAGCAGGTAGCGCTCGGGCAGGGAGCGCGGCCGGCGGTGCGCGCCGCGGAACTCCTCACCGACCGCGAGCGGCGTGGTGACCACCGGCTGGTCCAGGTGCGGGTGGACCTGCTTGAGATCGCGCGCGGTCGCCTCGGAGATGCAGAACAGCACGTCGCACGCGCCGAGGAACTCCTTCTTCAGCGCGAGCTCGCGACTCTGGTCGCCGAACAGCTCGGGCATGAGCTCGAAGGTGAAGTCGTAGACGGTCGTCGCCGACCGCTGCCCGCGCGCCGCGTCGAGGAGGTCCTCGTCATAGAGCGGATAGTGGACCAGGTCGTGCCCGGCGCGCTGCGCGGCGCGCGCGGGCGCGGCGTTGAGCCGGTGCAGCACGGGGTCGCGGAAGCGCCGGGGCAGCGGCAGGCTGTGGACGCCGTGCAGCCGGCCGGCCTGCGCGTTGGTGATGTAGCGGTAGGGCAGCACCGGGGTCACGCCGAGTCCGGCGTCGCCGGCGTACGCGCCGACCAGCTCGCTGAAGTAACGGCCGATGCCGGAACGGCGGTGGCGGAAGAAGGCCGAACCGTCGAACAACACACGCATGGGGAGGACCCTATCGGCGTACGCCCACGGGCTTGGGCGGGTCTGCGCCCGCGAGCAAAGCGAACGGTCCTAGACTCTGGCCGACCTGATGTGAGGAGTTCGCATGGAGTTCCGCCCTGGGCGCCTGTTGACCAGGCTCTACCCGGAGGTCGAGGCAGGTGGATTCACCCGGTACGACGGCTTCGTCGAGTTCTACTCGCGGGTGAACGCACTCCTCAATGACCAGAGCGTCGTCCTCGACTTCGGCGCCGGCCGCGGCCTGTGGGCCTTCGAGCCGATGTCGGACTACCACAAGCACCTGCGGGCCTTCCACGAGCGCGTCGGACGGGTGGAGGGCGTCGACGTCGACGACGTCGTGCTCACCAACCCGACGCTGGCCGCCGCGCACGTGATCGAGCCGGGCGCGCCGCTGCCCTACGACGACGAGACCTTCGACGTCGTGCTGGCCGACTACGTGCTCGAGCACGTCGCCGCCGAGGACGCGCCGACCGTGGCCGCCGAGGTGATCCGGGTGCTCAAGCCCGGCGGCTGGTTCGCGGCCCGCACCCCCAACAAGTGGGGGATGATCGGCCTCGGGGCGCGTGCCGTGCCGAACGAGCTGCACACCACCTTCCTCAAGCGCCTGCAGCCCGAGCGCAAGGAGCAGGACGTCTTCCCCGTGCGCTACAGCATGAACACCCGGCGCGACCTGCGCCGGCTGTTCGCCCCGCACCACGTGGTCGTCTACGGGCACGCCTCGGAGCCGACGTACTTCGGCTCCAGCGCGGTCGCCTGGCGTGCCGCCCAGGTCGCCGACCGGCTGACCCCGCCGGTCCTGGCCCCCACGCTCATGGTCTTCGTCCGCAAGGCGGACTGAGCACCCGGATGGGACGCGGCAGCCACAAGCTCGAGACCGGGCGTCAGACCGGTCGCCGGATGGGCGTGGTGGCGTTGGACCAGGCCGTGTCCGGCGGGTCCAACGTCCTCGCGTCGCTCATCGCCGCCCGGACCCTCGACCCGCGTGACTTCGGCACGTTCAGCCTGGTCTTCTTGGTGTACGGCCTGGTCCAGGCCGTGTCGCGGTCCGTGGTCAGCAACCCGGTCCTGGTCGAGCCGAAGGAGGCGAGGGCGCGGCTGCACGAGGTGATGGGCAGCAGCTGGCTCGTCGGCGTCGGCACCGCGCTCCTCACCGGCTTGGTCGGCCTCGCCCTCGTCCCGGTCTCCAGCAGCACCGGCTGGGCGCTGTGCGTCTTCGCCATCTGCGTCCCGCTGCTGACCCTGCAGGACGTCGGGCGCTTCGTCGCCATCGGCCTGCAGCGCGCGGGGATCGCCCTGCGTCTCGACGTGATCTGGCTGGTCCTGCTCGTGGGTGTCGTCGTCGTGCTCCAGGTCGCCGGCATCTCCGGGGTCAACGCCATGGTCGGTGCCTGGGCAGGCTCCGGCGCTGTCGCGGGCCTGTACGCCGTCTGGGTCTGGCGTGCCCGCGGGACGCGCTTCTCGGCGGCGTGGCTGACCGCCACCTGGCACCTGTCGTGGCGCTTCGCGGTCACCTTCGGCGTGACCCAGGTGTGCCTGCTCGCGATCGCCGCGATCGTGCGCGCGATGTTCGGGTCGGCGACCGTCGGCGCCCTGCTGGGTGCGCAGCTGCTGATGCGCCCGTACACGCTCCTGGAGTCCGCGCTGGTCGCCGGCACGGTCGCCGAGGTCGCGCACCACCGCGACGACATGGAGTTCGTCTCCGCGCACACCCGCCGGATCACCGTCGTGGCGGTCGCGATCGCGGCCCTCAACGGCGCGGTGATGGTCCTGCTGCCCGACGCGATCGGCCGCCAGCTCCTCGGCGCGACGTGGGCCTCGGCCAAGGACTACCTGCCGGCGAACGGTGTGCTGCTGGTGGCGATCGGCCTCAGCATCGGTGCCCGTGCGGGCATGGTCGGCCTGCGCGCCGTACGCCGCTCGATGATCCTCAGCGTGGCCGTGATGATCCTCCTGGTCGGCTTCGTGTACGGCGGTGCCCTCGTCGGCGGGGGAGTCGGCTGCGCGTGGGGTCTGGCCCTGGGCTGGTTCGTCTCCGCGATCGCGTGGTGGGCGGCCTTCCGGCAGCTGGGGCGACGTGCCCCGGTGGCGGTGCCGGTGAGTGCGGCGTAACCTGAAGTGTTGAGTGCTGTTGTATAGACAACCGGTGAACCGTTCCCTGCGCCCGTCGGTCGGGTAGGCGCGGGTGCCAGGTCGCCGGCACCTGATCCGACCCACCACTCGGGAGCCTTCCATGTGCATGACCCCTGCCCGCAGGAGCCGCTGAACCGTGACGCTCCTCTCTCGAAGCTCGATCGACCCCTCGATCGTCACGATCGCCTGCGACCTGTGCTACCTCCCGCTGTTGATCACCAACCGTGAGGACGTCATCGCCGGCCTCGGGTGGCAGCTCACCGCTCGCGGCGACGCGCTGGACGCGTGCCCGCCGTGCCAGGAGCTGCGCTCCCACCTGCCGCGTCGCTCGGAGTGCGACGACCCGCTGCCCGCCGACGGTGGCCGGCTCCCGGACCTGTGTGTCATCGGGGCCGCCAAGTCCGGCACCACCAGCCTGCACACCTACCTGGGCCAGCATCCCGACATCGGCATGGCCGAGCTCAAGGAGCTGCGCTTCTTCGCCGACCCCGACCACAAGGGCTGGGAGAACCGCTACCGCGGCCTCTTCCCGAGCGGCAAGCGGCTGGTCGGCGAGAGCTCGACCATGTACACCCGCGCCCCCGCGCTGCCCGGTGTCGCCGAGCGGATGTGGGCGATGGTGCCCGACGTCCGACTGATCTACCTGGTCCGCGACCCCGCCGAGAGGGCGTTGGCGTCGTACGTCGAGGAGCGCTACCACGGGCTGGAGCCGCGGACCGCGGAGGAGGCGTTCGCGGATCTCGACGACCCGTACAACCCCTACCTCTCCGCCAGCCGGTACGCCGAGCAGCTCTCGCTCTTCCTCGAGCACTTCCGCGCCGAGCAGATCCTGGTGCTGCCGCTGGAGGACCTCGCCGCGAGTCCCGAGGAGACGATGCGCCGGGTGTTCGCCTTCCTCGGCGTGGACCCCGACTTCCCCGTCGACCTCACCGTGCGGTTCAACGAGCGCGCCGAGAAGCGCGAGCTGGTGGGCGCGGCGGACTCGATGCGGAGGTCCATCGTCGGCAGGGCCTACCGCCGCATCCCCTACGAGCGCCGGCAGCGGTTCAGCGCCGCCGCCCGCCGCCTCATCACCCGGCGGATCGAGCGCCCCGAGCTCTCGCCGGACCAGATGGACCGCCTGCGGGCGGTCCTCGCGCCGGACGCGCGGCGCTTCCAGGAGCTCACCGGCATCACGCCGGCCTGGCTGGAGCGCTACCTCGTCCCGCAGAGCAGTTGAGGCCGTGACCGGCTGATCCCGGCCCGCGCTGCGGGCCGGGACGGCGGCGCGTTGCTGCTACTTGCGGCGGCGGCCGGCGTCGGTCTTGCTGCCGCCGGCGGGGCCGGTCTCCTCGTAGTAGTAGTAGTAATAGGAGCCGACCGCCCGCTTGGCCACCATGTTGACCACGACGCCGTAGAGCCGCCCGCCGACCTGGTGGATGCGGTTGACCGCCTCGGTCACCTGGTCCCGGGTGGTGTGGGCGTGCCGGATGACGACGATGACGCCGTCGGCGAGCGTGGAGAGGACCGACGCATCCGCGACCGGCAGCAGCGGCGGCGCGTCGATGATCACGGTGTCGTACGACGCCCGCAGCCGGCGGATCAGGTCGTGGGTGACCCGCGACTGGAGGATCTCGGTCGGGTTCGGCGGCTTCGCGCCGCTGGCGAGCACGTGCAGACCGCTCGGGCCGTGCACCTGGATCGCGTCGGCGATCTCGGTCTTGCCGACCAGGGCGGTCGTGAGGCCGACCGCCGGGTCGAGGCCGAGCGTGCTGGCCACCCGCGGGCGGCGCAGGTCGGCGTCGATGATGAGGGTGCGGCGACCGGTCTGGGCGAGCGCCACCGCGAGGTTGGTCGAGGTCATCGTCTTGCCCTCGCCGGGGACGGCGGAGGTGATGACCAGGCAGCGCGGCTGGTTGTCCAGGTCGATGAACTGCAGGTTGGTGCGCAGCAGGCGGAACGCCTCGGTGCGGGCCGCGAACCCACCCAGATCGGTGAGCAGCGGCGCGCGCCGGATGTCGCCGTCGAAGCCGATGCTGGCGAGCACCGGTGCCTCGGTGATGTCGGCGACGTGGTCGGCGGTGCGGATCGTGCGGTCCAGCAGTTCGCGCGCCACGGCGAGGGCCACGCCGAGCAGCAGGCCGATGAGGCCGGCCACGACGATGTTGAGCGCCGGGTGCGGGCTCACCGGGTTCGGGTTGTAGGTCGCCTTGTTAGTGATCTCGGCGCTGATCTGGGACTCGCCGTCGGAGCCGGACGGGGTCTCGAGCTCGGCGATGTACTTGGTGAACAGGTCGGTCGTGGTGTCCGCGATCGTCTCGGCCTGGCGGGCGTTCGGGTCGGTCACGGTCAGCGTGATCAGCGAGGTCGACTCGACGACCTCGGCGCTGATCTCGGAGGCGAGCTCCTCCGGCGTCATCGCCAGGTTGAGCTGCTTGACGACCCGTCCGGCGAGCTCGGTGCTCTTGGCGAGGTCGGCGTACGCCGTGGCTCGGTTCTGCGCGAACAGCGTGGCGGCGTACGCGTCGGTCATGTTGCGGACGTCGATCTTGAGGAAGACCTCGGTCGTGGACTGGTACTTCGGGGTGATCAGGGCGGTGACGCCGCCCGCGGCGACCAGGGCGACGACGAAGACCACCACGACGCTGATCCAGCGCCGGCGGATCACGCCGAGAAACTGCTTGAAGTCCACGAGGTTTGCCCCAGGGTCGAAGGAAGTCCAGATGGGCGGCGTGCCGCCCTGGGCATCTTAGGGGGTCCGTGGGTGACCCTGGTTAGGCTGCCACCGTGTCGCCCGAGGTACGCCGTCGCCGCCGAGCACGCGGCTGGCGACGGATCCGGCGGCGGGCGAAGGACCATCCCCGGGTCGCCGCGGCGATCGGAGCCGGCGTGCTCCTGGTGCTGTTCGGCATCTGGTGCGGCTTCCGTGCCTGGACCGTGGCCCACGACCTGTCCGACGTCGCGCGCGAGTCCGAGATCATGAAGGCCTCGCTGCTGCGCGGGGACGCCAGCGGCGCGCGGACCGCCCTCGCCCGCATGCAGGCGGCCGCCGGCCGGGCCGACAGCCGGACCGGTGGACCGACGTGGGCCGTCCTGGAGCACGTCCCCGTATTCGGCGACGACGCACGCGGGATCGCGACGGTCTCCTCGGTGCTCGACGACCTCGGCCAACGGGGCCTGCCCCCGGTGGTCGGGGCCGCTCAGCAGGTGACGGGCGACTCCTTCCAGCCGCGGGGCCACCGCTTCCCGCTCGCCCGCATCGCGGCGCTCCAGGGGCCGGCCCGCACTAGCGAGCAGGCGTTCGCGGACGCCGCCGCACGCCTCGACGAGGTGGACAGCTCCGGGTTCGTCGGTCCGTTCCGCGCCCGGTTCGACGAGCTGCGGGGCCTGGTGGGCGTCGCGCGGTCGAGCCTGGGCTCGGCGTACCGGGCCGCGCAGATGATGCCGTCCCTGCTCGGCGCGCACGGTCCGCGCTACTACCTGCTGGTCCTGGAGAACAACGCCGAACTGCGCTCGCTCGGCGGTCTCGCGGGCTCGGTCTCCCTGGTCCGCGCCGACCACGGGACCGTGCACATCGTCCAGCAGGAC
The DNA here is from genome assembly GCF_054777895.1 of Nocardioides ultimimeridianus. Taxonomy (NCBI): domain Bacteria; kingdom Bacillati; phylum Actinomycetota; class Actinomycetes; order Propionibacteriales; family Nocardioidaceae; genus Nocardioides; species Nocardioides ultimimeridianus. The sequence goes on along the minus strand of NZ_BAAHAB010000021.1, from coordinate 358,789 downwards.
GACGTCGCGCACCTCGAGGGCGTCCAGAACGTCCCCTCGCTACGGCTGCGGCCCGACGAGAAGCGGCTGTTCGGCCCGCTGCTCAAGGAGGCCGCGGTCGACGCGACGATGACCCCGGACGCCGTGCGGGCGGCCGAGATGGTCCGCGCGCGCTGGGAGCGGGTCGAGGGTCGGCGCGTGGACGGGGTGTTCTTCGTGGACCCCGTCGCCGTGTCCTACCTGCTGCAGGGCCTGGGTGCGGTGTCGGTCCCGCCGTACCCACCGGTGGCGTCGTGGAACGTCGTGCAGGCCGTCGAGAACCAGATCTACCTCACCACCCCCGACGTGAACCTGCAGAGCGACTACCAGAACGCGGTCGCCAAGGCTGTCTTCAACGTCTTCGCCGACGGTCACGGCGATCCGGTGACCGCGATCCGCGGCCTGGCGCGCGGCGTCGCGGAGGGCCGGATCCGGATGCACTCGTTCGTACCCCAGGACCAGCGCTCCATCGCCGGCACGGCCATCGCGGGGGAGTTCCCGACCACGCCGACGGTGCACCCCCAGGCGGGGGTCTACATCAACGACTCCACCGAGTCGAAGATGTCCTACTACCTGCAGTACTCCGTCTCGGTGGCCTCCCGCTCGTGCGGTGGCGGCATCCAGGACGGCGTCGGCGACCTGACCCTCACCAGCCACACGCCGCCGAACCTCTCCGACCTGCCCGCCAGCGTCACCGGCGTGGGCGATCCGGTGCGCGGCATCGCCAAGGGCCAGCAGTACGTCGTGGTCTACCTGACCTCCCCGATCGACGGCGCCATCTCCAGCCTCACCATCGACGGCCGCACCCTCCGCGACCCGGCCGTGGTGGCCTTCGCGCGCCGCCAGGTCGCGGGCGTCGGCGTGAACCTCGATCCCGGCACGACCCACAGCGTCTCCTGGGTGATGCGCTCGGGGATCCGCCAGTCGGGCAGCTGGCAGGTCTCCGTGACGCCCGGCTCGGAGCCGGGGACCCAGTCGCGGACGGTCCCGTCGGCCTGCTGATCTCAGAATGTGGTCATGAGTCTCACGATGTGGAATCCCGGCTGGGTCCTGGGCCGATCTCGCCCTACTGTTGCCGTCATGCCCGCGACCCTGCTGACCAAGCGCCGTGCAGTCGACAACTGCCGCGTCAGCTCGGCGCTGTGTCGAATGCACTGAGCGGGGTCAACCTGCGGCTCGTCCGCAACGACTGACCGGGGCGCTCCTTCTGATCCACCTCGCGTGGATTGTTGCGCCCGGCGACCTCCCCGCGTTGTTCATGACGGTCGGTCACGATGGTATTGCATTAAGTCAACCAACTAAGGATACTTTCATCATGAGCCGCGAGAACTCACTCGTCTCCGCCCAGTGGGTGGCCGACAACCTCGACAACGACCAGGTCGTGATCGTCGAGGTCGACGAGGACACCACTGCCTACGACAAGGGCCACATCAAGGGCGCCGTCAAGCTCGACTGGACCAAGGACCTCCAGGACCCGGTCCGCCGCGACTTCGTCAACAAGGAGCAGTTCGAGGCGCTCCTGTCCGAGCGCGGCATCGGCAACGACACCACCGTCATCCTGTACGGCGGCAACAACAACTGGTTCGCCGCCTACGCGTACTGGTACTTCAAGCTCTACGGCCACCAGGACGTCAAGCTGCTCGACGGCGGTCGCAAGAAGTGGGAGCTGGACAGCCGCGAGCTGACCGACGAGCTGCCCACCCCCACGCCGACCACCTACACCGCGCAGGAGCAGGACCGCTCCATCCGCGCGTTCCGTGACGAGGTCGTCGCCGCAATCGGCGTACAGAACCTGGTCGACGTGCGCAGCCCCGACGAGTATGCCGGCCGCCTGCTCGCTCCGGCCCACCTGCCGCAGGAGCAGTCGCAGCGTGCCGGTCACATCCCGACGTCGGTGAACGTCCCGTGGAGCAAGAACGCCAACGACGACGGCACCTTCAAGTCCGACGCCGAGCTGACCGAGCTGTACGACGAGGTCGGCTTCGACCAGTCCAAGGACACCATCGCCCTGTGCCGCATCGGTGAGCGCTCCTCGCTCACCTGGTTCGTGCTGCAGGAGATCCTGGGCCGCAAGAACGTCAAGAACTACGACGGCTCCTGGACCGAGTACGGCAGCCTCGTCGGCGTGCCGGTCGCTCTCGGCGACGAGCCGGGTGTCGCCTGATGTGCGGCGCGAAGGTCGGCGGCATCGGCCTCGGTGAGGTCGTGGCCGCCAAGGAGGCCGTCATCCAGGGCCAGGTCGTCAAGGGCGAGGAGCCCGTGGGCAACGCCTACGTGCGCCTGCTCGACTCGACCGGCGAGTTCACCGCCGAGGTCCCGACCTCGGCCACGGGCCACTTCCGGTTCTTCGCCGGCAACGGCCAGTGGACGCTGCGCACCCTCGCCCCCGGCGCCGAGACGGTCGACCGGACCGTCCAGGCGCAGGTCGGCGAGATCGCGGAGATCACCATCAACCTCGCCTGACGGCCCGTCCGTCGCGACGTTCGACCAGGAGCAGCCATGACCGGAATCGCGATCCTCGCGGTGGCGGTCGTGGCTGCTCTGGCGTTCGGCCTGTACCGGAAGCACTCCGACGGCCGCTTCCGCCGCGAATCAAGCGTTGTGGCCCCGCGAGATCGCGATCTCGAAGGGCCACAAGGCTTGATTCGCGGGGAGTGGGACGCGATCGCGGCGGCGGTGCCGGGCGCGGAGCTGGGGGAGCGGGCGACCTTCGTCCAGTTCTCCTCGGCGTTCTGCGCGCCCTGCCGCACCACCCGGACGCTGCTCGCCGACATCTCCGCGCACGAGACCGGGGTCACCCACCTCGAGGTCGACGCCGAGCAGCACCTCGAGCTGGTCCGCGCGCTCGACGTACGCCGTACCCCCACCACCCTGGTCCTCGACGCGTACGGCGCCGAGCTCACCCGCGCAGTCGGTGCCCCGCGCCGCGACCAGGTGCTGGCCGTGATCCCGCAGGCCGTGCGGTGAGCGCGCCCACCGGGATCGACCCCCGCGGACCCCGGTTCACCGCCTCGGTGACCCTGATCCTGCTCGCGATCGCCCTCGTGGTCCCGAACCACGCCGTCTCGGCCGTCCTGGTCGGCATCCAGGCCGTCCTCTTCGCGATCGGTGCCTTCGCCGGCGTGCACCGCACCCCGACCGGCATCGTCTTCCGCACCCTGATCCGCCCGCGACTCTCCCCGCCCACCGAGCTGGAGGACCCCGCGCCGCCGCGGTTCGCCCAGGGGGTCGGCCTGGTGTTCGCGACGGTGGGCCTGGTCGGCTATGTCACCGGCGCCACGCTCGTCGGGCAGGTCGCGGTCGGCCTGGCGGTCGTCGCGGCCGTCCTCAACGCCGCCTTCGGGTTCTGCCTGGGCTGCGAGCTGTACCTGCTGGGCCTGCGGATGACCCGCCGCCCCGCCTGATCCGCCGCCCCGCCTAACCTGTGTAAAGAGGCCTTGGCCGTGACCGGGGCGGGCGAACGGCGTTGATCGGCCGACAGCAGGCGCAGGAGAACGAATGAGCGACGACATCGACGGCGTGACCCGGACCCGGGTCCGTCGCTCGCGACCCTCCGGATCGTCGCGGTCGGGCGGCGGGGCGCCGCCGGCCCGCGGCCGGGGGAGCAGGCCGCTGTTCGTCTTCGGGCTCGGCCTGATCCTGGCCGGGGTCGGCATCCTGGCCTGGGTGGCGTGGGAGTTCTGGGGCACCAACTGGGTCTCGCAGCACCGCCAGGAGCAGGTGACCTCCCAGCTCGACCAGGGCTGGAAGAGCGGTCAGGACACCGTCCACACCAAGTTCGGCGACGCGATCGCCATCCTGCACGTCCCGCGCTTCGGGCCGGACTACGGCGTACCCATCCTGGAGGGCGACTCCGAGAGCGTGCTCGCCGCGGGCATCGGCCACGTCCCGAACACCCAGGGCCCCGGCGCGGTCGGCAACTTCGTGCTCGCCGGCCACCGGGTGACGCACGGCGAGCCGTTCGCGAAGTTCCCGTCGCTGCGCAAGGGCGACGAGGTGTACGTCGAGACCCGCACGACCACCTACGTCTACGTGCTCGACAACGGCGGCTCCGACCTGATCGTGCCGTTCACCGACACCTGGGTCACCCTGCCGTCACCGGTCAACCCCTCGGGCGGCGTCCAGCCGGTGCCGGGCAGTGACCACCTGATCACCCTGTTCTCGTGCTCGGAGATCTTCCACACCGACAACCGCAGCGTCGTCTTCGGCCACCTGGTCGACGCCAAGCCGCGCACCGGCAAGGACGCCCCCGTCGCGGTGCCCACCCAGCCGGCGCCGACCGACGACTCCACCTCGCCGTGGTGGTACGTCGCCGGGGGGCTCGCAGTGGCCGCCGCGGCGTGGATCGTGTTCCGCCGGAGGTCGTCGCGGTGACCTTTCCTTCGGGACCCTCTGTGTCCCGCGCCACACACTATTCGGGCCGAAAGTCCCGGATCCGGGTGACCGTCCCCTGCGGGCGCCCCTACACTGAACCGAGTGCCAAGCCCACGGGGGTCGGGTGCGCCTATTTTGGAGGAAGTCCGTGATCAGGAAAATCGCCGCACTGATGGTGGTCGCGTTCGCGACCCTGATGGTGCCCTTCGCGTCCCCGAGCCACGCCGCGCCGGTGTACGGCAACAAGATCCCGACGCAGGTCCACATCACCGTGGTGACCGCGAAGAAGGGTGCGCCGCTCAAGGTGCGGTTCCGCGTCACCGCGGCGGACGGCACCACGCCGGCCGGCCAGCTCGCCTACACGATCACGCGCGCGTCCACCACCGCCCGCACCGCGAAGGTCGCCTCCCGCGCGACCAGCGGCACCGTTGCCATCAACGGCTCGGTCGCTGTCGACGGCCAGGTCGCGCAGGTCGGCACCTACGTGGTCTCCGGAAGCTTCACGCCGACCAACTCCGCCAAGTACCTGCCGTCCAGCAACGCGACCCGCGCGGGCGTCAAGGCTGTCGGCGGGCAGCACCACAACAACGGTGGCGGCGGCAGCGGCCTGCCCAACACCGGTGGTCCCGACCTCGGCTGGCTGATCGCCGGCCTGGTCCTCGCCGGTGCGGGCGCCGGCACGGTCGCGTACGCGCGCCGTCGCCAGCCCGCCGCGGCCTGATTCAGTAGACCAGCGCCTGGACGCCGTCCAGGAGCGCCTCCTCGACGAAGCCGGCGGCGCCCGCGATGCGGGCGCCGCCGGCGATGTCGTTCTCGGTGAGGTTGCGGCGCGCGGCGCACTGCCCGCAGACCGTCACCCGGCCGAGCTCGAGCACGGTCGCCATCAGCTCGGCGACGGGCGTGGCGAGCGGGAGGTCCAGGGCGGTGGCGCCCGCGCGGAGGGCGAAGCCGGTCGCGTCGCCCGCCAGCCACAGCGAGACCGGTACGCCGGAGGCGGCAGCCGTCGCGGCGACGGTGAGCCCCTGGTTGGCGCGCTCGGCGGCCTCGGCGCCGCACGTGACCTTGATCAGCAGGGAGCGAGACATGGCCGCACCCTACGCTGGGCCCGTGGGCAGTCGACGAGGCGTGTGGGTCCACCGCATGCGGGTCGTCGAGGCCCTGGTGCTGCTGGGCGTCGCGCACGTGCTGCGGCTGCGGGTCCCCATGCGGCGGTGGGCGCGGCTGCTCGGTCCCCACGGCCCGACCTCGGTCGCGATCGCGACCGGCCCGCTCACCGGCCACGAGGCCGATGTCGCGCGCGCGATCGGTGCGGCGGTCCGGCGTACCGGCGCTAACTGCCTGGAGCAGGCCGTCGCGGCCAGCGTGATGCTGCGCCGGCGCGGGCTGCCCGGCCGGGTCGTCATCGGCCTGGACGTCACCGACCCCTCCCAGGTGCCGCACGCCTGGTTCGTCGGGTCCTCGGGCCTGGTCGTGGTCGGCGGGGACGAGGGCCGGCACCGGCCGGTCAACCAGTTCGGACACTAGGCTGCGCCCCATGGAGATCAGCCGGACCGAGGGCGTCGTCGAGGCGCAGTTCGACGACGTACGTGTGCTGCTCAACGACGACCTGGAGTACCTCGGGCTCGACGAGGTCGGACAGCGGATCTGGGCGCTGCTGGAGCAGCCGCGCAGCCTGGAGGGCCTGGTCGGCGTCCTGACCGATGAGTACGACGTGTCCGAGGACGACTGCACGCGCGACGTACGGGCCTTCGTGGAGGCGTTGGACCGGCACCACCTGGTGACGCTCTCCTGAGCCCATGGAGGTCCGTGCGATCCGTCTGCGGGCTCCGGGGCTGACCCGGACGGTGCTCGGCGTGCCGGTCGCCGAGGGCCCCGTCCCCGAGCCATGGCCGGCCGCGGTCGTCGTGGAGCCGTGGTGCTGCGGCGATGCCGACCGACTGCGGTTCGCGGCCGACGGCGCGGTCGTGTACGCCGAGCCCGGCCGGGTCGTCATCTCCGCGCCGGACCCGGAGACCCGCGCCCACGCCGACTGGCTGCTCTACGCCACGGCGACCCGCGCGCTGCTGACCTTCCGGCGCGACTACAACCTGCACGCGAGCCTGGTGGTGAGTCCTGCCGGCGCGGCCGTCGCGCTGCTCGGCGACGCCGGCGCCGGGAAGTCCACGACGACCCTGGAGATGCTCCGGCGCGGATGGCGGCTGGCGGGCGACGACATCGTTCCGGTGCGCCACGGCGCCTCGGGATCGATCGCGCACCCCGTGGACCGGCCGATCCACCTGACCGACAGCGCCGCCGCCGCGCTCGGGGCGGACCTCTCGCTCGGCCGGCTGCTGCCGTCGACCGGCAAGCGCGCGTACGCCGTCGACGCCGACCTCGAGCCGCGGCCGCTCGCCGCCATCGCGGTGCTCAGCCGGGGCGCGCAGGACGGGCAGGTGGCCGCGCGCCGGGTCGACGGGCTGGCGGCGGTGCCGACCGTGGCGCTGTCGGCGGACCGCTACCGGATGTGCCGGCTCCCCGAGCACCGCGCGGACTTCCTGCAGTGGACGACGACGCTGTGCCGGCAGGTGCCGATCTGGGACCTGCGCCGGCCGCCGGAGGGCGACACGCTGGCCGCGGTGGCCGACGCCGTGGAGGCCATCAGCGCGTCGGTCGGCTGAGCACCTCGTCGTCGTACCAGCAGATGAACTGGCCGAAGGCGAAGGCGCGGCCGAAGACCCCCTGCCACTCGATCGCGCCGGCGGGGTTGGCGAACTCGGCGCCGAGCGAGCGCTCGAGCCGGTAGGTGTCGATGACCTCGCAGGCCGTGGGAGAGGCACGGATGCGGTCCAGCAGGTCGCGGTAGCGGCCGGCCTCGCCCCGGGTCACCACGCCCGCGTCGGCCCCCTGGGCGCCCAGGGTGCGGCGCAGCCGCACGCGATCGGGGAGCAGCCCCGCGGTGGCGGTGCGCGCGAGGCCGCGATCCAGGCCGCCGGCCAGCCACGCCTCCTCGGGGAGCCGCAGCGCCAGCGACACGACGGCCGGGTCGGAGAGTGGATCGCTCCACCAGACCGACTCCGACATGTTCTGGACGAACCCGATCCGCGCGTTGTCGAGCAGCGCGAGCTGGACGTAGTCGGCGCGGGTCGGCCGGAACACGCGCGACATCGGCGCCAGGCCCGCCCGCGCCTCCTCGCTGATCAGCTCCTCGCGGAACGGCAGGTCGCGGTAGCCCGGGAGGGTGCCTTCGGGGTCGATGCCACGCAGCCGCCAGTACCGGCGCAGGGCGGCGTCCGGCGCGGCCTCCCGCAGGACCGAGCGGACCGCGGAGCGCCACGGGGTGCCGGCTCCGTGCCGGGCGCGGAGGTCGCCTGCGATCGCGCGCCAGCGGTGCCGGGCCGCGAGCTCGCGCAGGATGCCGCCGCGGTCGCGCGAGAAGGTGAGGTTGCCGGAGGCGCCGGTCAGCAGGATCGGGCTGCCCGCTGCCTCGGCGCGTGCGAACGCCTCGTTGAACCATCCCTGGTTGATCGGGTTGAACGGCGGCTGCCAGGTGGCGCGGATCGCGGCCTCGGAGGCCTGCAGCGGCGTGGTGCCGTCGTTCACCAGCTCGGTGAGGTCGACGCCGCCAACGTGGCGGGCCGTCGCGGCGGCGTACGGGCCGTCGTCGGCCTCCCACCCCGGCGAGGGGTCGCGGGTGCCGCGCAGCGGCACGTGGGTGTACGCCGAGATGGCGCGCCCGCTGCCGCGCAGCAGACCCGCCGCGGTGGCGACGACGGTCGAGGAGTCGAGCCCGCCCGAGAGCGTGGCGGCGACCGGTCCGGTCTCGGGCAGCGACGCCTGCACGGCGTCGCGGACCGCGGCCATCATCAGGCCGGGCGCCTCGGTGACCGCGATGCTGCGGTCCTCGGTCGTCTCCGGCCGGAACCAGCGCTCGACGGTCGGCGGCCGGCCCGGGGTGTGGTGCAGCACGTGGCCCAGCGGCACCCGCCGGATGCCGGAGAAGATGGTGGAGACCGGGTCGTCGTGCAGGGCGAGCAGGTCGGCCAGCTTGCCGCGATCCAGCGCCGGCGGGCGCGGCAGGGCCTCGATCAGGTCGCGCGGGTGGGTGCCGACGACCAGGCCGTCGGGGGAGTCCGCGTAGAGCAGCGAGATCTCCCAGCGACTGGTGACCGCGACCACGGCCGAGCCGTCGGCACGCAGCAGTGCGGCGACGAAGCCCTGGCGCACGGGAGGAAGCCCGCGGCATCCGGTCTCGAGCCATTCACGCAGCTGCGTGGTCGGGAGGGGGGCCGGTCCGGTCAGGACGGCCAGGTCGGGAGCAGGTCGGCGCCAAGGGCCGACGAGACGCAGCGTCGGTGGCAGCGTCAGGAGGCGGCTTGGGCCTTGCCGACGAGACCGTCGGAGGTCGTGCTCCCCAGCAGCTGGGCGTCCTTGGCGGCGGTGAGCGGCGTCACCGTCGGCTTCACCCACGTCTTCTTGGTCATCTCTGCCTCCCTCACACGCTGCTCAGCGCATGAGCCACGAAATTATCGTCCCGTGAGCAATCTGCGCAATCCGGGTCCTCTATCGATGCTAACGGGCGAGCCCTGAGGGCGTCACGGGAACAGCTCGATCCTTTGCTGTGCGGTCTCGATCACACCCGGCCGGTGGGTGGCCATGACGATCGTGCAGCCCCGGGCGCGCAGGCCCTCGAGCACGGCGTTCTCGGTCGCGATGTCCAACGCGCCGGTCGCCTCGTCGAGGACCAGGACGCGTGGGGAGCGCACCAGGGCCCGGGCGATGCACAGCCGCTGCTGCTCGCCGCCCGAGAGCTGGGTGAAGTCCTGCAGTTCGGTGTCGAGGCCGTCGGGCAGGGCCCGGACGGCGGCGGCGACGTGGGCGTCCTCGAGCGCGGCCCACAGCTGCTCGTCGGTCGTGGGGGCGTGGGTGGACCAGGTGAGGTTGCGCCGGACCGTGTCCGGCACGAGCACGGTCTGCTGCGGCACGTAGCCGATCTGGGAGCGCCACGCCGTCACGTCGGTGACGGGCGCTCCATCGACGAGGAAGGCGCCCTCGGACGGCGCCAACAGGCAGAGCAGCACGTCGAGCAGCGTCGACTTGCCCGCGCCGCTCGGACCGCTCACCACCACGAAGGAGCCCGGCTCGATCACCAGGGACAGGTCGCGGACCGCCGGCTCGGGGCCGTAGCCGGCGGCGAGGGAGCGCAGCTCGATCACCGGCGGCGGGCCCGGGATCGGCGGGGCCGGGGTGCCCGTCGCGGGGTCGACGTGTGCCGCGGCCTCCCGACTGATGCGCTCGACGCCGGCGAGGGCCGGAGCGAGCTGGGCGAAGGCCTGCACCGACTGCAGCAGGGACCGCGCGGTGGCGAGCAGTCGCGACGTCACGACGGCGAGCGCCAGCAGGGGAGCGACCCCGAGACCGAGCCGGTGCCCGATCAGGACCAGCGCGACCGCGGCCACCACGCCCGCGATGCCCAGCGCCGCCTGCAGGCCGGCCCCGATCTCGACGTACCGCTTCTCGATCCGGCGGCCGGCGTCGGCCGCGTCGCGCAGCATGTCGCCCCACTCGTCGGCGGCGTCGTGCGCGCGGATCAGCCGCAGCGAGGAGAGCGAGTCGGTGACGGTGGCTCCGAAGATCGCGTTGCGGCGGTTCCACTCCAGGCCCAGGTGCAGGGTGCGCCGCACGCTGCGCCGGGTGACCGCGACGACGAGCAGCAGGGTCGCGACGGCCACCCCGCCGAGGACGGGCGAGATGGCCAGGCCGACCAGCGCCGTCGCCGCCGTCATCAGGGTCTGCACGCCCACGCGCAGCAGCAGGCCCAGCGCGGCGTCGGCCCGCTCGATCTCGGTGGTGGTGGCCTGCACGATGTCGCTGCGGCGCTGCCGGGCCAGGTGGCTCCAGTCCGAGTGCAGTACGTTGCGCAGCGCGGTGAGCCGGAGGTGGTTGGTGGTCGCGAGCTTGATCGAGCTGGCGGCGACCGTGGAGTACCACTGGGTCAGGGCGCGGAGGGCGACGGCGCCGAGCAGGGCGCAGGTCGACGCGGTGGCGGTCAGTCGCCAGCCGAGTCCGGGCACCTGCGTCGTACCGGCGCCGGCGAGGACGCGGACCAGCGGGATGAGCAGCGCGAGCACCATCGCCTCGGACAGCGCGCCGACCAGGTCGGCGACCTGCAGCCGGACGAGCCGGCCGCGACCGCACGCCTCGACGGCCGCGCGCCAGTAGCTGCCGACGATCCCCCTCATCGCGGCCGCCGCGGATGGGGGAGCGTGTAGGCGGCCCGTCGCCGGACGGCCGCGGCCACGCCGGAGAGCGTGCCCTCCGTGTCGATCTCGGCGGTCAGGACCGGCGGCAGCATGACGACGGAGGCTGCGGTGAGCAGATCCCGTGGCCCGTGGCCGGAGGCGAGCAGGTAGCGCGTGAAGCGCATCGCCCCGTCGCCGACGAACCGCGCGCGGAGGCCCGCCTCGACCTGCGTGCGGAGGGCGAGCGGGATCCCGGAGGCGGTGGAGCGGAAGCGCGGTGCGGACGGGGGCAGCCCGATGGTCGCGTTGACGACCGACAGGGTGGCCCGATCCAGCCGGTCCGGGGCCGGCGGCCAGTTGCCCGGGACGCCGGCCAGCCGCGCGACGTCGACCAGGCTGCGCAGGCTCGACCAGCCGTCCTTCGCGGCGTGGCGCAGGGCGTGGGCGAACGCGTCCGGCCCCGCGAGGGTCGGCACCTCGAGCGGGCCGATGTCGACCCGGACGTGGCGCGACCAGAGCTCGTCGAAGGACGGCAGGGCGGCGTACGTCGGGTCGAGGCGCCAGTGCAGGTCCAGCCGCCCCAGCCTGCCCTCCAACCCGAGCTCGTACGTCGCCCGCAGCTGGTGCCGCCACGCCCACGTGCGCCGGTCCACGGTGTAGCCCGCGCGGGCCGACCAGCCCGCGGCGAGCAGCCGGTCGGCCGCGGCGCCCAGGTCCTCCGGGCGCACCACGACGTCGATGTCGCCCCGGCCGCGTGAGGTCGCGTCCCCGGTCGTCTGTACGCCGAGGGCCGGACCCTTCACGAAGAGGTGGTCGATCCCGGCGAGCTGGGCGTCCACGGCCCGGGTGGCGTGGACCAGGCCCATCGCCGCGAGCCGGTCGTGGCTGCGCAGCCGGCGGACCGGCTCCGACACGGCTGCCGGGCAGCCACAGCGCTCGAGCGCCGGCTCGAGGACGGCGGCCACCCGGTGGGCGGCCACGGCGGCGACGTATTCCTCGGCAGGGACCTGGTCCGCCCACCGCCATGCGTCGGGGGTGTGGTGCTCGACCGCCAGCGCGCACCGCACCGAGCGACGGAGCGCCGACACGGCGGCTGGGGTGAGCACGGCGCACAGTCTGCCGCCCGAACGGTCAGGTCGGGGCCCGACTGGCCGAATCGGAAACGTATGCTGACCGGTGTCATGCGTGTTGCCGCCCTGCTCCTGACAGGGGCGCTCGTGGTGACGTCGTCGTGCCTCGCCGGGGACGCGGCCGAGGTCTCCGGCCCGGCGGCGGCGTGCGGCGGCGAGCGGCCGGTCGACCCGGCCGGCGGCACCTACACCTGCACCTTCAGCGACGACTTCGACGGCACCGCCTTCGACGACACCAAGTGGATGCAGCAGGACACCTCGTTCAGCGGGATGACCTCGGGAAACCAGGACTGCTTCGTGGCCTCGCCCGACGTGGTCTCGGTGTCCGACGGGGCTGCGCACATCTCCGCGCGCCGTCTCGACGCGCCGTTCACCTGCCACAGCCCGCTCGGCGACTTCACCTCGCAGTCGATCGTCGGCACGGTGGCGACCCGCACCCACTTCGCGCAGACCTACGGGCGCTTCGAGTTCCGGGCGCGCTTCCCGGACGCGGCGGTGCCGGGGGTGCACTCGGCGCTGTGGCTCTACCCGGCCGCCAACACCTACGGCCCGTGGCCCGCCTCCGGCGAGGTCGACGTGGCCGAGTGGTACAGCAGCACGCCGACGAAGGTCTACCCCTCCGCGCACTACGCCGGCGAGGTGCCCTTCCAGAGCAGCGGGTGGGACTGCGGGGTCGCGACGCCGCACGACTTCCACACCTACGCGGTCGACTGGACACCGTCCTCGATGTACTTCTACGTCGACGACCACCTGTGCTGGCAGCACTCCTGGCTCGCCCAGACCGCTCTGCCCGGAGCCGGCCCGTTCGACCAGCCGTTCTACGTCGTGCTGACCCAGGTCTTCGGGTCGGCCACGAACGCGGTGTCCGCCGCCACGCCGGCCGTCGCGACCACGGACGTCGACTGGGTGCGGGTGTTCGGCTGGAACGGGGACCAGGCGGTCGGCTCCTCGATGCACCTGGTGAACCCGAAGGTCGGCCATGCGCTGAGTCTCGCTCAGGGGCAGAGCCGGTAGGGCACCTAGACTCTGGGGCGTGGTCTTCGAGATTCCCGACAACCTGCACCCCGACTGCGCTCCGATCGCCTGGATGCTGGGCACCTGGCGCGGCAACGGGCATGGCGACTACCCGACGATCGACGCGTTCGAGTACGGCGAGGAGCTGGTCTTCGCCCACGACGGCCGCCCGTTCTTCCACTACTTCTCGCGGACCTGGCTGGTCGACGAGAACGGGGAGAAGATCCGCGACGCGCACCTGGAGACCGGCTTCCTGCGCGCCCGCCCCGAGGGCCACTTGGAGCTGGTGCTCACCCACAACACCGGCATCACCGAGATCTGGTACGGCCGGGCCGAGAACGGCAAGGTCGAGATGCACACCGCGGGCGTCGGCTACACCGAGAGCGCCAAGCCGGTCGAGGCCGGCCACCGGATGTACGGCAACGTCGAGGGCGACCTGCTCTACGCCTACGACATGGAGGCGATGGGGCAGGAGCTGCAGCCGCACCTGTGGGCGAGGCTGAAGCGGGCGTGACCGACAGCGGCGACTGGCGGGCGGCCCTTCGGGAGAAGGGCTACCGGCTCACGCCCCAGCGCGAGCTGATCCTGGCCGCGGTCAACGAGCTCGGCCACGCGACGCCCGACGAGGTGCTCGCGAACGTCCAGGCGAAGGCATCGGCCATCAACGCCTCGACCGTCTACCGCACGCTGGAGGTCCTCGAGGAGCTGGGCCTGGTCCGGCACGCGCACCTGAGCGACCGCGCTCCGACGTACCACTCCACGCAGGGGCACACCCACTTCCACCTGGTCTGCCGCGGCTGCCACCGGGTGATCTCCATCGACGCCGAGGACGCCGCGCCGTTCGTGGAAACACTTCGCGCCCGCCATGCGTTCACACCTGACATGGGACACCTCACCGTCTTCGGCCTCTGCGACGCCTGTGGGGCGGAGTCGTGAGGTCGCCGCTCCTCGCGCTGCCCGGAGCCGTCGCCGGTGACGGCATCGATGCCGGCGTCGCCGCCCACTACGGCAGCCTGTACGGCGAGCAGCGCGCCCTCGCCGCCGGCGAGGGCTTCGTCGACCTCTCCCACCGTGACGTGCTCACCGTGTCCGGCGCCGATCGCCTGACCTGGCTGCACTCGCTGACCACGCAGGTCTTCGAGGGGCTGGAGCCCGGCGTCTGGGTGAACGCGCTGGTGCTCAGCCCGCAGGGCCACATCGAGCACGCGTTCGCCGGGGTCGACGACGGCGAGGTCCTCACCGCGCACACCGAGCCCGGCCGCGGCGAGGCGCTGATCGGGTTCCTGGACCGGATGCGGTTCATGATGCGCGTCGAGGTCGCCGACGTGACGGCCGAGAAGGCGGTCTGCTGGCGGCCGGTCGACGGGGGCCGCTACGACCTCGTGCCGCGCGACCAGCTGCCGGCGTACGCCGAGGCGGCCGGCCCGGCCGCCGGGATGTGGGCCTTCGAGGCGCTGCGCATCGAGCGGGGCGAGGTCCGCTTCGGCGTCGATACCGACGAGCGGACCATCCCGAACGAGGTCGGCCTGCTGCCCGGGCAGCCGTGGTCCGCGGTGCACCTGGACAAGGGCTGCTACCGCGGCCAGGAGACGGTGGCGCGGGTGAACAACCTGGGGCGGCCGCCCCGCCGGCTGACGCTGCTGCACCTGGACGGCTCGGTGAACCGGCTGCCCGGGGTCGGCTCCGAGATCACCGCGGACGGCCCGCGTCCGATCGGGCGGGTGGGATCGAGCGCCCGGCACCACGAGCTCGGCCCGATCGCCCTGGGCCTGCTCAAGCGCAACACCCCGGTCGAGGCTCAGCTCGAGGTCGACGGCCTGCCCGCCGCGCAGGAGGTGCTGGTCGACCCCGAGGTGGGCCTGCACTTCCGGCGCTGACTCCACTACCAGGGTCCGTCCCGTCCTGTCGAACGCGGACGCGATCGGTCTAGACCCCTGGGCCGGGCTGGGTAAAGAAACTCCGGTTGTGGCGCGGTGTCGAGGCGCGCGCTGCCAGCATCGCGCACCGTGGCGCCTGCTGTCGGGGCGGTGTCCGTCCCCGGAGGAGAACATTGATGCGTCGTCTGATCCTGGTCGTTCTCGGGCTGCTGATGGTGGTGACGGGGCTGGGGACGAGCCCGGCGCTGGCGGAGCCGACCGCGGATCCGTCCGCCGGTCCTTCCGGGTCGGCGACGACTGTTCCCTCGGCTGTTCCCTCGGCGCAGCCGACGGACAGCAGCGCCGAACCGGCTCCCACGGCGGACCCCGCTCCCACGGCGACCTCCAGCCCGAGCGCGACGCCCGCACCGACCCGCCACGCGCAGGCCCCGCAGACGCCGAGTGTCACCGCCGCCGACGCGGCCGGCTGCACGCCGATCAGCGTGACCGGCCTGGGCACGGCTCCGACCACCACGGCCAGCCGGGGCGCGGCCGACACCCCGGAGTGCTTCAGCTTCACGACCAGCGCGTTCGGCGACTACGGGATCCGTGTGGTCAGCACCAGCCCTCAGTGGCAGCCGTACCTCACCCTCAGCGACGGCACCACCACGGTGTCGTCGAGCTGGGGTGACCGCGCTTCGACGTGGAACATCCAGCTCAAGGGCGCGACGACGTACCAGCTGCTGGTCTCGAACACTCCGCCCGGCAACGTGTCGCCCGACTACGAGGTCGGGATCTACGACCTGCTCGGCGGAACCTGCGCGGCGGTCCCGGGTCTCGGCTGGACCGAGGCCTCGGAGTTCGGCGCAGCCGTCGGTGGCAACGCCGTCGACTGCCGCTCGTTCAGCCTGCCCGCCGGCCGCGTCGTGCGGATCACCGGCGAGGTCGACAGCACCCAGGTCCTCAACGCCGCCGGCTCGGTCATCTGCAGCCCCACGAGGGGGAGCTTCCCGGCGTCGTGCACGCTCCAGGGCACCGGGCCCTACCGGATCATCGGCTCCTCCGCCGACATCGCGGCCGGGCAGACCGAGCGGCTCGAGGTGACCGACACCGAGAGCGACGACGGTTGTACGCCGATCACCCTCGCCGCGTGGGGCTCGCCGCTCCCCGCCCTCGCCGACCGGGCGGCGGACGGCCGTGGCGCGGAGTGCTACTCGATCACCACGACGCACGCCGGCACCTACGGCCTGCGCACCCAGATGGCAGACACCCACTGGTACGCCCAGGTCGAGCTGTGGGAGGCCGGCACGGACGCACGCCTGGTCAACACCTCCGGCAACACCTCGTTCACCGAGGTGAGCCTGCGCGGCTCGCGGACCTACCGGTTCGCTGTCAGCGGCAACCCCGACGGCTACCCGGCGGGCATCTCCCTCGGCCTCTACGACATCACCCAGGGCGCCGGCTGCGGCACCGTGCCGGGCCTGACCTGGAGCTCGGCGCCGGTGACGGTCGATCTCACCCAGGGTGCGGTCAGCTGTGCCCAGCTCAGCGCGCCCGCTGCGACGATGCTGCGCCTCGACTCCCAGCGCACCAGCCCCGAGGGCTACCTGACGTTCCGCATCTACAACGCGGCCGGCTCGGCGATGTGCAGCATCGGCAACAGCACGCTCTCCTCGTGCCAGACCAGCGGCTCCGGCCCGTACCGGGTGGTGGCTGTCGGTGACAGCGCCGACGAGGTCGCCGGCCAGCTCCGCCTGACCGACGTCACGTCGGCCACGGGCTGCTCCACGGTCGGGCTGTCGAGCTGGGATCAGGCCCTGGCGGGTAGCGGCGTGCGTGCGTCGGACGGCAGCGGCGCCGAGTGCTACGCGATCACCTCCGGCGCCGCGGGCACCTATGCCTTCCCGAGTTGGTTCGCCAGCACCGCCTGGAGCTCGCGGGTGCAGGTCTGGGACACCGACAGCAAGTCGCTGATCTGGGACAACAACGGCTACTACTGGAACTACCAGCTGCCGCTGTTGGCGCTGCGTCAGGCGATCTCCTACCGCGTGGTCGTCTCTGGCGACCCGAACGGGTACGACGGGTCCTACCAGTGGGGCCTCATGCCGACCTCCGACGGCGGCACCTGCGCCTCGGTCACGGACCTCGGCTGGAACGCCGCGCCGGTCAACGGCACGCTCGTCGACGGCGAGGTCGGCTGCCACCAGATCGAGGCCGACGCGGGCAGCTACGTCCGCCTTCGCATCGCCCGCACCGGCGAGACCGGCCAGCCGCGGGGCTACCTGGTCAACAAGGCGGGGACCACGCTGTGCCAGGTCGACCCGGGCGTCGGCACCGGTTGCCGGCTGACCGGCGTGGGGCCGTTCCGCGTCATCGTGGACAACGCCGATCCCAGCGACCAGACCGACTACCGGCTCTGGGTCGCCGACGCGTCGACCGACACCGGGTGCACGGCGCCCGACGAGAGTCCGGCCGCTGCGGCCACGTCAGGGACACTCGCCACGGACAGCGCGTCGGCGTGCTACGCCCTCGGGACCGCGTCGGGCAACATCTTCATCCCCGCCCGGACGGACTCCTGGGTCACCGGCCAAGTCGTGAACGGCCACGGCGACGCGGTCTGCTCGACCGACCAGGCGTGCAGCCTCGGCCTGAACGGCCCGTTCCACGTGGTCCTCACCAACACGGGGGACAGCACGGGCAGCTACGCGTTCCGGGTCGTTCGGCCGGCCGTCGACAACGGCTCGTGTACCGCGGTCGACTCCGTGGCGTACGGCTTCCCGGCGTACTCCGGCAAGCTCGTGGACGACCTCGACGTGCGCTGCTACTCGTTCACCGCGACGACCGGCGACCAGCTGACCTTCTCGCCGCGCGCGATCAACGGCCAGTACAACCCGTCGCTCTCCATGTTCGGTCCGCAGGGCGCGTCGGTGTGCTCCATCGGCGCGACCTGGTACGCCGCCGACATGGCCTGCACGGCGAACGCGACCGGCCGGCAGACCGTCTACGTCGTTGCCGAGCCGTCGTCCCTCGGGCGCTACCAGCTCGCGGCCCAGTGCATGAACCCGGCGTGCGGACCGGACGAGCTGACCGTGCTCAACGCGAACCCGAAGTCCATCGGCCAGAGCAGCTCGGTGACGGTGACCCTGCAGGGCAAGAACTTCGACGCCTCGCAGACCGTCACGCTCGAGCGCTCCGGCGTCGTGCTGACCGGCCACGTCATCGACGTGAGCTCGGACCGGCGCACCCTGCGAGCACTCTTCGACCTGTCTCAGGCCGCCATCGGCCTGTGGAACGTGAAGGTGGTCTCGAGCGACGGCGAGACGGCCACCTACCCCGGGGCCGTGTCGGTCACGGGTGCGGGCGCGCCGCAGATCACGGCGTCGTTGTCGGGGCTCGGACGGTTCGTGCCCGGCCGGCCGCAGACGATCAGCCTGAGCGTGACCAACAGCGGCAACGTGGATGGCATCGGCGTACCGCTGATCCTGAACGGCTTCCCGGCGGGCAGCACCGTCGAGCCCCAGTTCACGGTGTACGGGCTGGACGCGGAGGGCCACGACTCGCCGGCCAGCATCGGGATGACCGACGAGGACACCTTCACCGTCAACGGCTCGATGGGCATCCCGTTCTTCATCAACCGGATGCCGGCCGGTGGTCGCGTCGACGTCGCGTTCCGTGTGACCATCCCGACCCAGTCGAACTACTCCCTGACCGCCAGCGTGGGCCAGTGCATGATCGTCCCGACAGGGACGACGGCGCGGGTCACCGCCCGGTCGGCGTTGCCGACGGGGGTCTCGTGCGCGAACGCCACGTACAACGCCCTCGTCGACGCGGCCTTCCAGGAGGTGCCTGGTGCCGCATGCGTGGGCCTCGTCCGCGACGTCGCTGAGACCGGCATGACGACCTGGGCCGACTCCGGCACGCCGTTCAAGTTCGGCGGGTGGGGAGATGCGCTGGAGTTCGGGCTGTCGACGGCGTTCGGGGCAGCCAGCTGCGCCGCCGACTTCTTCCCAGTGACGAAGGCGGCCAAGATCGCGATCACCGCGGGAAGCACGTTCATGTCGCTCGAGGGTGTCGCCCACAACTGCTACAACGACGGCGTCGCGCTGGGCAACAAGTGGGTCGCCTCGATGGACCCGAACGAGATGGTCGGCCCGTCGGGAGGCGGGACGCAGAAGGCCATCCGAGGCGAGGGCAAGCAGCACTACTCGATCTACTTCGAGAACAGCAAGACCGCCAGCGCGCCGGCCCAGGTCGTCAAGGTCGAGACTGATCTCGACGCCAGCAAGTTCGACATGTCGACGCTGTCCTTCGGTGCCGTCCAGTTCGGTACGACGGTGTGGACCCCGGCGGAGAGCTCCGACAGCCTCGACCACAGCCTCGACCTGGTGTCCGACACCGGCCTGCAGCTGCACATCACCGCGACCAAGGGTGACGACGGCAAGGTGCAGTGGCTCCTCGAGACCATCGACCCGGCCACCGGCCAGGTGCCGGAGGACCCGCTGCAGGGCTTCCTGCCGCCGGACAACGACGGCATCGAGGGCCAGGGCGTCCTGTCCTTCGACGTCGCCTACACCGGTGCGGTGAAGGACGGGGCGTCGGTCAGCGCGGCATCGAGCATCGTCTTCGACCTCAACGCGCCGATCTCGACCAACACCTGGACCAACAAGATCGACCGGGTGGCGCCGACCAGCGGCATCTCCGGCGTCCCTGCCAGCACGACGAAGACGTCGTTCCCGGTGACCTGGACGTCGGCGGGCACCGGGTCCGACGTGACGGGCGTGGACGTGTACGTCGCCGACAACGGCGGCAGCTACGGCGTGTGGCGCACCGAACCGGCCACGGGCACCGACGCGTTCACGGGCGTGGCGGGCCACACCTACTCCTTCGTGGCGATCGCCCACGACGGGGCCGGGAACGCCTCGCCCTTCCCATCGACCCCGCAGGCGAAGATCACGGTGCTCCGCAGCTTCACCTACGCCGGAGCGAAGCTGGTCGTGAAGGGAACCCCGAAGGTGGGGTCCACGCTGAAGTCGAACTTCGTCCTCAGTGCGGTCAGCCCGAAGCCGGCCAAGGTGACCTACCAGTGGTACCGCGGAACCGCGAAGATCACCGGGGCCGTCGCGGCGTCGTACAAGGTCACGACGAAGGACCGGGGTAAGCCGATCACGCTGCGGATCACCCTGGTGAAGGCGGGCTACGCCACGTCGGTCCTGAAGACCACCGCGGTCAAGCCGAAGTGAGGAACGGGTGGGGCTGCCGATAGCAGCCCCACCCGTTCCTCGGCCGTCAGCCGACCGCGGTCGCTGCCACGTTGACCAGGTGCGAGGTGGTGCAGGTCGCCGCGGACCGCGAGCTCCACGACGGTCTCGGGCGCGCCGCTGGACTTCTCGGGCTGTGACGGACTCAGTCGCGCGAGAGCCGCCAGGCGCACCACAGCCCGGCGAGCCAGGCGACCAGCGCGACCAGGTCGTCGCGGTGCACGCCGTGGGTCCTGCTGATCGTGAGCAGGACCGGCCCGGAGAGCCGGGAGTGACCGGCGACGGCGAAGAGCATCAGGATGCTGAGCAGGGCCGCCAGGGCGAGGGCGGAGAGGCGGCGGGACATTCCGCGGAGCCTACCGGCGTACCGGAGGAGCACGCAGGGGACCGGTGCCGCCGGGTTGTCCACCCCGAATTTTGGGGGTCGGGGATCGTCACGTCGGGCCATTCCGGAGTGGCCGTCACGGGCGTAGACGTGGGGGACGTCTGTCGAGGTCCGCGCGCCGCCGTGGCCGCACACCGTCGGCAGGAGGAGGTTGTCGCCATGCGTCGAACGAGAGTCGTCGCCAGCCTTGCCACCGCGGTCCTCGCCGTGACGGCGGGCTCCGCGTCGGCCGCGAAGCCCGTCCTGGAGCCGATGTACGCCAACGGCGCGACGGTGTACATGTCCGCTCCGGCGAAGGCGGTCGCGTCCGGGAGCATCTCGCAAGAGTTCTACCTCATCGCCTACCCCGCCGGCGTGCCCGCCGGAGTGCACCCGCTGTGCAACTCCGACTGCCCCGGCCCTCCCGGGATCCCGCCGGTGCGCGACGTCGTGCTGGCCGGCGCGCCCGGGTTCGGGATGAACGGCACTGCCAACGCCTACAACCCGATCTGGCATGTGGTCGGCCTGATGTACAGCCCGGCGTGGGTGGCGGACCCGCACTTCATGCCGGCGACCAGCGAGGCCGAGGTGGATGCCGGCGAGGCTGCCGGTCACTTCCTCCCGATCAACCAGGGCGGCGACAACGAGTTCGAGGTCGACACGGGCATCCAGTTCCTCTGCGTCCTCGTGTCGAGGAACGCCTGAGCCGCAGCGCCGCGCGGGCGCCGATCGCACGCGGCGAAAAAGCAGGCGGCGCGCTCCTGGGGGGAGCGCGCCGCCTGACTCTGGCTGTCGGTCAGCCGTTGATCATGCCGGCGCCGACGGTGACGCCGGTGGCCTCGTCGATCAGGATGAACGAGCCCGTGGTGCGGTTCTTGGAGTACGGGTCGCACAGCAGCGGCACGGTGGTGCGCAGCTGGACGCGGCCGATCTCGTTGAGCTCGAGCTTCCCGGCCTCCTGGTCGCGGTGCAGGGTGTTGACGTCGAGGCGGTACTGGATGTCCTTGACCAGCGCGCGGCCCGTGCGGGTCGTGTGCTTGATCGCCAGCTTCTGCCGGGGCTGCAGCGGGGTGTTGGTCATCCAGCAGACCATCGCGTCGATGTCCTGGCTCGGCGTGGGCGCGTTCTTGACCCGGGCGATCATGTCGCCGCGGCTCACGTCCACGTCGTCCTCGAGCCGCACCGTCACCGACATCGGCGGGAACGCCTCGGGGATCTCGCGGTCGAACAGGTCGATGCCCGCGATCTTCGAGGTCATGCCCGAGGGCAGTACGACGACCTCGTCGCCCGGCTTGAGCACGCCGCCGGCGACCTGACCGGCGTAGCCGCGGTAATCGTGGTGCTCGTCGGACTTCGGGCGCACGACGTACTGCACCGGGAAGCGGGTGTCGACCAGGTCGCGGTCCGAGGCCACGTGCACGTGCTCGAGGTGGTGCATGAGCGTCGGGCCGGAGTACCACGGCATGTTCTCGCTGCGCGTCACGACGTTGTCACCGTTGAGCGCGGAGATCGGGATGACCTCCAGGTCCGGGATGTTCAGCTTCGTGGCGAACTGCGTGAACTCGGCGTGGATCTTCTCGTAGGTCTCCTGCGAGTAGTCGACGAGGTCCATCTTGTTGATGCACAGCACCAGGTGCGGCACCCGCAGCAGGGAGAGCAGTACGGCGTGGCGCCGGCTCTGCTCGGTGAGCCCGTGCCGCGCGTCGACCAGGACCAGGCCCAGGTCGGCGGTGGAGGCGCCGGTGACCATGTTCCGGGTGTACTGCACGTGGCCCGGGGTGTCGGCGATGATGAACTTGCGGTTGGGCGTCGCGAAGTAGCGGTAGGCCACGTCGATGGTGATGCCCTGCTCGCGCTCGGAGCGCAGCCCGTCGGTCAGCAGCGAGAGGTCGACGTAGTCGTGCCCCTTCGCCGAGGACGTCGCCTCGATGGCGTCGAGCTGGTCGGCGAAGATCGACTTGCTGTCGAACAGCAGCCGGCCGATCAGGGTGGACTTGCCGTCGTCGACGGAGCCCGCCGTGGCGAACCGCAGGAGATCCATGTCGGTGCTCATCAGAAGTAGCCTTCCTTCTTGCGGTCCTCCATGGCAGCCTCGGAGAACCGGTCGTCACCGCGGGTCGCGCCACGCTCGGTGACCCGGGCGGCGGCGACCTCCTCGATGATCTCCTCGATCGTGGACGCGGTGCTCTCGACACAGCCGGTGAGCGTGATGTCGCCGCAGGTGCGGAACCGGACGGTCCGCTCCTCGACGACCTCGCCCTCGCGGCACGGGTTGAGCGGGGTCTCGCTCATCAGCATGCCGTCGCGCTCGAACACGCGACGCTGGTGGGCGAAGTAGATCTGCGGGATCTCGATGCCCTCGCGGCCGATGTAGTCCCAGATGTCCAGCTCGGTCCAGTTGGAGATCGGGAAGATCCGCATGTGCTCGCCCTCGTGGATGCGCCCGTTGTACAGGCTCCACAGCTCGGGGCGCTGCATCTTCGGGTCCCACTGGCCGAACTCGTCGCGGTGGGAGTAGACGCGCTCCTTGGCGCGGGCCTTCTCCTCGTCACGACGCCCGCCGCCGAAGGCCGCGGTGTAGCCGCCCTCCTCGAGGGCGTTGAGCAGGGTGCCGATCTGCATCCGGTTGCGACTGGTCTTGCCGTCGTCGACGATCACGCCGTTGGCGATGGCGTCGTCGATGCTCGCCACGTGCAGCTTCACGCCGAGTCGGTTGACCCAGTTGTCGCGGGTCGAGATGACCTCGGGGAAGTCCAGGCCGGTGTCGACCTGCAGCACGGGGAACGGGATCTTGGCGGGGAAGAAGGCCTTCTCGGCGAGGCGCAGCATGACGATGCTGTCCTTGCCGCCGGAGAACATCAGGACCGGCTTCTCGAACTCGGCGGCGACCTCACGGAAGATGTGGATCGACTCTGCCTCGAGCTGGTCCAGCTGGCTCAGCCGATAGTCGCTATGGGTCTGTGTCATGCGGGGTGGTGCCTTCCTTTCAACCGGTGTGAACAGAAGTCAACCGGAGGTTGAGGTCGCCCCATGGTGCCATGCGCGTCAATCCACCCGGACATCGCCGCGAGGGACGTAGACAAATCGACGAGTTAGGGTGGCGGCGATGTCGGACTTCCTCACCCTGCTCGCCTCCCGCGCCACCGTGCCGGGCGAGGTGCGCTCGACCTGGACCATCGCGGAGTACGTCGGTGCGCTGGCCGCCCGCCCGCCGCTGCCCGTCCTCGACGGCGTCGGACGGCTGGACCGCTCCCGGCTGCAGGCGCTGCTGCGGGCGCTGGCGCGCCCACCGGCGGCCGAGCTCAACCACGCACGGCTGGGTTCCGCGGCGGGGATCCCGGCGACCACGCTCCCGCCGTACGTCGCCACGCTGGAGCGCCTCGGACTGGTGCGGCTGATCCCGGGCACCCGCTCGCCGGTCGCCAAGCGGGCGATCGCCCGCCCGCGCGTCGTCTTCGCCGACGCGGCGCTCGCCCGCGAGCTGGGCGGCGCTGCCGCCCCCGACCTGCTGCAGATGGGCGGCCGTCCCCGGCTCGTGCCGCTGCTGTACGGCGTGGTGGCGGTCGCGCTGCAGGACCAGAGCCTGCGCATCACCCACCTGCGCGAGCGCAACGGCCTCAAGGTCGACCTGCTCGTGGAGCTCCCCGACGAGACGGTCTACGGCCTCGAGGTCCGGACCGCCGCCGGCGTACGACCGCACCAGTTCGCGGCGCTCGAGGCGCTCGCGACGCGGGCCGGGGAGCGGTTCCGCGGCGGGGTGGTGCTCAACACGGCGCCGGTCGGGCACGAGCACGGCCACCGGCTGTGGTCACTGCCGATCTCCTCGCTCTGGGAGGCCGAGGGCTAGCGTTCGGGTGAATCTCCTGACGGCCGGAGCCGACCTTCCTAGACTGCGCCGGTGGAGCCGAAGCGCAGACTTGCTGGATCAGCCTCGACGGTCGCCATCGTGGCGGCTGTGCTGCTGGCCCTCGTGGGTGGCTCAGCCTCGCCTGCCGCCGCCGACAGCGTGCACAAGGTGTGGCTGCACGACTTCTCCGCGATGGTCGTCGACGAGGCCCACGGCCGCGTCTTCATCAGCCAGGGTCGAGGCACGCGGCGCCTGGTCGTCACCGACCTACAGGGAAACAGGACGGCGGAGCTCAACATCGTCGGCGCCGAGGCGATGGTGCTGGCGCCCGACCACGCCAGTGTCTACGTCGCGTCGAATGCCACGGCGGCCCACCAGGGGCAGATCGTCCAGATCTCCACCGCTGATCTGTCGGTGCGTCGCTTCCGGATCGCCACGATCGCCGTCGGTGACGTCGATCCGGCCGGTGGCTGTCCGCGCGGGCTCGCTGTGCTGGATGGCTGGGTCTGGTTCACCGACCGGTGTCCGCCCCCGCAGAGCGGATCGTGGAGCGACAGCCAAGACGTCGGATCCCTGCGGGCCCTCGATCCGCGCACCGGCACGGTCACGGGTCAGCTCGCGCCAGACTGGCACTTGGCTCTTCGGGCGGATCCGAGCACCCATCGTCTCTACTCCGGTCTCGACTTCGCAGGCCCCCGCTCCGCGAACGGCTACGCGCTCACGGCGTACGACGCCACGGCTATCCCCAGCCCAAGCGTCGTGCAGCGGTGGAGGGTCGAGGTCCCGTCCGGGGGTGAGGGTTCCGGCTCCATGTCCGACTTCCGTCCGATCCTCGGAACCGGCGAGCTCGTGCTGAGCGAGGGGCAGTTGATCGACGGGGCGACCGGAGCCCTCGATGGATGGTTGTCCGGAGGGCGCATGAACCCGGGTGCGCTCTCGGTTGCGACGCGCGCCGACGGCGCGATCGCACTCGGTATCGGCGGTGACGACGGAGCGTGGTTCCCGTTGGAGACCTATCTTCCGATCTCACGCCTCCTCCAGCGCTCGTACGTCTTCAACATCAATCAGGACGCTCCCCCGATCCACGTCACGCCGTTCTGCTTCGGGAGCATGTCCTTCGGAGCGCGGAAGCTGTACGCGCTGCAGTACGTCTCAGGGCCGCCTGGTCCCGCATATCCGAGCCTGTTCCGCGTGATCAGCCCGCGTCCAGCGTCCGCGCTCCACGTGCGGATGCCGGTGGGGCCGTTCCACCGCGGACAGGTCATCCGGGTCAAGGTCCGCTTCTCCGGACCGTCATTGCCCGGCAGGAAGGTCCATCTGCAGGTGACCCGCATGAACCTGCAGACCTACGCCAGGCGGGAGAGCGACGTCAGGATCCGGCTCGGGCCCGCAGGTCGCGGATCAGTCGAGGTGACCATCACGTCGGACTTCACGAGCTTGTTCGCGTGGGTCGATGACCACACGGACACCGTCGCGGCGCCGGAGCGGCCCGTGATCGAGGTCCCGCGCTGATCAGACGAGGTCGGTCAGGACCCCGACGGCCTCGTCGCTGGGTCGGTAGGCCTGGGCGACCTCGCCGGTGCCGAAAAGGTGCAGGTCGCCGTCGGCCTCCCCGGCGTACGCGACGTCGCCGCGTTGCAGGCGCAGGGTGTCGCCGTCCCGGTTGGTGAGCGTGACCTCGCCGCCGGTGCACACGATCAGCCGGTCGCCGCGGGCCGGGAGCAGCACACCGTCGGGGTCGGCGGGGGAGCACTGGGTCAGCGAGAGCGCGAAGTCGCCCTGACCCGGGGAGAAGACGTCGGTCGAGAGCCCGAACAGCCGCGGGGTCACCCGCGCGACGCGGGACATGCCCTTGTCCAGGCAGCGCACCAGCTCGTCGGGCTGGACATGCTTGCTGGTCAGGCCGGCGCGGAGCACGTTGTCGGAGGCCACCATCACCTCCAGGCACATCCCGGACAGGTGCGCGTGGATGATCCCCGCCTCGAGGTACGCCGCCTCGCCCGGCTGCAGCGTGAGCCGGTTCAGCATCAGCGAGATCAGCACGCCCACGTCGCCGGGGAAGTGCTCGGAGATCTCGATGGCCGTCGCGTAGGCGCGCTTGACGTCGATGCCCTGGTCGAGCGCGCGGCGGCACTCCTCGACCACGGACGCCACGCCCTCCTTGCTCGGCGGCTGGTCGAGCAGTCGCTGCACGACCCGCACGATGCCGCGGAAGCCCGGATTGCGGCGCAGGTAGCCTGCCTGCGCCTGGACGACCGGCGAGGACAGCGGCGAGAGGACGCGCAGGATCTCGGCCGTCGGGCGGAAGCCCACGAGGGTGTCGAAGGTCGACAGGGCGTAGACCATCTCCGGCTTGGGCCGGGGGTCCTTGAAGACCCGCTGCGGCGCGTCCAGCGGTACGCCGGCGGCCTCCTCCTCGGCGTACCCCTGCTCGGCGCGGGAGGCCTGCGGGTGCACCTGGATCGACAGCGGCCGGGCCGCGGACAGGATCTTCATCATGAACGGCAGGTCGCCCGTGATCTCCGACAGCGGCCGTGGCCCGTCGGCGGTCAGCGCGCGGGCGGGCCCGAGCGGGTGGGTCCCCATCCACACCTCGGCGAGGGGCTCGTCACCGGCGGCGGCCCGGCGGAAGAACCGGATCCCGTCGGTCGTACCCCAGTCGTATCCCTGCGTTGCGCAGTCGAGGGCGAACATGTGGCCGGAGGCTACCGGACGGTACGGCTGTTCGTCGGACCGTCTGCCGGCGTACACCTCGAGGTGGCCGTGCCGTGCGTCTGCGTCGTCACCGTCGAACCATGAAGATCGCAGTGGTGGGACTCGGCTACGTCGGCCTCTCCAACGCCGTCATCCTCGCTCAGCACAACCACGTGTGGGCCGTCGACGTCGACGCCCGCCGGGTCGAGCTCGTGGCGAACGGCGAGTCGCCGATCGTCGACGCGGAGCTCGAGGAGTACCTCCGCTCACGACCGTTGGACCTCACCGCCACCCAGGACGCGCGGGCGGCGTACGAGGAGGCGGCGTACGTCGTCGTGGCGACGCCCACGAACTACGACCCCGCGACCAACTACTTCGACACCAGCTCGGTCGAGGCGGTGACGGCCGAGGCGCTGGCCGTGAACCCGCACGCCACGATCGTGATCAAGTCGACCGTGCCGGTCGGCTACACGAACAAGCTGCGCGACCAGCACCCCGGCGCCTCGATCGTCTTCAGCCCCGAGTTCCTGCGCGAGGGGCGGGCGCTGCACGACAACCTGTACCCCTCCCGCATCGTCGTCGGCTCCGACACCGAGCCCGGCCGGCTCTTCGCCAAGCTGCTCCAGCAGGGCACCGTCGACGGCACCGCCCCGGTGCTGTTCACCGGCTCCACCGAGGCGGAGGCGATCAAGCTGTTCTCCAACACCTACCTCGCGCTGCGGGTC
The DNA here is from genome assembly GCF_054777895.1 of Nocardioides ultimimeridianus. Classification (NCBI taxonomy): domain Bacteria; kingdom Bacillati; phylum Actinomycetota; class Actinomycetes; order Propionibacteriales; family Nocardioidaceae; genus Nocardioides; species Nocardioides ultimimeridianus. The sequence goes on along the minus strand of NZ_BAAHAB010000021.1, from coordinate 331,291 downwards.
GCCTACTTCAACGAGCTCGACACGTACGCCGCCACGCACGGCCTCTCGACCGCGCAGATCATCGAGGGCGTCGGCCTGGACCCGCGGATCGGCTCGCACTACAACAACCCGTCCTTCGGGTACGGCGGCTACTGCCTACCGAAGGACACCCTGCAGCTGCAGGCCAACTACCGCGACGTCCCGCAGAACCTGATCAGCGCGATCGTGGAGGCCAACACGACCCGCAAGGACTTCATCGCCGACGACGTGCTGCGGCGCGACCCGAAGGTGGTCGGCATCTACCGGCTCACCATGAAGGCCGGCTCGGACAACTTCCGGGAGTCCGCGGTCCAGGGCGTGATGAAGCGGATCAAGGCCCGGGGCGTCAAGGTGATCGTGCACGAGCCCGAGCTGCGCCAGCCGCGGTTCTTCAACTCCAAGGTCGTCAACGACCTGGAGAAGTTCAAGCAGAAGGCCGACGTGATCATCACGAACCGGCGTACCGACGCGCTGGCCGACGTCGCCGAGAAGGTCTACACCCGCGACATCCACGGCCGCGACTGACCGCCGTCGGGACCTTGGTCCCAGGAATGGCGGACCGAACGCATCCTGGAATCCGTCGGGTCGCAGGCGTTCAATGGTGGTGAGCCCTCCGGCTCACCGGCAGAAGGAGCCCGCGATGATCGTCATCGGCGCAATCGTGCTGTTCGCGCTGGCGACGGCGCTCCTCGCCGCGGTGTCGCGCGGTGCGACGCACGACGGGTGGCGCCTCGACGAGGTCAGCTCGCCGGCTCGCCTGCCCGTCGGTCGCCCGGCAGCTTCTCCAGCTCTGCCACGGTAGGCGCCCCCATCATCGGCAGCCCCTCGCTGCGCCGGATGACGCCCCAGATCAGCGGCACCAGGACGAGCATGGCGATGCCGACCAGGCCTACCAGGATCGGGTGGGTGGTGTGTGCGCCCAGCGGCTTCCAGCCCGACTTGTCGAGCAGCGCGACGCCCGACATGGTCAGCACCACGACGATCCCGCGACGCAGGTAGGACTGCGGCACCCTCGGGGCGATGCGGCTGCCGAGCATGGTGCCGGGCACCGAGCCGAGGATCAGCGGGAGCGTGATCGACCAGTCCAGGCCGTTGATGGCGATGTTGGAGATCGCGGCCGACAGCACCAGCGGGACGGCCTGCACCAGGTCGGTGCCGACCAGCTTCACCGCGGACAGGCCCGGGTAGAGCATCAGCAGCGCGATCATGATGACCGAGCCCGAGCCCACGCTGGTGATGCCGACGAGCAGGCCGCCGAGCGCGCCGACCAGGAAGGTCGGCAACGGGCGGATCCGCGGGTCGGGATCGCCGCCGTCGCCGCCGCGACGGACCCGGCGCAGGTTCAGGTACAGCCGCAGTGCGTACGTCGACGCGGCCAGCAGGAGCGCGAAGCCGATCGAGAGCTTGAGGGTGAAGTCGAGCTGATCCTCGTTGGTCGTGAAGTGGTGCACCAGCCACGGCCCGAGGAACGCCATCGGCACCGAGCCGGCGATCAGCCAGCCGGCCAGCTTGAAGTTCGGCGCACCCACCTTGGCGTGGACCAGCGCGCCGCCGGACTTGTAGATGGCGGCGGCGGTGAGGTCGGCGGTGACGATGGTGGCCGCCTCGCCGCCGCCGATGCCGAGGAAGATCAGCGCGGGCGTCATCAGGGCGCCGCCGCCCATGCCGGTGAGGCCGACGATGATGCCGACGAAGAACCCCGCGGCGACGATCGAGAGGGCGGTCCAGGTGAGGAGGTCGTGCATCAGAGGGCCTTTCCGGTGAGCCTGCTGAGGGCGATCTGCAGAAGACCGTCGATCTGGTCCGCGCAGTCGGAGGCGGCCTCGAGTCCGCGTCGGTAGGGGTCGGAGATGTCGTGGGTGGCGGTGGTCATGGCCCGGCTGTGGCCGATGGACGCGACCAGGTCGTGGCCGGTGAGGCCGGGGTCGATGCGCCCGAGGGACTCGGCGAACTGGCCGAGGGTGAAGACCTTGCGGAACGCGCCGGGCTGCTCGTCGAGCAGGAACTCGCGGTGGCTGGCCTCGGCGGTCAGGACGAGGTCGGCCTCGGCGAGGATCGCGGCGTCGATCCGGCGGCTGCGGAAGGCGTCGATGGCCGCGCGGTCGATCCCGCGGGTGCGCATCACGTTGGCCATCGTCCGGTCCGCGTGGGCGCTGTCGAAGCCATGCGTGCCGGCGCTGGTGAACCGCACCGCGGGGTCGTCGCCGACCATGGCCTGCGCCTTGAGCAGCATGTACGGCGACCGGCAGATGTTGGCGGTGCAGACGAACAGCACGTTCACCGGGCGGCCCGGGTTCGGGGCGAGCACCTCGACCGGCGCGGAGTCCTCGGGGAGCGCGAGGCCGAGGTCGAGGTAGCCGGCCCGGTGCAGCCCCTCGATCACGTCGTCGAGCGCGTCCTCGATGGTGCGTCCCGTGGTGTCGACGCGGACGTCGGCGTCCTCGGGCTCCTCGTACGGCGAGGAGATGCCGGTGAACTCCGGGATCTCGCCGGCACGCGCCTTGGCGTACAGGCCCTTGCGGTCGCGGCGCTCGCACTCCTCGAGCGGGGTCGCGACGTGCACCAGGAAGAACGCGCCACCCGCGTCCTCGACGTACCTGCGGACCTGCTGGCGGGTCTCGTCGAAGGGTGCGATCGGGCTGCAGACCGCGATGCCGCGGTGCCGGGCGATCTCGGCGGCCACCCAGCCGATGCGGCGGATGTTGGTCTCGCGGTCGGCCTTGGAGAAGGTCAGGCCCGCGGAGAGGTTGCGGCGTACGACGTCGCCGTCGAGGCTGGTGATGCTGCGCCCGCCCTGCTCCAGGATCCGGTCCATCAGGGCCCGCGCCAGGGTGGACTTGCCGCTGCCGGACAGGCCGGTGAAGAAGAGGACGAGCCCCTGCTCGCTGCGGTCCGGGTACTCCTCGGCCACGATGTCGGCGAGCTGCGGGAGGGGCTGGCCGCCCGGGTCGAGGTCGAGGACGGGGTCGTCGTCGGCGTAGTTCTCCACGACCAGGGTGCGCAGCTGCGGGTCGGACCGGCCGTGCGAGGCGAGGGGTACGGCGACCACGACCGCGTCGAGGCCCTCGACCGCGCGCAGCGTCGCACGCAGCAGACCGACCGGCGACATGGCGGGGGTGCCGGCGCCGACCAGGGCCAGCACGACCACCGGGCCGGCCTGCTGCACCTGGGCCAGCTGGCGGTCGCTCAGGACGTCGGCGACCGGGACGAACGTGCGCCCGGCGTACTGGTCGCGGACCTGGGCGGGGTTGAGGTAGAGCCGCCGGAACGGGCCGTACTGCGCGTGGGTCAGGGCGGTGACGGTCAGGCTGTGGTCGGCGGCGCGGGTGACCCGGGCGAGGGGGAGACCCTCGGGGTCGACCAGCTCCACGCTGCGGCCGGCGTCCAGGTCGGCGTCGGCCGCGGGCGGGAGGGTCAGCGTGATCGGGCTGCCGAACTCGTCGAACCCCTCGATCGGGGAGAACGCTCCACCGGTGAGCAGCTCGAGGTCGTCGAGCTCGCGCGGGGTGGGGCAGTGCTGCAGATCGGCCACGGGGAGCATCCTGCCAAACAAACCTGAATTACCCCTGTTTGGTCGGCGGATCTCGACACTCGGCCACTGTCGTGTGAGGGGCTTCACCCGGCCCCCGCTTGCTATTGCAAGCACCAGTTAGCAACAATGGGGTCATGGCAATAGGGAAGGTCGGGAAGACCGTCGAGTCACTGGGTGACTACCTCAAGGAGCAGCGCACCGGTGCGCGTCTGTCCTTGCGGCAGCTCGCCGACCTCGCGGGCGTCTCCAACCCCTACCTCAGCCAGATCGAGCGAGGGCTACGCAAGCCGTCCGCCGAGGTGCTCAACCAGATCGCCAAGGCGCTGCGGATCTCTGCGGAGCAGCTCTACGTCCGGGCCGGGATCCTCAACCCGGCAGACGGGGCGGGCGGTTCAGTCGAACTCGCCATCCTCGGCGACACCGGCCTCACCGAGCGACAGAAGCAGTCGCTGCTCGATGTATACGCGTCGTTCCTGGCGCTCAACGCCGCCGACGAGTCCGAGGGCTCACCCGAGCCCGAGGTGGCGACCGAAAGCGGGCAGGAGCACGCCGGTGCCCCGTCCGAGATCCACCCCAACACCATCGAAGGATGACAACAATGCCGAAGCTCGAGCTCCCGAAGATCGACATCAAGTCCATCGACCTGCCCAAGGTCGACCTCAAGTCCCTCGACCTGCCCAAGGTCGACTTCAAGTCCATCGACGTCCCGCCGGTCGTCGAGAAGCCCCTGTACGCCGGTGTCGGCGCCGCTGACCTCGCCTACGAGACCGCCAAGGGCTACGTGACCGAGGTCCAGGCCCAGGCCAAGACCCGCATCGCCGACGCGCAGAAGGCCGTCAAGGGCATCGAGGTGCCCCAGCCGAAGTCGCTGCAGGGCAAGGCCCAGGCCCGCCTCGCCGAGCTCCAGGCCGACGCCAAGAGCCGCTTCGCCGAGCTGCAGGCCGACGCCAAGGCCCTCCCGGCCAAGGTCCAGAGCACCGTCAAGACCGCCGTGGACGAGAACCGCGCCCAGGTCACCTCGACCTACGCCGACCTGGCCAAGCGTGGCGAGGCCGTCGTCGTGAAGTTCCGCTCGGGCGAGGCCCCGGCCGCGAAGAAGGCCACCCCGGCCAAGACCACCGCCAAGAAGGCCCCGGCCAAGAAGGCCCCGGCCAAGAAGGCTCCGGCCAAGAAGGCCGCCGCCAAGAAGGCTCCCGCGAAGAAGGCCCCGGCCGCCAAGGCCTGATCCTCCCCGCACCACCGAAGGCCCCCGGGATCTCCCGGGGGCCTTCGTGCTGCCTGGCCGTAGGATCGGGGCGTGGATTTCGTGCCGAGCGGCGACAACCTCCTGGTGTTCACCATCGAGGGCTGGGTCGGCGTGGGCGTCTTCGCCGTGCTGCTGATCATCAAGATCTTCGCCCTGGTCTGCTCGCTGCTCTACTCCAACGAGTCCTACCTGGCCGCCGACAAGCGCAACAAGGCGACCTGGAGCGCGTTCCTCGCCGTCGCCGTGGCCATCCAGCTGCTGCCGTTCAACGCGCCGGGGATGTCCCTGGTGCAGATGGGCCTGCTCGTCGCGGCGTGCGTGTTCCTCGCCGACGTACGCCCGGCGCTGTCGAGCCTGCGGCGCCGCTGATCCGTCCCCGGAGGCGTCAGAAGCGTCATCCGGCGCCTGATCGAGGCGCTTCCCACGACTCGGCGTCAGGTGGGCAGTCCCCAGGCGTCCAGGATCTCGTCCGCGGTGAACGGGCGGGCCCGGCCCTGCGGTGGATCGAGCGTCCAGCGGCGGTCGGAGGCGGGACGCCGGAGCGCCCGCCCGCGCGCCGCCGCCATGCGGTCGAGCTGCACCTGGGGGCCGTCGCCCGCGACCACCACGAATCCCTCGAGGCCGTGCTCCCGGAGTCGCTCCATCCGAGCGACGTCGCTGCGGTAGCGGTCGCGCGCACGGTGGAGAGCGCCGTTGTACTCCCCGAAGACACCGTGCACCGGATCCATCAGGTCCGGGCGGCCGATGAACCGGCCCTCCAGATCGAACACGTCGCGGTTGACCTGCGGCGCCGGCCAGCCCGCATCCAGCGTCCAGGTCATCCGCATCTCGACCTCGGGTGGGGAGACGGCGTGCTCGCTGGCGTGGGCCAGAGCGGTGCGGACGCGCCGGGACACAGGGCCGCGCCGGTCCAGCCACTCACCGAACCGTCGTAGCGACGTGACCGGGGCGGCGCAGGCCATGTCGATGGCGGCCACCATCGCCCGCAGCTGGTCGGTGGGTCCCTGGGCGTCGCGTCGGAGGAGCTCGGCGTACAGAGCGGCCGCGGGAGAGACCACCCGGACGCCCGCGACGATCCAGATTCCGGTGGCTGCAGCTCGTGAGGCCGTGCTGTCCGGGGTGTCGGCGAGGTGGTGGGATGAGACGAGCGGGACCGGGAGCACGGCGGCGCCGGCATGCGTGGTGCCGTCGAAGAAGGCCGCGCCCCACATCCGGAGCGCTGCCCAGCCGGTCACCGCACCATCGGCGGCGACCCGCCCGGCCTGCTCGACGATCCGCTGCTCCACGCGCGAACGATCGGTGCCCGCGGGGACGTAGAGGTTGTGGGCGACGCGCTCCCACCGGCCGCGACGAGCCTGGTGGCGGGTCGGGCCGGCCTGCCCGGCCGGGTCGATGGCCGCCGGCGCGACCAGGTCGCGTGGCGGTGTGCAGCGAGGGCGCCAGTCGTTCATGGCATCCGCCTGCCCGGTGGATCCGTGGGCCAACCACGCCGCTGCGGCGCCTGTGGAGAGTCGTCAGAAGCGCCGGCTCGAGCCCGCCGGAGGCGCCTCTCACGCCTCCGCGGGCAGGGCCGAGAGGTAGGCGGCGAGGGCGGTGTCGGCGTCGGTGCTGACGAAGCCGGTGGCGGCGAGCTTGGACAGGTCCAGGGCGGAATGGGCGGGACGGGGCGCGAGGGCCCGGCCGGCGGCGTACTGCTCGGTGGTGGTGGGGGTGACGTCCTCGGGGCTCCGGCCGGACAGCTCGAACACCCGTCGTGCGTACGCCGCCCACGACCGGACCTCGCCCGCGTTGGTGCAGTTGTAGGTGCCGTACGCCGCCGAGCCGTCGACCAGGTGGCGGATGGCGCGGGCGAGCTCGTCGGTGAACGTGAGACGGCCGAGCTGGTCGTCGACCACGGAGGGCGACACGCCGTCCATCGCGAGCCGCCGCATGGTGCGCACGAAGTTGGAGCCGTCGCCGATGACCCAGGACGTGCGCACGACGTAGTGCCGCGGCACGGTGGAGACGGCGATGTCGCCGGCGGCCTTGGACTGCCCGTAGACGCTCAGTGGCGAGAACGGCTCGTCCTCGCTGTGGAGCTCGACGGTGCCGTCGAAGACGTAGTCGCTGGACACGTGGACGAGCGTGAGCCCGTGCGCGATCGCGGCCCGAGCGAGATGGGCGGGGGCCGCGGCGTTCGCGGCCCAGCAGGCCGGGCGGCGCTCAGCGGTCTCCGCGGCGTCGACGGCGGTGGAGGCGGCGGCGTTCAGGACCAGGTCGTGGTCGCGCCACGGCCACGCCGCGACGGCGTCACCGTCGGTGACGTCGAGCTCGGCGAGGTCGACCAGGTCGGCCTCCGGGAACTCCGCCTGCAGGGCGCGGCCGAGCTGGCCGTGGGCGCCGACGATCAGGGTCCGCTTGGCCCGCATCGGGGTGACGTCGGCCAGGCGCGGGTTGGCACGGTCCTTCTCCGAGATGTCCGCGGCATCCAGCGGGATCACCCACGGGATGGCGACGGTCGGGTCGGCCAGGTCCAGCGCGGGATACGCGTGTCCCGGCTCGTAGTGGTCGTTGACCAGGTAGGAGTAGACGGTGCCGTCCTCGAGCGCCTGGTAGGAGTTGCCGACCCCGCGCGGCACGAAGACGGCGACCGACTCGTCGATCTCGGTCCAGTACGTCGCGCCGTACGAGGCGCCCTCCCGGAGGTCGACCCAGGCCGCGAACACGCGGCCGGTGGCGACCGAGACCAGCTTGTCCCACGGCTCGGCGTGGATGCCGCGGGTGGCGCCCCGGTGCGCGTTGAGGCTCATGTTGTTCTGCACCGGGCCGAAGTCGGGCAGGCCGAGGTCGACCATCTTGGCGCGCTGCCAGTTCTCCTTGAACCAGCCGCGGGAGTCGCGGTGGACGGGGAGACGCACGACGAGCAGGCCGGGGACGGGCGTCTCCTCGATCTCCATCACTGGCCCCGGGTGGCGTACTTCGCCTCGGTGGCCGCCTTGGCGGGGCGCCACCAGTCCGCGTGCGTCCGGTACCAGTCGATGGTGCGCTCGAGTCCGGCGTCGAAGTCGGCGTACCGCGGCCGCCAGCCGAGCTCGCGGCGCAGCTTGTCCGCGTCGATGGCGTAGCGGCGGTCGTGCCCGGCGCGGTCGGTGACCCACTCGATGTCGTCCTCGGGCCGCCCGAAGTGGCGCAGGACGGCGCGCACGACGTCGACGTTGGACCGCTCGCCGTCGGCACCGATCAGGTAGGTCTCCCCGATCCGGCCGCGCTCGAGGATCGCCAGCACTGCGGAGGAGTGGTCCTCGGTGTGGATCCAGTCGCGCACGTTGAGGCCGTCGCCGTAGATCCGCGGCCGGCGGCCGTCGATCACCTCGGTGATCTGGCGGGGGATGAACTTCTCGACGTGCTGCCAGGGCCCGTAGTTGTTGGAGCAGTTCGAGATCGTCGCGCGGACGCCGAAGGAGCGCACCCAGGCCCGGACCAGGTGGTCGGAGCCGGCCTTGGTGGCGGAGTACGGCGAGGAAGGCCGGTACGCCGTGTCCTCGGTGAACCGCTCGGGGTCGTCCAGGTCGAGGTCGCCGTACACCTCGTCGGTGGAGACGTGGTGGAAGCGCACGTCGTGGCGACGTACCGCCTCCAACAGCGTGAACGTGCCGACGATGTTGGTGTGGACGAACGGTGCCGGGTCGGCCAGCGAGTTGTCGTTGTGCGACTCGGCGGCGTAGTGGACCACGACGTCGTGCGCGGCCACGAGGCCGTCGACGAGCACGGCATCGGCGACATCGCCCTCGACCAGCCGGACCCGGTCGTCGGGCAGGCCCGCGATGGCGTCGGGGCTCGCGGCGTACGTCATCAGGTCGAGGACCGTCACCGCCGCGTCGGTGTGGCGGACGAGGTGGTGGACGAAATTGGAACCGATGAAACCGGCTCCGCCCGTGACCAGGATGCGTTCCACGTGCGGCAGTCTAGGGAGCATGCGCGGAATCATCCTGGCGGGCGGCACGGGCAGCCGGCTGCATCCGATCACCCACGCGATCAGCAAGCAGCTGATGCCCGTCTACGACAAGCCGATGATCTACTACCCGCTGTCGACCCTGATGCTGGCCGGGATCGACGACGTCCTGGTCATCACGACGCCGCACGACGCGGACCAGTTCCGCCGCTTGCTGGGCGACGGCTCGCAGCTCGGGGTGTCGCTGACCTACGCCGTGCAGCCGTCCCCGGACGGCCTGGCCCAGGCCTTCCTCATCGGCGAGGAGCACCTCGCCGGGGGTGCCGCCGGCCTGGTGCTGGGCGACAACATCTTCTACGGCACCGGCCTGGGCACCCAGCTGCGCCGCTTCGCGCAGCTCGACGGCGCGGCGGTGTTCGGCTACCGCGTGGCGGACCCGTCGGCGTACGGCGTGGTGGAGTTCGACGCCGCGGGCCAGGCGATCTCGCTGGAGGAGAAGCCCGCGAAGCCGCGCAGCCGTTACGCGATCCCGGGCCTGTACTTCTACGGCGACGACGTCGTGGAGAAGGCGCGGGCCCTGAAGCCGTCGGCGCGCGGCGAGCTGGAGATCACCGACCTCAACCGGCGCTACCTGGAGGAGGGCCGGCTGCAGGTCGAGGTCCTGCCCCGCGGCTCGGCCTGGCTCGACACCGGGACCTTCGACGACCTCAACGAGGCCGGCAACTACGTGCGCGCGCTGGAGAAGCGGCAGGGCATGAAGCTCGGCGCGCCCGAGGAGGTGGCCTGGCGGATGGGCTTCATCGACGACACACGGCTCGCCGAGCTCGCCGAGCCGCTGGTCAAGTCCGGGTACGGGCGCTACCTGCTGGACCTGCTGGAGCAGGGCCGTTGAGCGACCCTCGGTAGGGTCGCGGCATGAAGGTCCTCGTCACCGGCGGCGCCGGCTACATCGGGTCGGTCACCTCCAAGGCGCTCGAGCAGGCCGGGCACACCCCGGTCGTGCTGGACAGCCTGCTCTCCGGCCCGCGGCAGTACGTCGGCGACCGCATCTTCTACGAGGGCGACATCGCCGACCGCGCGCTGCTGCGGCGGATCGTGGACGAGCACCCCGACCTCGACGCGACGATCCACATGGCCGCGCGGATCGTCGTACCGGAGTCGGTGGAGCTGCCCTACGAGTACTACCGCGACAACGTCGCCAAGTCGCTGGAGATGTTCGACGAGCTGACCGCCCTGGGCAAGACGCGGATCCTCTTCTCCTCGACCGCGTCGCTCTACGCGCTCACGCCGGAGTTCGAGGTGCGCGAGGGCGACCCCGTTGCGCCGTCGTCGCCGTACGCGCGCACCAAGCGGATGATGGAGCAGGTCCTCGACGACATGTCGGCGGCGACGCCGCTGCGCGCGATCATCCTGCGCTACTTCAACCCGATCGGCGCCGACCCCGACCTGGAGACCGGCTACCACCTCAAGGACGCGACCCACGTCGTGCCGCTGATGGCCCAGGCCGCGCTCGGGCTGCGGGACGTCTTCACCCTCACCGGCACCGACCTGCCCACCCGTGACGGCACCGGCATCCGCGACTACATCCACGTCTGGGACCTGGCGAAGGCGCACGTGGCGGCGGTAGAGCGCTTCGACCAGGTGCTGGCGACGACGGGGGAGACCTCGACGTACCTCAACATCGGTGGGGGCGACGGGGTCACCGTGCGCGAGCTGCTCGCGGCCGTGTCGCGCGTCGTCGGCCGGGACGTCCCTGTCGTCGAGGCGCCGTCGCGGCCCGGCGACGCGGTGGGCGCGTTCGCCAACGCCGACCGGGCGCTCGAGCTGCTCGGCTGGCGCACCGAGCTCAGCCTCGACGAGGCCATCCGCTCCGCGCTGGCGTGGGGCGAGAAGCGCCGCTCGATCCTCGGCTACGACTGAGCGATCGGGGCCGCCGCGGATCGCGCCAGGCGGGCCTCGATCGAGCGGAGCACCTGGCGCGCGGTCCGGTCACCCAGGCCGATCGCGGTGCGCAGGTCGCTGCGCGCACCCGCCACGTCGCGCAGCCCGAACCGGACGATCGCGCGCTGCGTGTAGGCCTTGGGCCGCAGCGGGAAGTCCGTGATCGCACCGTCGAGCGTGTGGAGGGCGGCAGGCAGCCGGTCCTGGACCCGCAGCGCGACCCCCAGCGCGACCCGTGACTCGTACGTCGCCGGGGTGGCGTCGAGGCTGCGGTCGGCGTACTGCTCGGCGGCGGCAGCCGCGGGCACCCGCCCGTTGGCGGTCCCGTCGGCGAGCGCGGCCAGTGCCTGCGCGGCGATCATGTCGACGTCGGCGTCGCCGGGCCGCAGGTGCCGCACGGTGTCGAAGTCCGCGCGGGCGGCCTGGATCCTGCCCTGGCCGGCCGACGCGAGCCCACTCTGCAGGTAGATCTCCGACACGCAGACCAGCAGCAGGGCCGCCGTCGCGATGCCGGCGATCCCGATGGCCGCCCACCGGCGTACCGCCGGCTCCGGATGCTCCGCAGGCGTCGGGACGGTCAGCAGACAGCCGGCGAGGAACGCGGCGAGGCAGGTCGAGGACGCGATGGTGAAGTTCGCCAGCATGGCTGCCCCGTAGCCGGCCACTGCGGCGAAGACGCCCGCCAGCTCGGGCCGGACCCGCAGCGCCGCCCAGGCACGCCGTGCGGTCACGACGACCAGGGCCAGTGCGCAGAGCAGCAGCGGGATCCCGCCCGCGAGGGTGACCTGCAGCAGCCAGTCGTGCGGCGAGTCGGGGGCCGTGCGGGTGCCGGCCCAGTCGATCCAGGACCGCGTCTCGTAGCGGCCGACCGCGTCGACGTACCTGCTCGGACCGAAGCCGAGCAGGGGCTTGTCGCCCACCATCGGGAGGGTCAGGTCCCAGGCCAGCAGGCGGCCCTTGACGGTGTGCGCGTTGAGCAGGCGGTCACGGGCCTGGGGGAGGGCGAGGACGGCGACGACGAGCAGGCCGACCGCGACGAGCGCCGGCCGCAGCAGGGACCGGGCGCGGCCCAGGCCCGCGGCGGCGAGCACCACCAGGGTGATCGCGATGGCGAACCGCGACCCGGACAGCACGACGGTCGTCATCGCCGCCGCCAGGCCGATCAGGTGCAGCTCGCGGCGCGACTCCCACGCCGGCCGGACCAGGATCGCCACCGCCATCATCGCGACCAGGCCCTGGTCGGTCGCGTTGCCGAGCAGCGAGCCGTCGCGGACCTGGTCGGCGGCGCCGAGCGGGCTCCAGCCGATCGCGTCCAGGATCGAGAAGGCGCCGAGCGTGCACGCCATCGCCGCGGTCGCGCCGGCCAGCCGCTCCACCCGCGGCCGGGTGTCGACGAGGCGGGCGCCCAGCCACGCGCTGGCGGCGTACAGGCCCAGGACGGGGAGGCCCTCGTAGCGGGGCCAGCGCCCGATCAGCGAGGCGAGCGGGGTGTCGCCGGCGAGGGCGGCCACCGTGAACACGACCGCGCCGACGGCGAGCAGGACCGCCACCACGCGCGGGAGCCGGGAGCGGGCCGAGACCGTCGCGCCCACCACGCAGGCGATCGCCATGACGAGCAGCTTGGCCGCGACGAAGCGGCTGAACCCGTTCGGGATCCAGGCCAGCGGGGAGAAGACCGCGAGCCAGATCGCAGCGGTACGACGGCGCTCCTCGACCAGGTCGCGCGCCGCGGCGGCGGCCTCGCGAGCGACGGCCGCCGGGTCCCGTCGTACCTGCCGTGCTGCCGGCCCACGCTTCGCCACCGGGCATGTCTAGTCGTCGCGCGCGCGGCAGGTGGGCGTTTCGCCGGATCCCGGCCGAAACGGGCCGAATCGCCCCCGTGGACGACCCAATGGTCTAGTCGGCTCGGGCAAACAATCGGCGTTCTGCAGCCGACATCGCGATCCCGCTGACAGCATCACGCCCGCTGTGCCGGACGTGGATCCGGCTCCTGGACGAACTGGATGAAGAGGTCCCCGTGGGTGGTCCCCTGTCGCGTGCGCGCACTCCGCGCCACGCCCTGCTCGCCGTGCTGTGCTCGGCGGCGCTGCTGTTCGGCATCGCACTCGGTACGGCGGCCCCGGCCGTCGCCGACACCGCCAGGGGGACGATCAGCGGCACGCTGACCGTCGCCGGCGAGGTCCCGAAGGAGTGGGGCTACGTCGAGGTGATGCGGTACGACGACGCGCGGGACCAGTACTTCGAGGTGCGCTCGGCCCGGATGGACCCCGTCGACGGCAGCTACAGCCTGCAGGTCGCCCCGGGCACCTACCGGCTGCACTTCGTCGCCCTGTGGGCGGTCGGGGAGTACTTCCCGGACCAGTCGAGGGTCTGGACGGCCGACGACGTCGTCGTCGCGCCCGACGGGACCGTGTCGGCCAGCGCCGACCTCGCTGCGCGCACCGGCATCTACGGCACGCTCGCGGACCCCGTCAGCGGCCGGGTCGGCTACTCGGCGCGCGTCGTGGCGGTCAACACCGCCACCCACCTGCACGCGACCGCCGAGCGGCTCTCCGACGGCAGCTACTTCGTCGGCGGGCGCCGGACCGGCATCCGCGGCGGCATCCCGACCGGCACCTACCGGCTCGACCTCAACCACGTGAGCGGGCACAGCAGCTACGTGGCGCAGTACTTCCCCGAGGTGCCGGAGTCCGATGGGCCGGGCGCCGCGGCGACCATCGACTACACGGTCGGTGACGTCGTGACCGGCAAGGACGCGACCGTCCACGCCGGCTCCACGCTCGCCGGTCAGCTGACCACGTCCTCCGGCGTGGGGGTGCGCTGCCAGCTCAGCGCCCAGCGGGTCGGTCCCGACAGCTACGTCACCCGCACCGCGCGCTCGACGTACGCCGGCAAGTTCTCGATCACCGGACTGAACCCCGGTGACTACCGGCTCACCGCGACCCGCTGCTACCTCGGCGACGCCTACGACACCACGTTCTCCTACGACGGCGACGCGACCCTCACCGCCGATCCGGCCACGGCGGTCATCACCGTCGGCGTCGACCAGACGCTGACCCTGCCGGACACGCTCGTGCTGCCCGTCGACGGGAGCACCTCCGGCACCTACGTCCAGGTCAGCGGGCACGTCGCGCGTCCCGCCGGCTCCGGCCAGGTGACGGTCCAGATGTACCGGGTGCTCGACGGTGGCGGCTACGACTACGCCGGCGGCACCCGCGTCGGATCCAGCGGGAACTACGGCCTCGACGTCCTCGCCGGGGGCACCTACGTCGTCGCCTTCCAGCGGCTGACCGCCCAGACCCTGCTCGCCGCCCAGGTGTACGACGGCAAGGCCGACGCGGCCGGTCTCGACGGCGGCACCCGGGTCCCCGTGGCCGACCAGGACGTCCAGCTCACCGACGCGACGCTCGTCGCCGGAGGCCACCTCACCGGCCAGCTGACCAGCTCGGGCAGCGTCCCGCTCGCCAACTGCCGCGTGTACGCCGCCCCGGTCGTGACCGGCATGGCCGGCCGCTCCGCGGTGAGCGCCGACGACGGGTCCTTCGACATCGCGGGCCTGTCCACCGGCGACTACCAGCTGCGCGTCGCGCCCGGCGGCGGGTGCTCGCGGTCGTGGGAGTACTACGACGGCGACGGCACCCTGACCCGCAAGCACGGCCACGCGACCGCGATCCCGGCGATCATCGGCCAGACCGTCGCGCTCGGTGGGCTCGTCGAGACGCTCGGCGGCAGCATCAGCGGGCACGTCACCCTCCCCGCGGACGCGAACGGTCGCGACCACACCGTCCAGCTGATCAACCTGGCCACCGGCCGGGTCATCCGCTGGACCCAGGTGGCCGACGACGCGTCGTACAGCTTCAACCGGATCGGGCCCGGCTCGTACGCCGTCGCCTTCGCCCGGGTCAGTGGCACCACCCTCGCCGCGCAGTACTGGCACCGCCGCGACGAGTCCGTCGGCCTCGGTGGCGCCGACCCGATCGCCCTCGCGATGAGCCAGGACGTCACCGGTGTCGACGCCATGCTGACCGCCGGGGCGACGCTGTCCGGCACCGTCACCAACAGCGCGGGCACGCCGCTGGCCGGCTGCCGGGTGCGGGCGATGGATCCCGCCGGCGTCCTGCACGGCACCCACGCCCGCACCGACGACACCGGTGCGTTCGCCCTGACCGGCCTGAGCACCGGAGCGTTCCGGATCGTGGTCAGCGGCGGCGCGACCACCTGCCCGCGGGCCGGTGACCAGTGGCTGCAGAGCACCGACGGCACGCTGGGCAGCTTCGCCACGGCCATCGCCGAGCCGGTCACCGCCGGCCAGGCCGACGCCCTGCCGACCGCGCTGGTGTACGCCGATGCCGCGACCATCACCGGCGCGATCAAGATCGCCGACGACCTGCCGACCAACCACTGCTGGTCCTGCTACGTCTTCAGCGCGCACCTCAGCGTCATCGACACCGCGACCGGCCGGGTCGTGGCCCGCCGCTTCTACGACAAGCTCGACGACGACGGTCGCACCTTCACCGTCACCGGCCTCGCGCCGGGCAGCTACCGGCTGGACTTCAACCGGTCGAGCGAGTCGAGCTGGCTGGCGCCGGCGTACTTCGCCAACGTGCCGGAGCCTGCGGGCGCCGACGCGGCCCAGGTGGTCACCGTGGCCGCCGGTGCGACCTTCCACGGCGGCACCCAGACGATGCAGGTCGGCGGGACCATCAAGGGTCACGTCGTCGACGCGAACGGCGACCCGCTCGACTGCATGGTCGTCGCCTTCGCCGCGGACGGATCGCTCTCGTCGCGGACCGCCTACAGCAACCTGCGTCACTACCCGGGGCTGTTCGAGGACCACGGCCTGGCCACCGCCGGCTACGACCTCGGCGTGCGCTGCTACACCGACGCGGGCTACTACGGCTGGATGTACTACACCGGCCCGTCCGGTCAGCTGACTACCGACGTGACCCGCGCGATGCCGATCTCCTCGACGCTGGGCCAGACGGTGACGCTCGCGAACCCGCTGGTCTACGCGCCCAACGCGACGCCGGTCATCGCCAACACCGTCGCGCCGGTCGTGAGCGGCACGGCGCGGGTCGGGGCGGTGCTCACCGCCGACGCCGGCAGCTGGCTGCCGAGCCCGGACGGCGTCAGCTACCAGTGGCTGCGCAACGGCACGCCGATCGACGGGGCCACCGCCTCGACGTACACGGTCGTCTCCGCGGACCTCGGCGCCACGATCGGTGTGCAGGTGACCGCGCACAAGGCCGGGTACGACGACGCGGCGATGTCCTCGGCGCCGACCGGAACCGTCGTGGCCGGCTCCCTGACCGCCACCGCGGCGCCGGGGATCACCGGCACCGCGCGGGTCGGCGCGACCCTGACCGGCTCGACCGGGACCTGGGCGCCCGCCCCCGACGGCTTCGCCTACCGCTGGCTGGCCGACGGCACCGCCATCGCCGGCGCGACCGGGACGACCTACGTCCCGACCGCGGCGGAGGCCGGCAAGGCCATCACCTTCGAGGTGACCGCGTCCAAGGTGGGCTTCACCGACGCGGTCGCGACGTCCGCGGCCACGTCGGCGGTCGCCGAGGGCACGATCACCAACACCGTGCTGCCCAAGGTCACCGGCACCGCCAAGGTCGGGTCGACGCTCACCGCGTCGTCCGGCACCTGGAGCGTGACGGGCCTGACCCTGGCCCACCAGTGGACGCGCGACGGCAGCCCCATCGCCGGCGCGACCGGGGCGACGTACGTCCTCAAGGCGGCCGACGCCGGGACCTCGGTCGCGGTGAGGGTCACGGCCAGCAGGACGGGCTACGCCAGCAGCACCGCCACCAGCGCGGCCGTGACGGTCGCCAAGCTGCCCTCGCGGACCCGGGTCGGCGGGCCCAAGACGCCGAAGGCCGGCCACAAGGTCTCCTTCACCGTCACCGTCGGCGGCACCGGCGTGGTGAACCCGACCGGCCGGATCGTGATCAAGGACGGCTCGCGCAAGGTCGCGACCCTCACCCTGACCGCGGCCAAGCACGGCAAGGTCGTGGTGAGCCTGGCGTTCAAGAAGGGACGGCACAAGCTGACCGCGTCGTACCTCGGCAACGGCCACGTGGCGGCCTCGAAGTCGTCGGCACTGGCGGTCACCGCGGGATAGGGACGCCCGGTTAGTGTCGTGGCATGAGGCTCCTCGGCGCCGCGGCCGTGGGGACCGCGCTCATGGCGGTCACCGCGGCCTGCGGGAGTGCGGGTCCTCCCGCGCCGTCGGCAGGTCCACCGGGGGTCGCGTCGACGACGGTGACCGAGCAGGCTGAGCCCTCCGACCCCCCGATGCCCCGGCGGCCGGCACGACGCCCGCTCGCCGGCAGGGTCGTCGTGATCGACCCCGGCCACCAGCTCGGCAACCACAACTTCCCCGCGCAGGTGCGCGCGCCGGTCGACGCGGGCGGCTTCGAGAAGCCCTGCAACACCACCGGCACCCAGACCGATGCGGGCTATCCGGAGGCGACCTTCGCCTGGCGCGTCGCCCAGGACGTACGCCGGATGCTGCGCCGCCAGGGGGCACGGGTCGTGCTGACCCGGACCAGCAACAGCGAGTCCGCGTGGGGGCCCTGCGTGGACCGTCGCGGACGCTTCGGCAACCCGGGCGGGCCGGGGCCGACCGCCGACCTGAAGCTCAGCATCCATGCCGACGGCACCTACGCCGCCGGGGCGCACGGCTTCCACGTGATCGCTCCCGGTGTGGCCGGGCTCGGTGGACGCCCGCGGCTCGAGCGGCGCGATGTCGCGCTGACCCGGCTGGTGCGCGACTCGATGGTGGCGGCCGGGTTCGCCACCTCGACGTACCTCGGCGTGCGGGGGATGGTCGTCCGCAACGACCTCGGGACGCTCAACTGGTCGCGCATCCCGGCGGCGATGATCGAGTGCGGGAACATGCGCGACGCCGGCGACGCGGCGGTGCTGACCTCGGCGCGAGGGCAGCACCGGATCGCGCGGGCGCTGGCGGCGGCGGTGGGCGACTACCTGCAGCGGTAGCGGTCAGTGGGCGACGTGGCGGCCGTTCAGCTGCTCGGGCGCGGTGCCCAGGCGCTTCTTCTTGCTCCGCGGGCGGCGCAGCGAGTGCCGTTCGATGTGCGGGCAGCGCGTCCCGTGCTTGAGGTGGCAGCGAATGCTGCGCCTCAGTCTGCTCATGCCGGCCATGGGGGAGCTCCATGTGACGATCGAAGAGGAATGGGGGCACCCGAGTGTGCGGTCAGCCTAGTCACCGAGGCGCCGGTTGTCTTTACCTTTCCCTCACCTGTCGCCGTCGATCGTGAACTCCGCGAGCGCGTCGAGGACGGCCCGCACCCGGGGCACCTCGTGCACCCGGTAGACGCCCGTCATCCCGAGGTGGGCGAGCACCGTGAAGAACCCCTCGCCGCTGCGGAACTGGTCCTCGAACACGTCGAACGCGTGCGGAAGCGCATGACAGACCGGTACGCCGAGGCGGCGCAGCCGGAACGTGTTGAGCAGCGCCGCCGCCTGGTAGCGCGCCCGTGCCCGCTGGTCGGAGAGGCTGAAGCCGAAGCCGAGACCGGGGTCGACCGCGATGCTCCCGGCGCCGAGCTCGCGCGCGCGGGCGATCCGCGCGCCGAAGGTGTCGATCATCCGCGGCACCGGGTCGGTCTCGACCTCGGAGCCGTCCAGGGCGCGGGCGTGCGGGCCGAGGACGTGGCAGAGCACCAGCCCGGCGTCGTACTCCGCGGCGAGCTCGAACATCTCCTCGTCGACGTGCGACCCGGTCAGGTTGATCACCGAGGCGCCTGCCTTGAGGCCCGCCCGGACGACCGTGGGGTCGTAGCCCTCGATGGAGGTGGGGATGCCGTCGGCGGCCAGCTGCTCGATGACGGGGACGACGCTGCGCGCCTGGTCCTCCGCCGCCACGGCGGCCGCCGTCGCGCGGCTGGACTCCGCGCCGATGTCGATCAGGTGCGCCCCCTGCGCCGCCTGGACGCGGGCCTTGCGGATCGCGGTCTCGGGCGAGACCGCGATCGACTCGCGGTAGGTCGAGTCGCGCGACAGGTTCACCACGCCCATCAGGACGGGCTCGCGGTCGGTGTCGAAGGACCGCCCCGCGATGGTGAACGGCGCGACGGGCCGGTCGAGGTCCTCGGCGTACGTGGCGGCGAGGCGGACCAGGTCGGCCAGGCCGATCATCGGGCCTCCCGCACGTAGCGGGTCATCAGGAACCCCTCGCTCTCGATGACGTGGGTCAGCGTGAAGCGCACGGCCTCCTCGAGCACTCCCGTCGCGGGGGTCCTGCCGGTGCCGGCGAACAGCGGAGCGATCGTGATGTCGACCTCGTCGACCAGCCCCGCGGCGGTCAGGTCGTGCAGCAGGCGCGGCCCGCCCTCGCAGACGATCCGGCGCAGGCCGCGGTCGGTGAGCGCGCCCAGGATGCTCGCCGGCGACGTGTCCGGCAGCTCGAGGACCTCCGCGCGCGCCTCGGCCACCTCCCGGGGGCCGCTCGGCGCGGTCGGGTCGGTGACGACGATCGGGCGGTGGGCGGAGTCCGCCCAGATGGGCAGGTCCCAGGGCAGGTCCAGCGACCGGCTCGCCACGACCACGACGGGGGCCGGCAGCTGGCCGGCGGCCGCACGGGCCTCGGCGTCCTCGGGCTTGGCGACCATCGGGGTGTACTGCTCGGCCCGCAGCGTCTCGGCGCCGATGAGCACCGCGTCGGCATGCCTCCGGGTCGTCCGGAAGACCCGCTGGTCGGCCTCCGACGACACCGATCCGCTCAGCCCGTCGGGCCCCGCCGCCGCGCCGTCGAGCGTCGTGACCATCATCGCCCGCACCCAGCGGCCCTCGGCGGGCCAGGGGTAGGCCGCGAGCAGCTCCTCGTCGGTGACCCGTTCGGACGGAGCGCTCAGCCGGTGGAGATCAGACACAGGGCCGACGTTACCGGCCCGACCTGGTCCGATCCCGCGGCGGCCACGCCCGGGATGGGCGCATGATGGTGGGGAGGCAGGTGAACCGGACGGCCCCGGTTCTCGTGTCATCGGCGGAGGTGGAGGATGCCGGGCGACCCGGAGCTGATCGAGGTGCTGCACCGCGAGCACGCGGCTGCGCTGGAGAGGTACGTCGTGAGGCTGGTCGGCGACCGGGACCGGGCCGCCGACGTGGTGCAGGAGACGCTGCTGCGGGCGTGGACCCACGAGGTCGCCGACGACGGCCGAGGGTCGGTGCGGGCATGGCTGTACACCGTGGCCCGGCACCTGGTCGTCGACGAGGCGCGATCGGCGCGCGCCCGGCACGAGACGAGTGCGGCCGAGCCGCCGGAGGCCGCCGAGCCGGACCGGGTCGACGCGCTGTTCGACGCCCTCCTGGTCGGCCAGGCGCTGGCCGGGCTCTCCGCCGAGCACCGCGCGGTGGTGGTGCGCGCCTACTACCTGCGGCTCAGCGTCGGCGAGATCGCCGCGGCCCTCGAGATCCCGCCCGGCACCGTCAAGTCGCGGCTGCACTACGGGCTGCGAGCGCTGCGCCTCGCGCTGCAGGAGAGCGGGGTGACCCGATGAGGGACGACTACACCGAGTGGGACTCGGCCTACGTGCTGGGCGCGCTGTCGAGCGCGGAGCGCCGGGAGTACGAGGACCACGTCGACCACTGCCCCCGGTGCGCGGCGGCGGTGGCCGAGCTCGGCATGCTCCCCGGTCTGCTCCGGCTCGTGCCTGATGCGGATGCCGCGGCGTACCTCTCGGCGACGGAGCCGGCGACCCCGGTGCCGGCGACCGGCCCAGCGCGCCGGCGGCTCCCCACACGGGCCCTGGCGCTCGTCGCCGCCGTGCTGCTGATCGCCGGCGTCGGCACCGCGGTCGTCCTCGGACGGGACGCGCCCGGCGAGCGGACGGTCACCCTGAGCGCCGTCACCGCCAACCCGCTGCAGGCCGCCGTGAGCCTCACCCCCGAGTCCTGGGGCACCGAGATCGCGATGACCTGCACGTACGCCGGGGAGTACGGCGGGCGCCACGACTACACGCTCTACGTGGTCGATGCCGCGGGCCATCGCCAGCTCGTGTCGAGCTGGCGGGCGGGCCCCGGCGACACCGCGCGCACGACCGGAGCCACCGACCTGACGCCCGCCGAGATCGCGAGGGTCGAGCTGCGCACCGGCGACGGCCGCCTGCTGCTCGCCCGCTCCCTGTGAGGTGCGGGCGACGCGCGGCTGGGATGATCGGCGCGTGAGCGAGCTGATCATCGACCGCGAGCGCGCGGGCGTCGTGACCGTCACCTTCAACCGTCCCGAGCGCCGCAACGCCTTTACCCAGGCGATGTACCAGCGGATGCGCGAGCTCTGGGAGGAGCTGGCGGAGGACGCGTCCGTGCGCGTCGTCGTACTCAGGGGCGCGGGCGGCAAGGCCTTCGCCGCCGGCAACGAGATCTCCGACTTCCTGGCCGCCGACGCGGTCGACTACGAGACCTGGATCCGGGAGATGTTCGACCGGCTCTGGGCCCTGCCGCAGGTGGTCATCGCGGCGGTGGACGGGGTCTGCGTCGGGGGAGGGCTGGCGGTCGCCACCTACTGCGACCTCCGCGTCGCCACGGCGTCCTCGCGGTTCGGCTACCCGATCGCGCGCACCCTGGGCAACGCGCTCTCCTCGCCGGTGCTGCTGCGCTGCGCGACGGTGTTCGGCGAGTCGCTGACCCGCGAGATGCTGCTCGCGTCCCGTCTCGTCACCGCCGACCGGGCGTACGCCGCCGGCGCGCTCACCGCCGAGGTCGCGGACGCCGCGGCGCTCGATGCCGAGGTCGAGGAGCTGGTGAGCGGCATCCTGCAGGCCTCCCCGGTCACGATCCGGGTGACCAAGCAGCAGCTGCGCGGCCTTCCCGAGGACGAGGAGGCACTGCTCCGCGAGGTGTACGGCGGCCCCGACTTCGCCGAGGGCGTGCGGGCCTTCCTCGCCAAGGAGAAGCCCGCCTTCACCGGCTGAGCCCTACCGCAGCGCGGTCGCGAGGGCGGCGATCTGCTCGGTCGCCGGGTCGTAGCCGGGGAAGTAGCAGCAGACCCGATCCGCCACGTCGGCGTACCGCGAGCGGATCCGGGTCGCGCACTCCTCCGGTGTCCCGGTGACCGCGATCGTGCGCACCATCTCGTCAGTTACCAGTGTCAACATCGCCGCGACGTCGCCGGTCTTGGAGAGCCGGTTGAGCTCGGGCTGCAGCCCGTCCCACCCCTCGGCCTCCAGCACCGGGAGGTACGCCGGCGTCGACCCGTAGAACGCGAGCAGCCCCCGTGCCCCGGCCGTCGCCGCGGCCAGCTCCTCCTCGGTGCGGCCCATCGCCACGATCACCGACGGCAGGATCGCCAGGTCGCCGGGTGCCCGTCCCGCCCGGGCCAGTCCGTCCGCCACCGCCGGCAGGGTCCGGGTGCGGAAGTGCCGGTCGCTGTTGAACGGCATCACCAGCAGGCCGTCGGCCACCTCGGCGGCGGCGCGGGTCATCAGCGGCCCGAGCGCGCCGAGCAGCACCGGCGGCGGACCGTGCGGGTTCGGACCGGGGACGAAGGTCGGCGGCATCAGCGTGTGCGTGGTGTGCTCGCCGCGGAAGTCCAGGCGCTCGCCGCTCTGCCACGACGCCAGGATCGCCTTCACCGCGAGCACGATCTCGCGCATCCGCGCCGCGGGCGGCGACCAGCGGGCGCCGTACCTCTTCTCGATGTGGGGCCGGATCTGCGACCCCAGTCCCAGCCGGAACCGGCCGCCCGACATCAGCTGCAGGTCCCACGCCGCGTGCGCGAGGTGCATCGGCGAGCGCGGCATCGCGATCGCGACGTTGGTCATCAGGTCGGCGTCGACCTGGCCGGCGATCGCCGCGAGCGGCAGGAACACGTCGTGCGGTCCCTCGAAGGTGAAGACGCCGGTTGCCCCGGCCTCCACCAGCTCCCGCGAGCGGGAGAGGGCGGAGGCGGGGCTTCCGTCGAGCTGGAGGTCCAGGAGCACGCCGCCGATTCTGCAGCAAACCGGCGGCGTGCGGTCCGGATCAGCGGGTCACGGGCTGGTGACGGACGAACCGTTGCTGACCGTCAGCGAGGACACCTCCTGGCAGCTGGTCGGGATGTCGCGCTGGGCCGGGTTCGTGCTGGCGTAGGACACCTTCCACGAGTAGGTGCCGGCGGGCACCGCGGTGGTGTTGGTGGTCGACACGACCTGTGGCGAGGCGCCGGCGACCGACTTCTGCTGGGCCGCGAGGACCGGCGTACCGGAGCAGGTGTTGCCCGGGTAGAGCGTGAACGTCACCGTTCCGGCGAGGGCGCCGCCGGCCGGGGCCGACAGGCTCGCCGAGTCGTTCGGGACCCAGCTCTGCGTGGTGCCCAGCGTCACCGCGACGCTGGTGACCGACACGTCCTCGGAGGTGTCGTCGCAGGCCGCGTTGTGGGTCGTGCCGGTGTTGTTGACGGTGCCGTCGTAGGTCGCGACCCAGTGGTAGTTCCCCACGGTGGCGGGCTGGAACTGGGGAGCGGGCGTGCCGTAGCTGCCGTCGCCGCTCACGTTCACCGCGGCCGTCGTGGTCTGCAGCGTGCCGCAGCCGGTGTTGCTCGGGCCGTAGAGCTTGAACGTGATGTGGCCACCCGCGGCCGGACCGGGATCGCCGGTCAGGTTGATCACCGGGTCCGCAGGGTCGGTGACCGTGCCGGTGAGCGACGCGGTGTCGGACACCGTCCCGCCGAGGACGACGTCGGCGCCGGCGCTGGTGGTCAGGCCCGGGGTGGCCGGGGTGACCGTGAAGCACTCGCTCGCCGGTGCGTCGGTGACCGCGGTGGTGCCGTTGACCGAGTCGTCGGTCGTCTCGGATCGCCAGCAGTAGCGGCCTGCCGAGGTGACGTACGCCGTCGGCGAGTTCAGCTCCACCGGGTACGGGCCCGACAGCGGGACCGTGCCGACGAAGGTGCCGCCGGTGTCGCAGACCCCGGGTGCGTCCACCTTGCACAGGTGGAACGTGATCGTGCCCGAGGCGTTCGCGGAGCCGCCGGTGAGGCCGACCACCGCGTGGTCCTCGACCGGCACGACGCCGGTGCCGATGCCCGTCGTACCGCCCGGAAGCGCGACGCCGTTGCCGTCGGACGGGGTGGTGGTGACGGTCTGCACGCAGCTGCTCAGCGGCGGGATGTTCTGCAGGACCGTGTCCTTGTAGTCCGCCGTGTCGCTGTTGCCGGTGACCGTGCTCGGGATGACGTTGGCCAGCGTGATGCACTGGGAGACGCCGCCGTAGATCGCCTGGGTCAGGTCCAGCGCGGCCTCACCGCGGTAGCCGTCGGGGCTGTACTTCGCCTCGGCCTGCGCGAGCGGGATCGCCACCGGCGCGCCCAGGGTCAGGTGACCCGGCGTACCGCTCCAGATCCGCTTGTAGAGGGTGTTGCTGCTGCCCTGCTGGTCCCACAGGATCATGAAGTCGCCGGCGGCGCGGTTCTTCCACGGGTTGCAGGAGGCGGTCAGCTGGGCCGCGGTGTTGGAGTAGTTGCACGCCGCCGGTGCGGCGTTGTGCATGAACTCGAAGGCGATGAAGCCGCTGCCGGTGTTGGCGTCGCGCTGCCAGGCGAAGTAGAGCCAGTCGTCGCCGCCCGAGCGCTGCATCTTCAGCCAGGTGTTGGCGAGGTCGACCTGGGCGTTGGGGTTGGTGAGGCCGAGCATCGGGGACGGCGCGTCCTGGATGACGGCGATCTTGGTGTTGCTGGCGTTGACCGGGCCGAGCTCCTTGACGCTGCCGTCCTGGTCGGCCAGCAGCGTGGTGCCGGGGTCGGGAACGTTCCCGTCGATGGAGTAGGGGCCGGAGGCGGCCTGGGCGGAGCTGCCGACCGACACGGCTGCGGCCGAGCCGATCACGAGACAGGCCGCGAGCGTCGCGATCCGGGGGCGCCGGATGCGTTGGGCGAGTGAATGGGACATCGCAGATCCTCGGGAAGCGGAGGTGTTGATGGCGCCCCGAGTGCAACCCTGATGACACGGCTCCGCGGTTCGACCGACGTACTGGATGACGGCTGACCCCCGATAGCCGATGACCCTCATCAGACGCCCGGCCCCCGGGGTCGTCAACCGGAATGCAGATTCCTTTACCCAGGGGCTAGACAGGCTGTCGGAAAAGAGGGTCGCCGAATGCGGCGAAGGCCGCAGATCCGTCGGATCTGCGGCCTTCTCGCGAGGGACGGCGTCGTGCTACTTGCTCGCCTTGCGAGCGCGCGACGCCGTCAGCCCTCGCTTCGCTCGGGCGACAGCTTCGCCTCGCAGAAGATGAGCAAGGAGCCCACCCTCCGCTCGTTCCTCGCTACGGGCGAGCTACTTGCTCGCCTTACGCGCTCGGCTCGCTGTCTTCGCCCGGTCGTTGGCGTTGAGGACGACCTTGCGGATCCGCACCGTCTCCGGGGTGATCTCCACGCACTCGTCCTCGCGGCAGAACTCCAGGCACTGCTCGAGGCTGAGCTTCTTCGGCGGGATGAGCTTCTCGAAGTTGTCGGAGGTGGCGGACCGGATGTTGGTCTGCTGCTTCTCCTTGGTGATGTTGACGTCCATGTCGTCGGCGCGGGAGTTCTCGCCGACGATCATGCCCTCGTAGACCTCGGTGGCCGGCTCGACGAAGAGCGTGCCGCGCTCCTGCAGCGAGGTCATGGCGTACGCCGTGGCAGCACCGGCGCGGTCGGCCACCAGCGAGCCGGACTGGCGGGAGCGGATCTCGCCGGCCCACGGGAAGTAGCCCTCGGAGATGGAGTGCGCGATGCCGGTGCCGCGGGTCTCGGTGAGGAAGTCGGTGCGGAAGCCGATCAGGCCGCGGGCCGGGACGATGAACTCCATCCGCACCCAGCCGGTGCCGTGGTTGGTCATGCCCTCCATCCGGCCCTTGCGGTTCGCGAGCAGCTCGGTGATGGTGCCGAGGAACTCCTCCGGCGCGTCGATGGTCAGGCGCTCGAACGGCTCGTGGACCTTGCCGTCGACCTCCTTGGTGACCACCTGCGGCTTGCCGACGGTCAGCTCGTAGCCCTCGCGGCGCATCTGCTCGACCAGGATGGCCAGCGCCAGCTCGCCGCGGCCCTGCACCTCCCAGGCGTCGGGACGCTCGGTCGGGAGCACGCGCAGCGACACGTTGCCGACCAGCTCGGAGTCGAGGCGGTCCTTGACCAGGCGGGCGGTGACCTTGTGGCCCTTGCCGCCCTTGCCGACCAGCGGGGAGGTGTTGGTGCCGATGGTCATCGAGATCGCCGGCTCGTCGACGTGGATGAGCGGCAGCGCGACCGGGTTCTCCGGGTCGGCGAGGGTCTCGCCGATGGTGATGTCCGGGATGCCCGCGACGGCGACGATGTCGCCGGGGCCCGCGGACTCGCCGGGCTTGCGCTCGAGGCCCTCGGTGATCAGCAGCTCGGTGATCTTGACGTTCTTGACCACGCCCTCGCGGTTGATCCACGCGACGTTCTGGCCCTTGCGCAGGTTGCCCTGCTTGATCCGCAGCAGCGCCAGGCGACCCAGGAACGGGGAGGCGTCGAGGTTGGTGACGTGGGCCTGGAGGGGCGCGCCGTCGTCGTACTCCGGCGCCGGGATGGTGTCCAGGATCGTGCGGAACAGCGGCTCCAGGTCCTTGCCCTCGGGCAGCGTGCCGTTCTCCGGCTTGGTCAGCGAGGCGATGCCGGCCTTGCCGGAGGCGAAGACCACCGGGAAGTCCAGGGCGTCCTGGCTGTGGTTCTCGTCGAGCAGGTCCATGAACAGCTCGTAGGTCTCGTCGACGACCTCGTCGATGCGCGCGTCGCCGCGGTCGGTCTTGTTGACGACCAGGATCACCGGCATGTCGGCGTTGAGCGCCTTGCGCAGCACGAACCGCGTCTGGGGCAGCGGGCCTTCGGAGGCGTCGACCAGCAGCACGATGCCGTCGACCATCGACAGGCCGCGCTCGACCTCGCCCCCGAAGTCGGCGTGACCGGGGGTGTCGATGATGTTGATGACCATCCCGCCGGCGGAGTCGGCGCCGAGCAGCTCCTGCGCGGACGGGCCGCGGTAGTGCACCGCGGTGTTCTTCGCGAGGATGGTGATGCCCTTCTCGCGCTCGAGGTCGCCGGAGTCCATGACCCGGTCGGCGACGCTCTCGGCCTGGTGCTCGGTGAAGGCACCTGCCTGACGCAACATCGCGTCCACGAGGGTGGTCTTGCCATGGTCGACGTGGGCGACGATGGCGACGTTGCGGAGATCGGTACGACGAGTGCTGGACACGGGCCACGATCCTATCGGCGCGAGCCTGCTGCTCCCTCATCCTGAACGGCCCCGGGCCTGTGGCATCCTGGGCCGATGCAGACCATCGGGCTCATCGGCGGGATGTCCTGGGAGAGCAGCGCGGCCTACTACGAGCTGCTCAACCGCGGCGTGGAGCAGCGCCTGGGCGGCTTCCACTCGGCCAGGACGGTGATGGCGTCGGTCGACTTCGCCGAGGTCACCGCGCTCCAGGAGAACGAGGACTGGGACGCCGTCGCGGAGATCCTCGCCGCCGCCGCGCAGTCGGTCGAGCGGGCCGGTGCCGACTTCCTGCTGATGTGCACCACGACCTTCCACCGGGTCGCCGAGCAGGTGCAGGACGCCGTGCAGATCCCGCTGCTGCACCTCGGTGACGTGGTCGCCGAGGCGGCCAAGGCGGAGGGCGCCACCTCGGTGGCGCTGCTCGGGACCAAGTTCGCGATGTCGCGGGTCTTCTTCACCGACCGGATCGCGAGCCACGGGCTCGAGGTGCTGGTGCCGGACGAGAAGAACTTCGACGAGCTCAACCGGATCATCTACGACGAGCTGGTGCACGGGAAGGTGCTCGACTCCTCGCGGCGCACCGTCGTGGCGATGATCGAGGGGCTGTGGGACGCGGGCGCCGGTGGCGTCATCCTCGGCTGCTCGGAGCTGGAGCTGCTGGTCAAGCAGGCCGACAGCGAGCTGCCGGTCTTCCCGTCGACCAGCCTGCACGTGGCGGCGGCGCTGGACCGGGCCCTGGCCTGAGCGGCCGCGGCTGTCAGGCGGAGGGGAGCACCATCCGCCGGTCCTGGAGCTGGGCGAGGAATGCGGCGACGTCGGGGCGGCAGCGGTCCGCGGTGACGTCGTACTCGTCCGCGACCAGGTCGCACAGCTCGCTCAGCGAGCGCGGCCGGGCGAGGTGGCGCCAGACCGAAGCGGCGACGCCCCGCAGCGCGTAGTACTCACCCTGGTCGACGCCCATCATCACGAACTCGCCGTCCATCTCGACGGCGTTCAGGGCCTGGTCGCGGACCCACTGCTGGTCGGTCGCCTGCATGGTGGATCAACGACCGGGCACGGCCGAGGTGACGTCGGCCAGGATGGCGTCGGCCGAGGCCACGACCGAGTCGACCCCGGTCGGCCGCTCGACCCGGACGAACCGGGCCTGTGCGGCGAGGGTGGCGCTGCGCGCGAAGTGGGTACGCCGCAGCTCGCCGACCAGCACCTCGTTGCGGTAGCCGTGCTCGTGCAGGCAGGCGAAGACCTCCGCGCCGGTGATCGGGCTGAGCCGGAGCGGGCCGTCGTACCGGTCCAGCAGGTAGACCCAGCGCACCGGCAGCGGCTCGAGGACCGCGTGCTCGATCGGGACGTGGAACTTGTCGTGCGCGGGGGCGACCCGCGCGAGGTCCGCCGACGGGCGGCCGAGCCGGTCCAGGGCGTCCTGCCAGAGCTTGATCCGCGCCCAGCCGGGGATCGCGTTGCCGTCGGCGTCGACGGGCACGACGTCGTCGCTGAGCACCGCGTGGCCGCGGCGATGCATCTCGGCGGCCATCGTGGACTTGCCGGCACCCGAGTGCCCGAGGACCACCGCGCAGCCGTCGCCCACGCGGAAGGCGTTGCCGTGCAGCACCAGGTGCCCGCGCTGCGCCAGCGCGATGCCGAGGGCCGAGCCGAGGAGGAACAGCCGCATCGCGTCGTCGGTGGCACCGGGCTCGGGCTGCACGGTGATCAGCCGGCCGTCCTCGCAGCAGTAGCGGCCGACCTCGGGCACGTCGATCCCGACCCGCTCGCCGTCGACCCACAGGCCGAGCGGGAGGACCGTCGTCGCGGGCGACGGCGGGGCGACCGGGCCGAGACGGATCCGGAGGTCGGGCTCGGCCGCGGACGGATCGAGGTCGGGCAGCTCGAGCTCGCTGGCGAGGGTGAGCCCGTAGGCGGCGTACGTCGGCATCGCGGGCGCTCAGGGTGCCCAGGCGAAGCTGGCGACACCGGTCCAGGCCTCCGCCGAGCCGCCGGTGACGGTCAGGTCCCCGCAGGTCACCCACGCGTGGGCGCGCAGCTCGCCCGCGTCGTCCCGGCGTACGCCGAAGGTGACGGTGTGGGGGACCCGGAGGGCGCGCAGGGCGATCCGGGCGGCGAGTGCCTGCGGGTAGCAGTCCGAGCGCCACGGGGTGTGGGCGGCGGCGCCGGTGATCGCGCGACCGACGCGCGCGGCCCGGGCGGTGGCGCGGGCGTCAGGCGACGCGGCGACCGGGTCGCCGGGCGATGCGGTATCGCCGAGCAGGCGGCGTACCAGCGAGAAGGGGGCGAGAAGAACCACCAGCCGCGTGGACGCCAGGAGCGTCCACGCGGCTGTGCGTGCGATGTGGGCTCGGAGCGTCAGCTGCCGAGTCCGAGGGTGACGCTGACGCCTACCCCGACACCGGTGTCGTGGGTGGCCTTCAGGCTCAGGTTCTCGAGGACGGGGGCTTCGTAGGTGGGCTTCATCGTGGAGCTCCTGTTCGTGGTTACGGCGGTCCCGGACCTCGCCACGCTTCTGACACCGGAATCATGCGCCAGCAGCTCGGCCGTTGCGTGCCGAATCCGGAAAACTTTGCCGAGCGGGAACTTTGCCTTTCGGCCGCGTCCGGCCCGGCGCTGTGCCACGCTCACGCCGTGGCCGTCGATCCCGCCGCCTTCACCGCGCTGTGCCGCCTGGTGCGCCAGGCGCTCGCGGTCGAGGAAGGAGCCGCCGCGCGGCCCGTCGACCTGACCGGCACGGCGCCGGCCGCCCTGCTCGATGCCGTACGGCGCCACCGGGTCGGCGACCTGCTCCACCAGCACCCCGACACCCTGGGCCTGCCCGAGGACGTCGTGCGCGAGCTGCGGGCCTGGCACGACTACGCCCGGCCCCGGCTGGTGGTGCAGGCGATGGAGACGGTGCGGGCCTGGCGGGCGCTGACCGATGCCGGGATCGACGCGCTGGTGATCAAGGGCCTGCCGCTGGCCGTCCTCACCACCGGCCGCACCGACGCGCGCGGGGCGGGCGACGTGGACCTGTTCATCGACCCGCGCTCGGTCGTCGAGGCGCACCGGGTGCTCAACGCGCAGGGCTGGCACGTCCCGGAGACGGGCCCGGTCGAGCCGGGGCTGTGGGCCTGGCGCCACCTCGTCCGGTGGGGCAACGCGCTCACCTACGAGGGCGCTGCCGCCGACGCGGACCTGCACTGGCGGCTGGAGGTCACCCCCGGCACGCACCCCGGGTTCGCGGCGTTCTGGGGGCGACGGGTCGAGGTCGACCTGGGCGTGGGGAGGGTGCCGACGCCCGCGGCCGGCGACGCCCTGCGCCACCTCGCCGCGCACCGCGAGGGGGCGACCTGGCTGCGGACCCTGGTCGACCTGCGCCGGCTCGCGCGGGATCCCGCGGTGTTCGGCGAGGAGCTGCCGGAGCTCCCCGAGCTGGCCGTGGGCTACCTCGCGGTCGCCCGGGAGACCGTGGGGCTGCCGGAGGGCGTGCCGGAGTCGGTCGTCGAGCGGCTGGACGGGGTCACGCCGCAGCTGCTCGCGCGTGCCCGCCGGCGCCAGCTCGACGACGTACGACGCGACTTCGGGGGTGGTGCCGGGTCGCTGCGCTCGCTCGCCGACAACCGTGCGCTCAGCACCGACCGGACCGACCTCGCCTACGCGGCGATGGCCCTGGTGCTGCCCGTGCACACGGCGCTGCCGGTGCGCGCGAGGACGGCGTGGACCGGCGTACCGACCGCATTGGTACGCCGGGCGCGGGCCCTGCTGAAGGCGCTGTGGGGCCGGGTCAGACCCGGTGCACCTTGTGCTGAGCGGCCTGGGCGCGGGGCTTGATCACCAGCTCGTCGATGTTGACGTGCGCGGGACGGGTCGCGATCCAGGCGATCGCGTCGGCGACGTCCTCGGCGACCAGCGGCTCCGCGACCCCGCGGTAGACCGCATCGGCCCGTTCCTGGTCGCCGCCGAAGCGGACCAGCGCGAACTCGTCGGTGTGCACCATCCCGGGCGCCACCTCGCTGATCCGGACCGGCTGGTCGAACAGCTCCAGCCGCAGGGTCTGGGTCACCGCCTTCGTGCCGTGCTTCGCGGCCGTGTAGCCCCCGCCGCCCTCATAGACGCCGCGGCCGGCCGTGGAGCCGACGTTGAGGATCAGGCCGTCGCCGGAGGCGATGAGGGCGGGGAGCAGGGCGCGGGTGACGCGCATCAGGCCGAGCACGTTGACCTCGTACATCCGGCGCCACTCGTCGACGTCGGCCTCGGCGACGGGGGAGAGGCCGAAGGCGCCGCCGGCGTTGTTGACCAGCACGTTGAGCTCGGGGCCGACCGCGTCGGTCAGACGGGCCACGTCAGCCTCGACGGTGACGTCGCACGCGATCGCCCGCCCGCCGATCTCCTCGGCCAGCGCCTCGATCCGGTCGGTACGACGGGCCGCGCAGATCACGTCGTACCCCTCCGCCGCGAGGCGGCGTGCCGTCGCCGCCCCGATCCCGCTGGACGCCCCGGTCACGACTGCCGATCCCCTGGTCATGCCTCCGAGTCTCTCAGGCCGGCAGGGTGGGTCGGGAATGCGATCGGGGTACCGGTGGTTGAGCGATTCAGGCTCGAGTCTGACCAGCGAGGAGCAGCGCAGTGACGGAGATCCGCCGTGTGGCGATGATCAGTCTGCACACCTCCCCCCTCGACCAGCCGGGCACCGGTGACGCCGGCGGCATGAACGTGTACGTCGTGGAGGTCGCGCGCCGGCTCGCGCGCCACGGCGTCGAGGTCGACATCTTCACCCGCGCCACGCGCTCCTCGCTGGCGCCGGTCGTGGCGATGGAGCCCGGCGTCACGGTCCACCACGTCCACGCGGGACCGTTCGAGGGCCTGACCAAGACCGAGCTCCCGGGTCAGCTGTGCACCTTCGCGCGCGAGGTGCTGCGCTCGGAGGCCGCGCACCCGCTCGGCCACTACGACGTCGTGCACTCCCACTACTGGCTCTCCGGCCAGGTCGGCGCCCTCGCCCGCGACCGCTGGGGCGTGCCGCTGGTCCACTCGATGCACACCATGGCCAAGGTCAAGAACGCCGCGCTCGCCGAGGGCGACTGCCCCGAGCCCTCCGCCCGCCTCATCGGCGAGGAGCAGGTGGTGGAGGCTGCCGACGTGCTGCTCGCCAACACCGACCTGGAGGCCAAGCAGCTGATCAACCTGTACGACGCCGAGGCCGGCCGCGTCGAGGTCGTGCACCCCGGCGTCGACACGGCGGTGTTCCGCCCCCGCCCGCAGGCCGCGGCGCGGGCCGAGCGCGGCATCCCCGGCGACGCGCTGGTGGTGATGTTCGCCGGACGCATCCAGCCGCTCAAGGCCCCCGACGTGCTGCTGCGCGCGATCGGCGAGCTGGTCGAGCGCCGCCCCGACCTGCGCCCGCGCCTCGTCGTCCCCATCGTCGGCGGCCCGTCCGGCAGCGGGCTCGACCGCCCGGCCGACCTCGCCGACCTGGCGGCCGGCCTCGGCATCACCGACCTGGTGCGGTTCGTCCCGCCGGTCACCCAGGGCGACCTCGCGGGCTGGTACGCCGCCGCCACCACGGTCGCCGTCCCGTCGTACAACGAGTCGTTCGGGCTGGTCGCCGCCGAGGCCCAGGCCTGCGGTGTCCCCGTGGTCGCGGCGGCCGTCGGGGGGCTGACCACGGTCGTGCGCGACGAGCGCAGCGGCCTGCTCCTCGACACCCACGACCCGCGCGCCTGGTCGCAGGCCCTGGAGCGGGTCGTGTCCGACGCCGCGCTGCGCGACCGGCTCGCCGCCGGTGCGTTGGTCCAGGCCGAGCAGTTCACCTGGGAGGAGACCGCGCGCCAGACGCTGGAGGTCTACCGGCGGGCCGCGCGGCTGATGCGAGCGGAGGGAGTGGCATGAGCACGGAGGTCTCGACCAGCAGCGCCGCGGAGGTCGTGCGGGAGCACCTCCGCGCCGCCGACATCGAGTTCGAGGAGTCGGCCGAGGGCCAGTTCTCCTTCTCGCTGCCGGGGGAGCGCAAGCTGCAGACCCCGGTCCGCGTCGACATCGGCCCGCACGCCCTCGGCATCCACGCCTTCGTCTGCCGCAGGCCGGACGAGGAGTTCGAGCGCGTCTACCGGTGGCTGCTGGAGCGCAACCTGAAGATGTTCGGCGTCGCGTTCGCCCTCGACGCGCTCGGCGACATCTACCTCGACGCCCGGCTGCCGCTCTCGGCGGTCAACCCCGAGGACCTCGACCGGCTGCTCGGCTCGGTGCTCACCTACGCCGACGAGTCGTTCAACTCGATCCTCGAGCTCGGCTTCGAGTCCTCCATCCGCAAGGAGTGGGAGTGGCGCAAGCTGCGCGGTGAGTCGACCGCGAACCTCGAGGCCTTCCGCGGCTGGCTCGAGGACGACGGGTCGTCAGGCTGAGCGAGCCGGAAACCGCACCGCTCGACCTGACGACCGCGCTCAGGCGGAGTAGAGCGCCTCGATCTCGGCGGCGTACTTGGCGTCGATCGGCCGCCGCTTCAGCTTCATGGTCGGCGTCAGCTCGTCGCCGCCCGGCAGCCAGTCGGCCGGCAGGATCGTGAACCGCTTGATCTGCTCGACCCGCGACAGGCGGGCGTTGGCCTGCTCGATCGCCTCGTCGAGGACCTTGCGGACCTGCGGGTCCTGGGCGAAGGCGTCCGGGGCGGCGTCGAGCCCGTTCTGCTCGGCGTACGCCGCCCGTACGTCGGGATCGATCACCAGCAGCGCCACGTTGTAGGGCCGCCGGTCGCCGATGACCACGGCCTGGCCGATCAGGGGATGCGCCGTCTTGACGACCTGCTCGATGTTGGCCGGCGACATGTTCTTGCCGGCCGCGTTGATGATCAGCTCCTTCTTGCGGTCGACGATGGTGATGTAGCCGTCGGCGTCGATGGTCGCGATGTCACCGGTGTGCAGCCACCCGTCGGCGTCGATCGCCTCCGCGGTCTTGTCGGGCTGGTTGCGGTAGCCGCGCATCAGGGTCGGGCCGCGGAACAGCAGCTCGCCGTCCTCGGCGAGCCGGGTCTCGACCCCGGGGATCGGTGTCCCGACGGTGCCGAGCCGGTTGTCGTGGGGCGGGTTGATCGACCCGCAGCAGGAGATCTCTGACATGCCCCACAGCTCGCAGATCGGGAGGCCGAGGTCGTCGAAGTACTGGAGCACCTCCGTGGCCACCGGCGCGGCGCCGGACACCGACCAGCGCACCTCGTCCAGCCCGAGCAGCGCCAGCACGGCCGCGCGCGTCTCCGCGTCGAGCGCTGCCGGGTCGGTGATCCCCTTGGCCTCGAGCCCTGCCTTCAGCTTCTCCCAGATCCGCGGGACCCCGCCCCAGACGGTCGGCTTGGCGTCGCCGAGGCTGGCGATGATGTTCTGCGGGTTGTCGACGAAGGTGATCTGGCAGCCGGTCACCAGCGAGCCGTAGTAGGTGGCCCAGCGGTCCGCGACGTGCGCGAACGGGAGGTACGACGTCCCGCGGTCCTCGCTCGTCACCTCGATCACCTGCTGGGTTCCGCGCAGCTGGGCGAGCATGCTGGCGTGGGTCAGCTCGACGCCCTTCGGCGGGCCGGTCGTGCCGGAGGTGTAGATCAGCGTCAGCACGTCGTCGGGGCCGACCGCCCGCCACGCCGCCTCGAAGTCGAAGGCCGGGTCGCCGGCGGCCTCCAGCTCCTCCAGGCTCATCGTGCCGTCGCCACCGTCGACGCTGACCACCGTGTCGAGCTCGATCCCGCACGCGCGGATCGTCGGCAGGAACGCCTGCTGGGTGACCACGATCCGGTTGCCGGCGTTGCCGAACAGGTGCGCCAGCTGCTCGGGCGAGGACGTGTTGTAGACGCTGAACGGCACGGCACCCAGGTGCAGCGCGGCGCAGTCGACGAGGACCGCCTCCGGCCGGTTCGGCATCATCAGCGCGACGGTGTCGCCGTGCCCGACCCCGTGCGCGGCGAGTCCGGCGGCGAGGGCGCGCACCCGCTCGGCGTACTCGCGCCAGGTGAGGGACACGGCGTCGCCCGGGGTGCGCAGCGCGACGCGGTCCGCGTGGGCGGCGGCGGTCTCCTGGAACGCCTCGCAGAGGCTGGTGGCGGTCTCGAGGCTCATGCCCGGATCGTGCCGCAGGTCACTCCGCTCCGCCAGGGTTCCCCGATTTTCCGCTGAGGTTGTGGAGCCGCGCGGCCTCCTTGGTCAGGTGGTCGCGCTCCTTGGTGGTCGTCGCCGCGGCAGCGGCGGCGGCGTAGCAGCGCGCGGCCTCGGCGGTGTCGCCCGCCGCCTCGTGGAGGTACGCCGCCACGGCGTCGCGCCGCGGCACGTCCCCGACCTGCTCGAGCGCCCGCAGCCCGACCAGCGGCCCGTCGACCTCGGCGAGCGCGACGACCCGGTTGAGCGCGACGACCGGGGACGGGTCGAGGCGTGCCAGCTCGTCGTACCACTCCAGGATCTGGGGCCAGTCGGTCTCCGCGTGGCTGGTGGCGTCGTCGTGGAGGGCGGCGATCGCGGCCTGCGCCTGGTAGGGGCCGAGCCGGTCGCGGCGCAGCGCGGCCTGGAGGATCGCGACGCCCTCGGCGATCAGCCGCGTGTCCCAGAGGCTGCGGTCCTGGCGCGGGAGCGGGACCAGCGCGCCGGCTGCGGTCGTGCGCGCGGCCCGTCGGGCGTGGTGCAGCAGCATCAGCGCGAGCAGGCCGTCGACCTCGGGGTCGTCGGTGGCGGCCGTCAATTGACGCGCGAGCCGGATGGCCTCCTCGGCCAGGTCGACCTCGCCGGTGAACCCCTCGTTGAAGATCAGGTAGAGCACCTTCAGGACGGCGTTCACGTCACCGGGCCGGTCGAACCGCTCCCCGCTGATCGTGCGCTTGGCCCGCGAGATCCGCTGCGCCATCGTCGCCTCCGGCACCAGGAACGCCCGCGCGATCTGGGCCGTCGTCAGCCCGCCGACCGCCCGCAGGGTCAGCGCGATCGCGGACGCCGGCGACAGCGACGGGTGGCAGCATCGGCTGAGCAGCAGCAGCGTGTCGTCGACCTGCTCGGTCGGGCCCTGCTCGGGCTCGAGGTGGTCGCTCAGCTCGCGCCGGCGACGCGCGGCCTCCGAGCGCTGCGCGTCGATCAGCTTGCGCTGCGCCACCGTGACCAGCCACGCCTTGGGGTCGTCCGGCGGCTGGTCCGGCCATCGGCGTACCGCCTCCAGGAGGGCCTCCTGCACGGCGTCCTCGGCCATCGCGAAGTCGCCTCCGCGGCGGACGAGGACACCGAGCACCTGCGGCCCGAGGTCGCGCAGGAGCTCGTCCATCAGTGCGGGCAGCCCAGGTCGACCTCGGACTCGGACATGAACGGCCGCACCTCGATCCACTCCTGGATCGGGCGCCCGCCGGGACCCGGCGCGGAGGAGAGGTACGCCGCCGCCTCGTGCGCCCGCTCCTCGGACTCGACGTCGATCACCATCCAGCCCGCGACCAGCTCCTTGGTCTCCGGGAAGGGTCCGTCGGTCACGGGCGGCCGGCCCTCGCCGTCGTACCGGACGAAGGTGCCGGTCGGGGCCACCGCCTGGGCGTCCACGAACTCGCCGCGCTCGCGCAGGTCGTCGGCGACCTTGCCCATGAACGCCATGTGGGCCTCGATCTCCTCCGGCGTCCACTGGTCCATGGGGGCGAGCGGGGTCGCGGCGATGTCGTGCGCCTGGCGGTAGTGCTTGAGCAGCAGGTACTTCACGGGATTCCTCCTCAGGTCCGAGACGGCCATCCTGCCGCCTTCACCCCTGGGACGGAGCCGTCATCGCGTCCTCGACATCGGCCGCCGAGGAATTCGCCGAGGAATTCCTCGTGACCGTGCGGCGGCTGAGCAGCACCCCACCGATGCACATCGCGCCGCCGACGAAGGCCAGCGCCGGCGGGACCTCGTCGAGCAGCAGCCATGCCATCAGCGCGGTCAGGAAGGGCACCAGGAACGTCGACTGGCTGAACCGCCCCGCGTCGGCGCGGGACAGCGCGTACGCCCACAGCACGAAGCCGACCGCCGACGGGAAGATCCCGAGGTAGCCCAGCCACGCGAGGTCCTGCGCGGACGCGTGGGCGGCGGTGTCCAAGGCCTGGCCCAGCCACGGCAGGCAGCCGACCGCGCCGACCACGGTGTACCAGAACGTCAGGTCCAGGGCCCGCATGCGGGTCAGCAGCCGCTTCTGGGTGAGTACGCCGACCGCGAAGCCCGCCGCGGCGACCAGCGCCAGCGCGATCCCGGCCAGGTCGCCGGCGTCTGAGCCGGACGCCTCGGCGATCACCGCGACCCCCGCGAACCCGACCACCATCCCGAGCACGCTCCACCGGGTCAGGCGCTCACCGAGGACCACGGTCGCGAGCAGCGCCACGAGGATCGGGCCGATCTGCACGACCAGGGCTGCCGTGCCGGCGTCGATGCGCTGCTCGGCGGCGTTGAGGGCCAGGTTGTAGATCGAGAACCACCCGATGCCGCCCGCCAGGACCAGCGGCCACTCACGGCCGGTCGGGACCTGCACGGCGCCGCGGCGCAGCAGCAGCACCCCGAGCGCGAGCGCCATGACGCCCAGCCGGCCCAGCGACAGCGCGCCCGGCGGGACCGTGCCGCCCAGGTGCCGGATCCCGACGAACGCCGACGCCCAGAGCACCAGCGTCGTACTCACCGCGGCCAGGGGGAGGACGGTCGACCGAGGTGCGCTCACGTGCCAACGCTAGGCGCGGGAGCGGGCGTCCGTCGCGCGGATTTCGGCCATCGCAGCGCGACATCCGGACGCCCGGGCGGTCACACGTCGAGCTTGTAGCCCAGGCCCCGCACGGTGATCAGGTAGCGCGGCTCGGACGGCTCGGGCTCGAGCTTGGCGCGCAGCCGCTTGACGTGGACGTCGAGGGTCTTGGTGTCGCCGACGTAGTCCGAGCCCCAGACGCGGTCGATGAGCTGGCCGCGGGTCAGCACCCGGCCGGGGTTGCGCAGGAACATCTCCAGCAGCTCGAACTCCTTGAGCGGCAGCCGCTGCTCGGAGCCGTCGACGGTCACGACGTGCCGCTCGACGTCCATCCGTACGGGGCCGGCCTCGAGGGTGTCGGGGAGCAGCTCCGGGTCCTGGCCGCGACGGAGCACGGCGCGGATGCGGGCGACCAGCTCGCGCGGGGAGTAGGGCTTGGTGACGTAGTCGTCGGCGCCGAGCTCCAGGCCCACGACCTTGTCGACCTCGTCGTCCTTCGCGGACACCATGATCACCGGCACGCTGGAGGTCTGCCGGATCGTGCGGCACACCTCGGTCCCGGGGATCCCGGGCAGCATCAGGTCGAGCAGCACGATGTCGGCGCCGTTGCGGTCGAACTCGGTCAGCGCGGCGTTGCCGTCGGCAGCCACGGCGACCTCGAAGCCCTCCTTCCGCAACAGGTAGGACAGCGCTTCGCTGTAGCTCTCTTCATCCTCGACGACGAGTACCCGGGTCACGATCGATCCTCCTGCTCTTCGGGGCGCGCGTGCTGGGGGAGGGTCAGGGTGAACGTCGACCCGTGCCCCTCCGAGGACCAGACGCGCACGTCCCCGCCGTGGGTGGCGGCGACGTGTTTGACGATGGACAGCCCGAGGCCCGTGCCGCCGGTGGAACGGTGCCGTGCCGGGTCGACGCGGTAGAACCGCTCGAAGATCCGCCCGACCTCGGCCTCGGGGATCCCGATGCCCTGGTCGATCACGGAGATCTCGACGCCGTCGTCGGTGGCCTTGCGCGTCACCAGGACCCGCGAGCTGGGGTCGGAGTAGGCGACCGCGTTGGCCACCAGGTTGGAGACGGCCGCGGCGACGAGCTTCTCGCTGCCGAGCACCTTCAGACCCTCCTCGCCCTCGGCGAGCAGGCTGATCTGCTTGGCCGCGGCACTGGTCGAGCTGGCGTCGACGGCCGAGGCGATGACCTCGTCGATCGAGACCGGCAGCGGCGAGTCGAGCGGCTCGTCGCCCTGCAGCCGCGACAGCTCGATGATCTGCTGCACCAGCCGGCTGAGGCGCTCGCTCTCGTTGTGCATCCGGGTCGCGAACCGGATCACGGCCTCGGGGTCGTCGGCGGCGTCGTGGACCGCGGCGGCGAGCAGCTGGATCGCCCCGACGGGCGTCTTCAGCTCGTGGCTCACGTTGGCCACGAAGTCACGGCGTACCGCCTCGACCTGGCGCTCACGGGTGCGGTCCTCGATCAGCGCCAGCACCAGCCGGGTGCCGAGCGGCGCGACGCGGGCGGTGACGTGCCGGTCCGGGCCCTTGGCCCGCGGCACGATCAGCTCGGTCTCGCGGATCAGGCCGTCGCGGCGTACGTCGCGGATCAGGTCGGCCAGCTCGCCGAACTGCAGGCTGGTGCCGCTCACCAGGCCCATGGCGTACGCCGGTGCGGAGGCCTTGACGACCGCGTCGGACTCGTCGACCACGACCGCGCTGCTGCGCAGGACCGACAGCACGTCGGCGACCCCGGGCGGCACCTGTGGCGCGGCGGGCGGCAGGTAGCGACGCTGCTGGCGATCACTGAGGTGCCAGGCGAGCATCGCGCTGCCGGCGACAAGGGCGCCGAGGAGCGCGGCCAGAGCGGCCTGCGTCGTCGTACCCACGCCTCGATGGTACGGCGCATTCTCCGCCCGCCTGCGAATCGCGGAACCCGACGTAGCC
The DNA here is from genome assembly GCF_054777895.1 of Nocardioides ultimimeridianus. NCBI lineage: Bacteria > Bacillati > Actinomycetota > Actinomycetes > Propionibacteriales > Nocardioidaceae > Nocardioides > Nocardioides ultimimeridianus. The sequence continues at coordinate 291,783 of NZ_BAAHAB010000021.1, read as the reverse complement.
GATGTTCATGCTGCGTTCACCGGGTCCGCTGAGATGGTCACCTCCGGACCCTAGGCTTGGGTCTCATGCGGGAAGCGTTCGTAGACGAGCTTGATGCCACCTTCACCGACCTCGCGGCCATGTGCCGCCGGGTCGAGTCCGCGGTGCGTGACGCCACCGCGGCGCTGACCACCGGCGACTCCGCCATCGCGGAGCGCGTGATCAGCGGCGACGCGGAGATCGACGCGATGCGCGAGCGGATCGAGGAGGAGTCCTTCGAGCTGCTCTCCCTGCAGGCGCCGGTGGCCGGTGACCTGCGCCTGGTCGTGGCCGCGCTGCGGATGGTCAGCGAGCTGGAGCGGATGGGCGACCTCTCGGTCCACGTCGCCAAGATCGCCCGGCTCCGGGTGCCCGACCTCGCGGTCCCCGCGGACGTCCGGCCGACCATGGACCGGATGGCCGAGGTCGCCGAGGACATGGTCCGGCGGGTCGGCGACATCATCGCCACCCGCGACGTCGAGGCCGCGATCGCGCTCGGCCGCGACGACGAGGAGATGGACCAGCTGCGGCGCCGCAGCTTCACCGAGATGCTCGGCGACGACTGGGCCCACGGTGTCGAGGCGGCCGTCGACCTGGCGCTGCTGGGTCGCTACTACGAGCGGATCGCCGACCACGCGGTCTCGATCGCGAACCGGGTGGTCTACGTGGTGACGGGGCACAAGCCCGCGTAGCCGGATCTCGATACACCGCATCGTGACCTCGTTCCTCGGTCGCGGCGGCACTCGATCTCGCCTCGTCCCAGCGCTCGTTCCTCGCGCTCGGACGGCTCAGCGACCCTGGTTGGCGACCGCCGCAGCAGCCGCTGCGGCCGCCTCGGGGTCGAGGTACCGGCCCCCGGCCACGGTCGGGGCGAGGGTGTCCTCGTCGAGCTCGTAGACCAGCGGCTGACCGGTCGGGATGTTGAGCCCCGCGATGTCGGCGTCGCTGATCTGGTCCAGGTGCTTCACGATGGCCCGCAGGCTGTTGCCGTGGGCGGCCACCAGGACCGTCTTGCCGGCCCGCAGGTCCGGGACGATGCCGGCCTCCCAGTAGGGGAGCAGCCGCTCGATGACGTCCTTGAGGCACTCGGTGCGGGGCATCTCCTCGTCGGAGAGGTCGCCGTAGCGCGGGTCGCCGACCTGCGACCACTGGTCGTCGTCGGCCAGCACCGGGGGAGGCACGTCGAACGAGCGGCGCCAGAGCATGAACTGCTCCTCGCCGTACTCGTCGAGGGTCTGCTTCTTGTCCTTGCCCTGCAGCGCGCCGTAGTGGCGCTCGTTGAGGCGCCAGCTGCGGCGGACCGGGATCCAGTGCCGGTCGGCCGCGTCGAGCGCGAGCGCGGAGGTGTTGATCGCGCGGCGCAGCAGCGAGGTGTGCACGATGTCGGGCAGCACCCCGGAGGACTTGAGCAGCTCACCGCCGCGGACCGCCTCGGAGCGGCCCTGGTCGGTCAGCTGGACGTCCACCCAGCCGGTGAAGAGGTTCTTCGCGTTCCACTCGCTCTCGCCGTGGCGGAGCAGGACGAGCGTGAAGGTCATTCGGCCGGCGCCTCGGACGGTGACGGGTCGGTGCAGTTGTAGGCGTCGGTGTCGACCGTCGGGCTGGCGGTCGCGCTCGCCTGGCCGCTCGCCTTGCCGCTCGGCGACGCGGACGGCGTCGGCGTGGGCACCGAGGTGTACTGGTGGCAGTTCTTCACGACCGGCACGTTCAGCGTGATCGTCTGCGGCTGCCCGTCGAGGGTGAAGGTGATCTCCACACCCATCAGCACCTGGCCGGGCTCGAAGTCGCCGGAGAGGGTGATCGGGTTGTCGGCGTGCGCGCTGAGGCTGTACGCCCCGCCGTCCTGCAGCTTGATCGGCGTGAACTGCGCGACCGTCGTGCCGCCGCCGGCGACCTCGACCTTCGAGACCGTCGCGGTCGACGTGGTGCTCTCGTTCGAGAGCGCGCCGATCAGGCGGCCCTCGCCGGGCGTGCTGGTCAGGACGCGCATGCCGAGCGCGTTGACCGTCGTCGTGCGGTTGTTCTCGCCCGCGCTGATCGTGTTCACCCGGTCGGTCGGGTAGTGGAAACCGCAGGCGGACAGGGACGCGGCGAGCAGCAGGCCGACGACGGGCGCGGCGACTGCCTTCGGGCGGCGGTGGTGCATTCGGCTCTGGCCTCCGGTCACACGGGTGGTACGGGCGGCCACACTCTAGCGGTCGGCGAGGGCCTCAGCGCGACAGGCCCACCTGGGCGCCGACGATGACCATGGCGATCGCGACGAGGACCGTGTACGTCGTCGACAGGGCCAGCAGCCGGGTCGCGCCGACCCTCAGCGCGACCTTCAGCGGCAGGTACGTCCAGCCCTCCTCGTGGTCGGCCACCAGGCCCCACACCGAGCGCATGAAGTGGATGCCGACCCCGAGCAGGGCGGCGAGCACGACGATGGCCGGCTCCGGCGGCGTACCGACGAACTTGCCGCCCCAGCCGCCGTAGGACAGGTAGTAGGGGAGCAGCCCGAACGAGACCGCCCACGACCACCAGGACAGGATCCCCTTGCGGAGCGTGACGTTGCCGAGCATCCCGACCGCGACCGAGGCCAGGTACAGGCAGCCGGCGGTGATGCCGGTCGTCACCGCGAGCGGGACGAGGACCAGGGCGGCCACGACGATGGCGTACCAGACCGTGCCGGGCTCGAGCCGGCCGTCGGCCAGCGGCTTGCCGGGGGTCTCGCGGCGGTGGTCGCGCAGCCGGTCGGTGAGGTCGTTGTGCCAGCCGAGGATGACCTGGCCGGTGAGCACGGTGAGGATGACGATGCCGACCTCGCGCGCGGAGCGTCCCGAGGCCATCGCGACGCCGCCGACGACCAGGGCCGTCACGACCGCCTGCTTGAGGTGGGCGGCCTGGCTGAGCGAGAGGATCAGCGAGCCGCGCAGGCCGCGGCGCGGTCGCTCGACGACGGGGTTGTCGTCGATGGCCAGGTCGGCGTCCTCGACGGGCTCGTCCTCGTCCTCGCCGTCCGCGTCCTCGTCCGGCTCGTCCTCCGGGTCCTCGAGCTCGGCGGGGTCCTCGTCGAGGTCCTCGAGGCCGTCGTGCTCCTCGGAGCCCTGGGGTACGTCGACCTCCTCGCCCGCGGGGTCGCCGGAGTCGTCGATGAGACCGGTGTCGAGCTCCTCGTCGACCGGGGTCGTGTCCTCCCCGGCGGAGCGGCCCCGTCCCTTGCGCCGCAGAATCGCCATGCCCAGCAGTATTGACCACCGGGAGCACGGATCGGTGCCCTGGTCGGCATGTCGTCGTACCGGGGCGCCCCGGGCCGGCTCCGCGTGACACGCGGAGCGGTGAAATCCGGCTGCTGTGATCTGAGATACACATGCAACGCGTTCTGTCAAGACTGCGACAGGTGCCCTGACCTGCGAAAACGCCGCCTGAGGGTCTCCTGAGACGTGGTAGGATGGAGGCCTAGGAAGGGGAATCTTTCATATGACTTTCACCGTCGGCGAAACGGTTGTGTACCCGAATCACGGGGCAGCCGTCATCGAGAACATCGAGATGCGGACGATCAAGGGGGTGGAGCGTCAGTACCTCGTGCTGCGGATTGTCGCGCAGCAGGATCTCGTTGTGCGGGTTCCCGCGGACAACCTCGACCTGGTCGGGGTCCGTGACGTGGTCGACAAGGACGGTCTCGACCGTGTGTTCGGGGTCCTGCGTGCCGAGCACGTCGAGGAGCCCACGAACTGGTCGCGTCGTTACAAGGCCAACCTGGAGAAGCTGCACAGCGGCGACGTCATGAAGGTCGCCGAGGTCGTGCGCGACCTGTGGCGCCGCGAGCGTGACCGTGGCCTGTCGGCCGGCGAGAAGCGGATGCTGGCCAAGGCGCGCCAGATCCTCGTCTCCGAGCTGGCGCTGTGTGAGAACACCAACGAGGACAAGGCCGAGATCATCCTCGACGAGGTCCTCGCGTCCTGATCGAACGTGTTCGACGAGCAACGTCCCGCGGCATCCGGTGTCATTCTCGACGCCGACCGCGGGACGTTGCCATTTCAGCTGATCCACGGTGAGTCGCTGGTCGCGGCCGCCGCCTGGTCGGCCGGCGAGGCCGGCATCGAGCTCATCGACAGCACCCTCCCGCTCGAGGTCGTCGTCGAGCGGGACGAGCCGCTGGTCCTGCACGACCCGCTGTGCCCGATGACGCCTCCGTCGTTCCTCGCCGAGTGCGTCGAGAGCTGCGTCGCGACGGGCGCGGTGGTGATCGGCGTACGACCGGTCACCGACACGGTCAAGCAGGTCGACGGCGAGCTCCTCGGCGCGACGGTCGACCGCGACGCGCTGGTCGCCGTCTGCAGCCCGGTGGCGCTGCCGCCCGACATCCTGGCCGAGCTGATCGCCGCGGGGCCGATCCCGACCGACCTCGTCGCGCTGCTCGCCGTGCTGCGGGCGGCCCACCCGGACCGGATCGATCTGGTGGAGGCGCCCGCGGCTGCACGCCGGGTCGGGTCGGCCGAGGACATCCGGGTCCTCCAGGCGCTCACCGCACCGGCCGATTCTCGGTAGTCAGGGACTACCGCCCCGCCAGCAGCAGCTCGGCCGCCCGGAGGTCCTCGGCGTAGGTGATCTTGAGGTTGCCCGGCCCGGTCGGGACTGCGTGGATCGCCACGTCGGCATAGGCCTCGATCGTCGCGGCGGTGTCGGTTCCCTCCTCGCCGGCGCGGGCGGCCGCCCGGTAGGCCTCGAGCAGGGGCGCGGCCCGGAACGCCTGTGGAGTCTGTACGCCGACCAGGCCGGCCGGCAGCGCCGTACCGCCCGATCGCGGGGCGAGCCCGGGGAGGGCGACCGTCGGCACGGCGCCGCCGTGCTCGCGGGCGGTGCGGACGACCTCGTCGAAGAGGGCGGGCGTGGCGAGCGGCCGGGCGCCGTCGTGGATGGCGACGACGTCGATGTCGCCGTCGGCGATCCGCTCTGCCAGCGCGTCGAGGGCCGCCTGCTCGGAGCCGTGCCGCGTCGCGCCGCCCTCGACCAGCAGCACCTCGTGCTCGCCCAGGAAGGGCGTGAGGGCGTCGGCGACCGCCTGCCCCTCGCCGGCCGCGTGCACGACCACCACCACCCCCACCTCGGCGGCGTCGAGCGCCGCCAGCACCGACCAGGCCAGGATCGGCCGGTCCCGCAGCGGCAGCAGGATCTTGTTCAGCCCGGCACCCACCCGGCTGCCCGAGCCTGCGGCCAGGACCGCGACGGCTGCGGTCACGGGCCCGCCACGAGCGCGGTCGCGATCGCGGCGACGCCCTCGCCGCGGCCGGTCAGGCCCAGGCCGTCGGTGGTCGTCGCGGAGATGCTGACGGGAGCGCCGACCACCTCGGTCAGCGCTGCGGCGGCCTCGTCCCGGCGCGGGCCGAGCCGCGGCCGGTTGCCGATCACCTGGACCGCGACGTTGCCGATGGTGAAGCCGGCAGCGCTCACCCGGCGTACGGTCTCGCCGAGCAGGGCGGCGCCGGACGCGCCGGCCCAGGCCGGGTCCGACGTACCGAAGTTGCTGCCGAGATCCCCCAGGCCGCAGGCCGACAGCAGCGCGTCGCAGGCGGCATGCGCCGCCACGTCGGCGTCGGAGTGCCCCTCCAGCCGGACGTCCTCCTCAGGCCAGGTCAGGCCGGCCAGCGCGAGCGGCGGATCGCCGGCGGTGCGCGGCACGAGGCGATGCACGTCGGTGCCGATGCCCACCCGTAATCCGACTGTAAGACGTGTTGCGGTCACATCCTGATCATGCCTGAGCAACAATCGACCTGTGCAGAGGTCTCGACGCTGGTGGCCGGTCGCAGGCGCGGTCGTCGGTTTGCTGGGCCTCGCCTTCAGCTATCTGGGCGCGTCGCTGCTCCGGATCCGGGCCTCGCCCCCGGTCGCGGTCGCTGACTGGATCACCGCGCTGACGCCCGGATCCCTGGCGGAATGGGCGATCCAGCACTTCGGCACCAACGACAAGAAGCTCCTGATCCTCGGGATGCTGGTCGTCCTGGCGCTGGTGTTCGCGCGGCTCGGCGCGGCCGCCCGGCGCCGTTGGTGGGTGGCCGCCCTCGGCTTCACCCTGATCGGGGCGATCGGGCTGGTCGCGGTGCTGCGCGAGCACGGTTCCAGCGTCGTCGACGTGCTGCCGGTCGTCATCGGCGCCCTCACCTGGGCGCTCGGCTTCTCGGTCGCGGCCCTGTGGCTGCGGCGCTGGGAGGTCGTCGAGGCCGACACCGCTCCTGGTGAGCCGGAGCCGTCCCACACCCGGCGCGCCTTCTTCGTCGGCATCAGCGGCATGACGGCCGGCGTGGCGCTGGCCGGCGTGCTCGGGCGGATCGCCGGCGGCGCGCGCCGCAAGGTCGAGGAGAGCCGCCGGCTGCTGCGGCTGGAGGGCGTGACCCAGCCGCGGGTGCCGGAAGGTGCCCGGCTGGACGTCGAGGGCATCAGCTCGTGGATGACGCCGGCCGACGACTTCTACCTGATCGACACCGCCTATATCAAGCCGGCCATCGAGCCCCAGCAGTGGCGGCTGCGGATCCACGGGATGGTCGAGAACGAGATCACGCTGACCTACGACCAGCTGGTCTCGCACAAGCTGACCGAGGACTGGATGACGCTCAACTGCGTCTCCAACGAGGTCGGCGGCGACCTGATCGGCAACGCCTGGTGGAGCGGGGTCAAGCTGTCCGGGCTGCTCGCGAAGGCCAAGCCGCTCCCGGGCGCCGACGCGGTGCTGCAGACCTCCGACGACGGCTGGACGTGCGGTACGCCGCTCGCGGCCCTCACCGACGAGCGCAACGCCCTGCTCGCGGTCGCCATGAACGGCGAGGCGCTGCCGATCGAGCACGGCTTCCCGGTGCGCACCATCGTTCCCGGGCTGTACGGCTACGTGTCGGCGTGCAAGTGGGTCGTCGAGCTCGAGGTCACCCGCTTCGACCGGATCAGCGGCTACTGGATCGACAAGGGCTGGTCGGAGATGGGGCCGGTGAAGATCGCCTCGCGCATCGACGTGCCCAGCGACGGCGCGAAGGTCCCCGCCGGCTCGGTCGCGCTCGGCGGCGTCGCGTGGCACCAGGAGACCGGCATCTCCGCGGTCGAGGTGTCGGTCGACGGCGGCGCCTGGACGCGCGCGACCCTCGGCACGGTGCCGAGCCTGGACACGTGGGTGCAGTGGCGACTCACCACCGACCTGGCGCCCGGCCGGCACGAGATCCGCGTCCGCGCCGTCGACAGGGGCGGCGAGGTGCAGACCGGTGTGGTGACCGCCGTCGCGCCGAACGGGGCCACCGGGTGGCACACGATCGACGTGACCGCGAAGTGACCGCCGACTTCGGTGGACGCTCCGGCGGCGCGCTCGTCGTCGGCGGCTCCGGAGGGCTGGGCCGGGCGATCGCGGAGATGCTCCAGGAGCGTGGTGCGCGGGTCGCCGTGACCTACCGGTCGCAGCAGGTCGAGGTCGGCGAGGCGGCGTACCGGCTGGACCTGGCGGACGTCGCCTCGGTCGGCGCCGTGGTGGACGCGGCCGGGGAGCGGCTCGGCGGGCTGCACACGGTGGTGCACGCGGCCGGACCGCACGTCCCGATGGTCCACCTGTCGCGCGTGGCCCCGGGCGCGATGGCACAACAGCTCGCCGAGGATGCCGCGGGGTTCTTCGCGGTGGCCGCGGCCGCCGTACCCCACCTGCGGCGCAGCCAGGGCTCGCTCGTCGCCGTCACCACGGCCGCGACCGCACGCTTCCCGATCCGCGACGGGCTCTCCTCGGCGCCCAAGGCCGCCGTCGAGGCGATGGTGCGCGCGCTGGCGGCCGAGGAGGGCAGGTACGGCGTACGCGTCAACGCCGTCGGCCCCGGCATGCTGACCGACGGCATGGCCGAGCGGCTGATCGCCTCCGGAGAGCTGTCGCCCGACGCGCTCGACGTGACCCGGGGCAACATCCCGCTGCGCAGGTTCGGCAGCGCCGTCGACATCGCCGAGGCCGTCTGCTTCCTCGCCTCGCCGCGCGCGGGGTTCATCTCCGGGCAGAAGCTCGACGTGGACGGTGGCTACGGCGTGTGAAGTCGCTGGACCCCCGCTGAGAGGATGGGCGGGTTGTGAAGATCTCCTACCCGCCCGAGCTGCCGGTCAGCACCCGTCGTGACGACATCGCGACGGCGATCCGCGACCATCAGGTCGTGGTGATCGCCGGCGAGACCGGGTCGGGCAAGACCACCCAGCTGCCGAAGATCTGCCTCGAGCTCGGGCGCGGGGCCGACGGGCGGCTGATCGGGCACACCCAGCCGCGCCGGATCGCGGCGCGGGCGGTGGCGGAGCGCATCGCGTCCGAGCTGGGGACCGAGCTGGGCGACCTGGTCGGCTACCAGGTCCGGTTCACCGACCGTACGTCGGCCGCGGGGCGGCTCAAGCTGATGACCGACGGCATCCTGCTGGCCGAGCTGCAGCGCGACCGGCTGCTGCGCCGCTACGACACGATCATCATCGACGAGGCCCACGAGCGCTCGCTCAACATCGACTTCCTGCTCGGCTACCTCAAGCAGCTCCTGCCGCAGCGGCCCGACCTGAAGCTCGTCATCACCTCGGCCACCATCGACACCCAGCGCTTCTCCGAGCACTTCGGGGACGCCCCGGTGATCGAGGTCTCCGGGCGGACCTACCCGGTCGAGATCCGCTACCGGCCGCTCGTCGACGAGAGCCGCGACGACGAGGGCGAGCTGGTCCAGCGGGACCAGACCGAGGCTATCGTCGCCGCGGTCAAGGAGCTCTCCGCCGAGGGGCCCGGCGACATCCTGGTGTTCCTGCCGGGCGAGCGCGAGATCCGCGACACCGCCGACGAGCTGTCCGCGCTCGGCGACCGGCTCGAGGTGCTGCCGCTGTACTCGCGGCTGTCCGCCGCCGAGCAGCACCGGGTGTTCAGCCCGTCCGGCTCGAAGCGCCGGGTGGTGCTCGCCACGAACGTCGCCGAGACGTCCCTGACCGTCCCGGGCATCCGGTACGTCGTCGACACCGGCCTGGCCCGCATCTCCCGCTACTCGGCCCGCACCAAGGTGCAGCGCCTGCCGATCGAGCCGATCAGCCAGGCGTCGGCCAACCAGCGGTCGGGTCGCTGCGGCCGGGTGGCCGAGGGCATCGCGATCCGGCTGTACGCCGAGGACGACTTCGACGCGCGCCCGGAGTTCACCGACCCCGAGATCCTGCGGACCAACCTCGCCTCGGTCATCCTGCAGATGACCTCGCTCGGCCTCGGCGACATCGCCCGCTTCCCGTTCGTCGAGCCGCCCGACCGGCGCAACATCCAGGCCGGGCAGCAGCTGCTCGACGAGCTGGGAGCACTGAGCGACGGCCGGCTGACCCGGCTCGGCCGGCGCCTCGCGCGGCTGCCCGTCGACCCGCGGCTGGGGCGGATGCTGCTCGAGGCCGAGCGGCTCGGCTGCGTCCGCGACGTCATCGTCATCGTGGCCGCCCTGTCGCTGCAGGACCCGCGCGAGCGTCCGGCGGAGCAGCAGGCCCAGGCCGACCAGTCGCACGCCCGGTTCAAGGCCGAGGGCTCGGACTTCCTCACCCTGCTCAACCTGTGGCGCTACGTGCGCGAGCAGCAGCGCGAGCTGTCCTCGAGCGCGTTCCGGCGGATGTGCAAGCGGGAGTTCCTCAACTACCTGCGGATCCGCGAGTGGCAGGAGCTGGAGAGCCAGCTGCGGCGGATCGCCAAGGAGATCAAGCTCCGGGTGGAGGCGCCCGGGGAGCCCGACGCGGACGGGATCCACCAGGCGCTCCTCTCCGGCCTCCTCTCGCACATCGGTCTGCTCGAGGAGCGCGAGAAGCCCGCCCCCGGAAGGCCCCGCGACAAGCGCCGGCCCGGGCCGCGCGAGTACCTGGGCGCGAGGGGCGCGAAGTTCGCGATCTTCCCGGGCAGCGGGCTGGCGCGGAGGAACCCGGCGTACGTGATGAGCGCGGAGCTGGTCGAGACCGGTCGGCTCTGGGCCCGCCAGAACGCGGAGATCAAGCCGGAGTGGGCCGAGCGGATCGGCGCGCACCTGGTCAAGCGCAGCTACTCCGAGCCGCACTGGTCGCAGAAGCGGCAGGCGGTGATGGCCCGCGAGCGGGTCACGCTGTACGGCGTACCGCTGGCGGCCGACCGTCTCGTCAACTACGGCAAGGTCGACCCGCCGATGGCGCGCGAGCTCTTCATCCGCCATGCGCTGGTCTACGGCGAGTGGGCGACCCGGCACCGGTTCTTCGCCGACAACCGCCGGCTGCTGCAGGAGGCCGAGGAGCTCGAGCACAAGGCCCGCCGCCGCGACCTGGTCGTCGACGAGCACACTCTGTTCGACTTCTACGACGCCCGCCTGCCCGACACCGTCGTCAGCGGGGCGCACTTCGACCAGTGGTGGAAGCAGGAGCGGCGCGAGCATCCGGACCTGCTCACCTTCGACCCGGCGATGCTCGTGCGCGACGCCGCCGGCGAGGTGAGCGCCGAGGCCTTCCCGGACCGCTGGGTCAGCCAGTCCCACGACTTCACGGTGCGCTACCACTTCGAGCCGGGCGCGGCCGACGACGGCGTGCTGATCGACATCCCGCTGGCCACCCTCAACCGCGTCGACGACGACGACTTCTCCTGGAACGTCCCGGGGCTGCGCGAGGAGCTGGTCACCGAGCTGATCCGCGCGCTGCCCAAGGCGATCCGGGTGCAGTGCGTGCCGGCGCCGAACACGGCGCGCGAGTTCCTGGCCGCCGTACCGGCCGGTGACGAGCCGCTGCTGACCGCGCTAGAGCGCTTCCTGCGCGGCACCCGTGGCGTCCACATCCCGCCCGGCACCTGGGATCCGGCGAACCTGCCGGCCCACCTGCGCCCGACGTTCCGGGTGGTCGACGAGCGCGGCCGTGAGCGATCGCGCGGCAAGGACCTCGACGAGCTCAAGGCGCCGCTGAGCGGCGACTTCGCGAAGGCGATGGCCGAGGTCGCCACGGACACCGGACTGGCGCGGACCGGCGAGACGGAGTGGGTCTTCGGCGACCTGCCGGAGGTGGTCGAGGAGAAGCGCGCCGGCCACGAGGTCGAGGCGCACCCGGCGCTGGTCGATGAGGGCGGCACGGTCGGGCTGCAGATCTTCGGCTCGGCCGCGGAGGCCACCGCACGGCACCGGTACGGCGTCGCGCGACTGCTCCTGCTCGCCCTGGGCTCGAGCCCGACGAAGGGGATCGTGGACGGGCTGTCGATGGCGGACAAGCTCGGGCTGGCGGGGTCGCCGTACCCGAACGTCGACGCACTGCTGACCGACTGCCTGCGCTGCGTGGTGCTCGACGCCGTCGGCGAGCAGGGCCCCCGCACCGAGCAGCAGTACGCCGACCTGCTGGCCGCGCTGCGCCGCGACGCCGGGCCCCGGGTGCGCGAGCTCGTCACGGGCAGCGTGCTGCGCGTGCTGGAGGGGTGGCGCGAGACCGACAAGGCGCTCAGCGGCCGGGTCGAGATGGCGCTGCTGCCGGCGCTCACCGACCTGCAGGCCCAGCTCGGCCGGCTGGTCCACGCGGGCTTCGTCGGCGAGGCCGGAAGCGCGCAGCTGGCCCGCTATCCGGCGTACCTGCGGGCGATGCGGGTGCGGCGCGACAAGCTCGCCGAGTCCGCCGCCAACGTGCACCGTGACCGCGAGGCGATGGAGCGGATCGGCCCGCTGCAGGACGCCTACCTGCATCGGGTGGAGGCGCTCGCCGAGGGGCGGCCGCCGGGCCCCGGGTTGCGCGCGGTGCGGTGGATGCTCGAGGAGTACCGGATCTCGCTGTGGGCCCAGCAGATCGGCACCGCCGGCCCGGTGAGTGACGTCCGGATCCGCAAGGCCCTGGAAGTAGCCTGAGGACGATGTCCGAGGATCGTCACCGCCACCACCGCCCGGCCCCCGTCGAGGGTCGGTTCTTCGACGACCACGCGGGCGGGCCCGACCCGGCGCTGGTGACCGAGGCGGGGGAGCGGGCGGCCGAGATCCTGGTCCGCGGGGCGCGCTCCAGCGGCGACGACGCGGTCGCCGACCGGCTGGTCCATCTCGCCGACACCGAGGGCATCGAGGCGATCGCCGAGGTCTGGTCCGGCGCGCCGTCCGACTCGCTGGCCGGCTGCCTGTGGCGGCTCTACCTGCTCCGCAGCTGGGTGTACGCCGACCCGGCCGGCGTCGCGCGGCAGTTCGACCAGGGGCGTCGTACCGATGCCTTCGCCGAGGTGGTCGCCGGCGTCGCCGACCCGCCCGGACCCGAGGAGCTGCGCACGATGATCGACGCGGTGCTGCGCGGCATCGCGTCCGGCGACTTCGCCGACGTGCTGTTCCGTGCCTCCGCGTTCGCGCGGATCGTCGCGGCCGGCCGCGCCGCCGAGGCCGACGGCGACGTACGCCGGATGCTGGGCCTGGCCGAGCAGCTCGAGGCGGCCGGTCACGCGGAGCTCGCGCGCGGCGCCTGAGACCGGCCACTCCCCGCAGGGGTGGGGACACGAGGAGGCCTGCGGATGACCACGGGTTCGGTAGAGTGGGCCACTGCACGCTGGGCCGCGGCAGCCCCGGGTCCCAATATCAGCCGCTACGAGCGGCCATGCGCCGTGAGGCGCTCCCGGTCCAGCGTGCTCAACATGACGGTCGGTGCTGAGGACGGCGGATGAGCTCGGAGCGGGTCGGCCGGCCGACGTACGTCGCCGCCGGGTGCCTGGCGCTCGCCGTGGTGGTCGCCTCGATCGTCGTCGCCGCGACCTCCTCGGGGCGGCACGCCGGCCGGACGCCGGCGCCGTCGCCGACCACGGCCGTCGTGAGCGGCGACCTCACCTTCGGCGTGTGGGGCACGGCGGCCGAGCTGGCGGCGTACCGCTCCATCGTGGCGACGTACAACGCGAGCGGGCCCACGGAGCCCGTGCGGCTGCAGACGTACGCCGACGCCGCCGCTCTCGAGGCCGCGGTCGCGGGCGACGACGCCCCGAACGTCTACCTGCTTCCCCGCAGCGGGCTCGGCGAGGTGATGGCCGACCACCGGAACCGGCCGCTCCAGGACCTGCTGTCGGACCGCGGCGTCAGCCTGGGCGACGACTACTCGCGCGACGCGATCACCGCGTTCTCGGCCGACGACGACCTGCAGTGCATGCCCTACACCGTCTCGCCGATGGTCATCTACTACAACACCGACCTGATCGACCTCGACGCGATGCGCCGGCGCGGGATGAACGTGCCGCCGGTCGACCGCTCGACGCTCACCCTGGAGGAGTTCCGCGGTCTGGCCCGCTACGCGGCCCGTGACGGCGCGGCCGGCCTGGCGATCGAGCCGACGCTGCGCGGGCTGGCGCCGTTCATCTACTCCGGCGGTGGGCAGCTGTTCGACAACACCACCACGCCGACCAGCCTGGCGCTCGGTGACGGCGGGTCGGTCAGCGCGCTGCGGAGCACCCTGGAGATCCTGCGCGACGCGCGGCTCACGCTCACCTCCTCCCAGCTCGCCGCACACAGCGCGGTGCAGTGGTTCGAGCGAGGGCGGGTCGGCATGGTCGCGGGCTTCCGCAGCCTGGTCCCCGAGCTGCGGCGTACCAGCGGGCTGCACTTCGACGTGCTGCCGATGCCGGCCGTCGGCGCGAACCGCACCGTCGGCGACTTCACCGGCGTCTGCCTGCTCGCCGGCCACCGCCACCAGCCGGCCCGGTCGGCCGACTTCCTCGCCTACCTGGTGGGCGACCGCGCGATGACGAGGCTGGCCGCTGCGGACTCGGTGCAACCCAGCAACCTGCACGTGGCGTACGCCGACAGCTTCCAGCAGCCCGGGCAGCAGCCGGCGCACGCGTCGGTCTTCACCGAGACCCTGCGCAACATCGTGGCGCCGCCCCTCGGCGTGCCGTGGGACCGGCTGGAGGCCCTGGTCGACCCCGACCTCACGGCGCTGATGTACCAGCCCGGCGACCTCGGCGACCTCGGCCAGCGGCTGGACGCGATCGACGTGGAGTCGGCGCAGATCCTGGCGCCGGCCGCGGCGAGCGCGACCGCCACCCCCTGAGCGGACCGGGCCGGGCCTCAGCTACCGGACGACATGGATCCGGATCACGTGGAGCCGGTCGCCGACCCGTACGCCGATGTTCCACCACGACTGGTGGAGCATCGCCGGCGAGAAGGTGACCCCGATCGCCCAACGTCCGCGGCCGATCCGGTGGAGGAAGTTGTCCTCGCCCACCGGCCGCCGGGGAGAGGGCATCGCGTCGACGTATCGCGGCGCCGTCGCCGCCGCTGCCAGCAGCGTCGACGTGTGGCCCGCGTGGACGACGTAGGCCCCACTGCGGAAGGGCGCGCCCGCGATGACGAAGTTGCTCACCCGGACGGTGCGCCGGGTCGTCGCGACGTTCCCGGCCCGGTCCCTCGCCGTCGCCGTGTAGACCTCGGTCGTGCCGCGACGCTGCTGCGTGAGGCTGCAGGAGGCGACGCCCGAGAGTGTGTCGCGGGCGTCGCAGTGGCCCACCGGGGCCGAGGCGAAGTACGGCGCCCGCGCGTCGATGCCGGTGATCGCCACCGTGGGCCGCACCCGGTCGATGTCGATGCCGCTGACGGCCACCGTCGCGACGCCTCCGTCGACGGCCCTGATCGTCCGCGCGACCGACTGCGCGGCAGCATTCCGCGACAGGGTGACGGCGCCCGGGCACGGAGCCGTCAGGCCGGCGCCGTTCGTGGCGCACGTGAAGTGGACGGTGACCGGGCTGCGGTACCACCCGCTGCGGGTGCGCGGGTGGGCGCTGGACAGGGTCGCCGTGATCGTGGGGTCGTGACGGGTGGTCGACGCGGACGAGGCCAGGAAGTCGGCGTCGCCGGCGTACTCCACGGAGACCTGGTCGGCCTTGCCCGTGGGCAGTGCGTAGGACAGCGTGCCGACCCCGGAGGCGAGGACCGCGGTGCCGACCGGGCTGCCGTCCACCGAGAACGTGACGGTGCCGCTCGGCGTACCCGCACCCGGCGCCACCGGCGCCACGGTCACGGTGAGCGAGTCGGCGTGCAGGGTCAGCGTGGACGTGGTGGCGGCCTGGTCGACGGTGAGCGTCTGGGGGACCGCGCTCGAGGAGCCGTACGACGTCGGGTCGCTGGGCGTGAACGTCGCACCCACCTGATGGGCCCCGGGGGCGAAGGTCCCGATCGCGGGGATCGTCGCCTGGCCGGCGGTCACCGTGACCGGCGCGCCCACGGCGTTGCCGTCGACGGAGAACTGCACGGTTCCGGCGAGACCGTCCGCGACCGTGGCGGTGGCCGACGTCGACTGGCCGACGACCGTGCCGGTGTCGCCGAGCGCGACCGACACCGAGGTGGCGACGACGTCGACGGTGACCGTCTGCGGTACCTCGGGGGCGGCGGCGTAGTCGTCGTCTCCGGCCTGGTCGGCGGTGACGACGCAGCTGCCGGCATGGTCGAAGGTCACCGTGGTGCCGGTGATCGAGCAGGCCGCGCCGGTCGTGCCGGACCCGACCGCGAAGGCCACCGGGTTGCCGGACGCGCCGCCGACGGCGGAGAGGGTCTGCTGGTCACCCACCGTTGCCGGCGAGGTGAGCGGGGTGAACGTGATCGCCTGGGCGCCGGGCCCGACCGTGATCGTCTGGCTGTCGCTGATCGCGTCGGGGGAGACCCCGTTGCTCGCGGCGACGGTGAAGGTCGATGCTCCGCTGCCGGTCGGGGTGCCGGAGAGCACGCCGTCACTGGCCAGGGTGAGACCCGCCGGCAGGGTTCCGGAGGACACCGCGAAGGTGGGCCCGCCGGATGCGGTGAAGGTGTAGGAGTAGGGCATCCCCACGGTGGCGGTCGAGGGTGCGCTGTCCGCGGTGAAGAGCGGGGCCGGCAGGTAGCTGAAGGCTCCGACGGCGGGCAGGGTGACGCCGCCGGCCGTCGTCACGCCGACCGTCTGCGGGTCGGTCGGCAAGGTGGCCGGTGCCGGAACGGTGGCCACCACCTCGGTGTCGGTCGAGGACGTCACCGTCGCGGCGAGTCCGCCGATCGTCACGGTCGCCCCCGCGAGGCCGGTGCCGTCGATGGTCACCGAGTCGCCGGCCTTTCCGGACGTCGGTGAGACCGAGGTGAGGTTCGAGGGGTAGTACACGGTGACGACACCGGCACCGCCGTGGTTGGTGACCGCGCCGGTCAGGGTGCCGGCGAAGTAGGAGCCACCGCCTCCGCCGCCGCCGGCGCTGGAGCCGTCGAAGGTGCCGCCACCTCCGCCGCTGTAGCCGCCGCCACCGCCACCGGCGTACCCCTGCGACCCGCCTCCGCCGCCGAAGCCGCCGTCGCCGAGGAAGCCGTAGAAGCCGGAACCGCCGGACGCGCCGGCCGCGACGGACTGGCCGCCGCCGCCGTCGGCATCGCCGCCGTTGGTGAGCAGGCCGCCGCCACCGCCGGCGCCGCCACCGAAGCCACCTCCGCCGCCGCCACCGCTGCCGCCGGTGCCACCCGCGCCGCCGCCGACGTCCCCGGCCGTGCCGGAGGTGCCGGTGCTGGCCGAGAAGGGGTACCGGTTCGATCCCGCGCCGCCACCGCCGCCCGCGGCGGCGAGGATGCCGCTCTGGTCCGCGGTGGTGTAGATGAACGAACCGCCGCCGCCCCCGGCGCCGGCGCCGTACTCGATGCCGTCCTGGCCCATGCCGCCGGCGATGATGTGCAGCGTCTCGCCGGGGGTGACGGAGAGGGTGCCGGTCAGCTCGGCTCCGCCACCGCCCCCGCCGAACGAGGCACCGCCCTGCGCACCGCTGATGTCGACGTAGAGCTGCGTGACGCCGGCCGGCACGGTCCAGTCCTGGACGCTGCCGGTGGCGGAGAAGGTCTGTGCCGTGTCGGAACCGGCTGCGAAGGACGGCGCGGCCGCGATCGTGGCCGTGGCCACGACGGTGCCGAGGAGGGTGGCGACGGACGTACCGCCGGCGAGGAGGCGGAAGCTTCGAGAGTTCCGAGAGTTCATGGGGGTGCCGTTCTGGATGGAGGCGGGACCAGCGAGGATCGCCAGTACAACACCGCCCGGAACCGCCCATATCGGTTTCGGGATCGCCCCGGGACTAAGGCCCGGAACGGCCGACCGAAGGGCCCATCGAGGGGCCCGTCGAAGGGATCAGGCCTGGTCGGCCTGGAGCACCGCCCGCGCCAGCGCCGCCCCGGTCAGGCCCACCTGCCAGCCGCGGGCGCCGTAGCCCTGGAGCTGGTCGATGATGGCCTCGAGCAGGGCCACCGGGTCGCGGGTCGCCGGCGGGGTCCACATGACCCGGCGCAGCGTGTCAGGGGTGAGCAGGTTCTCGAGCGGCAGGTTGTTGGTCTCCGCGATCTCCGAGACGGCGGCGCGGGCGTGCTCGAGCCGCCGGGCGGCGACCGGGTCGCGCTCGGCCCAGTTGCGCGGCGGCGGCGGGCCGTCGCTGCGCGCGGTGCGCACCGGCAGGTCCTCCTCGGGCATCTCGGCGGCCTGTTGGATCGCCGCCAGCCACTGCGCGGCGAAGCGCGACGCGCCGCGACCGTGGAAGCCGTCGGTGCTCATCATCGCGCCGCGGGTGGTCGGCATCGCGGTCGCGACGGCGACCATCGCGGAGTCGGGGATGAGCCGGCCCGGCGTGACGTCGCGCTCGCGGGCGATCTCGTCGCGCGTCTCCCACAGCAGCTTCACCGCGGCCAGCGAGCGGCGGCCGCGGACCCGGTGCAGCCCGCTGGTACGCCGCCACGCGTCCACCCGCGGGGTCGGCTCGAACCCGCGCAGGTGCTCGAACTCCTGGGCGGCCCAGTCGGCCTTGCCGGTCTCGACCAGCTCCGCGGCGATCAGGTCCCGCAGCTCGACCAGGACCTCGACGTCGAGGGCGGCGTACTCCAGCCACGGCTCGGGCAGGGGCCGCGTCGACCAGTCGACGGCGGAGTGCTCCTTGAGGAGGTGGACGCCGAGCAGGGTCTCGACGAGCGTCGCCAGCCCCACCCGCGGGTAGTTCAGCAGCCGCCCGGCGAGCTCGGTGTCGAACAGCGCGGCCGGCTTCAGGCCGACCTCGGCCAGGCAGGGGAGGTCCTGGGTGGCGGCGTGCAGGATCCACTCGGAGTCGCCGATGGCCTCCTGCAGCGGGGCGAGGGACTCGAACGGGATCGGGTCGATGAGGCCGATGCCGGCGCCGGCCCGCTTGACCTGGATCAGGTAGGCGCGGTTGGAGTAGCGGTAGCCCGAGGCGCGCTCGGCGTCGATCGCCACCGGTCCGGTGCCGCCGGCGATCTGTGCGCAGTACGCCGCCAGCGCCTCGTCGGTCTCGATGACCGGGGGCAGGCCGCCGGCCAGTCGGAGCAGAGGGACCTCGACGGGCTCCACGTCCTCGACGGGCGTGGGCTCCTCGCTGGGGGACTCGACGGAGTCGGTCACGAGGGAGCGCCTCGCTGGCCGCGGCGCGACGGCATCACGGCGACACCGTCCGGCACGGGCTCCAGGCCGCCGGCGGTGCACAGCAGGTCGCCCCACGCCTCGACGTGGCGGGTCAGCTCGGTGGGGTCCACGGGGGTCCACGAGGCCCGGATCTCGAGCTGGGCGTTGCCCGGCTCGTCGGCCATCGAGCCGAAGCTCTCGGTGGCCACGCGCGTGACGGTGCCGGATGCGGCGACGTGCTCGGCGCCGAAGGCATCCAGGGCCTCCATCAGCCAGGTCCACCCGACGTCGGCCAGCAACGGGTCGGTGGCCAGCTCGCCGTCGATCTCCGCGCGGCAGTAGGCGACGCAGCGGAAGGTGCCCTCCCATGCGTCGTTGCCGGCGGGGTCGTGCAGCAGCACGATCCGGCCGGTGGCCACCTCCTCGTCGTCCACCGTCACGTCGGCGGACAGCGCGGCGGCGTACGGCGCGATGCGCTGGGGCGCCGGCATCTCCTCGCACCAGACCTCGGGGCGGAAGGTCGCTGCGTGCAGGCAGGCGACCGCAGCGTCGAACTCCGGGGGACCGCCGGCCGTGCCGGAACCCCGGTGAGTCTCCTGCCGGGCCACCATGGGTCCAACATAGGCCGCCCCGCCCCCGGCGATGTGCGTCCCACGCCGTCCACCTGCGACCCTGACCCCGTGAGTGGGATGGTGAGTGACCTGTCGCAGAGTGCTTTCCTGGCGGCCGCGCGCGGCGAGACGCCCGCGCACACCCCGGTCTGGTTCATGCGTCAGGCGGGTCGCTCCCTGCCGGAGTACCTCAAGGTCCGTGAGGGCGTCGCCATGCTCGACAGCTGCATGGACGCCGAGATGATCACCGAGATCACCCTCCAGCCGGTCCGTCGGTACGCCGTCGACGCGGCCATCTTCTACTCCGACATCGTGCTGCCGCTCAAGGCGGTCGGCATCGACCTCGAGATCAAGCCCGGCGTCGGGCCGGTCATCGCGAACCCGGTCCGGACGCTGGCCGACGTCGAGGCGATCCCGGACCTCACCCCCGAGCACGTCCCGTTCATCACCGAGGCGGTCTCGACCCTGGTCGGCGAGCTCGCGTCGATGAACGGCGGCACCCCGTTGATCGGGTTCGCGGGCGCGCCGTTCACCGTGGCGTCGTACCTCGTCGAGGGTGGGCCGTCCAAGGAGTACGCCAAGACCAAGGCCCTCATGTTCGGCGCCCCCGACCTGTGGGACGCGCTGATGCGCAAGATCGCGGGCATCTCCGCTGCCTTCCTCGAGGTCCAGGTCGCGGCCGGCGCCTCGGCGATCCAGCTGTTCGACTCCTGGGCCGGCGCGGTCACGCCCGACGACTACCGGCAGTACGTCCGGCCCTACTCCTCGCTCGTGCTCGACCGGGTCGGCGCCCTCGGCGTCCCGCGGATCCACTTCGGCGTGAACTCCGCGCTCCTGCTCGACCAGATGGGGGAGGCCGGCGCCGACGTCGTCGGTGTCGACTGGCGCACCCCGCTGTCGTGGGGCATCGAGCGGATCGGCCCCGACCGCTGCGTCCAGGGCAACCTCGACCCGGCGCTGGTCTTCGCGCCCACCGAGGTCATGACCGAGCGCGCGGGCGCGATCATCGAGGCCGGCCGGGCCGCCAAGGGCCACATCTTCAACCTCGGGCACGGGGTCATCCCGTCGACGAACCCCGACCAGCTCAAGCGGCTCACGGACTTCGTGCACTCCTACCCGCTGGACTGACGTACAGGATCGCCCGCCCGGGCGATCGTGACCTCGGTCCAGTGGCGTACGGCGTACAAGATCGCCCGTCGGGTCGATCCTCGTGCCCTGTGGATGACGCCCGACGCCCGCGGCCGGTTCGGTTCATGCTGGTCCGGTGCTCGATCTCGGACGGCCCTTCCGCCGTACTGACGCCCTTGTGGCCGGGCTGACCGACCGCCAGCTCCGGTCGCCGCGCTTCGAACGGCTGCATGCCGGGATCTACCTAGCGGCCGACTCGGCGCCCACGCCGCTCCTGCGAGCCGAAGGGGCGCTCCTCGCGTTCGGCGAGGGCGCCTTCGCCAGCCACGCAACCGCCGCGCGGGTCTGGCGCCTCCCGGTTCCGACCCTCCCCGACGAGCACGTCACGGTGCTGACGGATGCGGATCGCCGCCGTCGGGCAGGCATCCGGTGCCATCTCGCGTCGGCCGAGCGGGATGTCGTGATGGTGGACGGTGTGCCGGTGTCGCCCCCGGAACAGACCTTCGCCGAGCTCGCCGAGCAGCTGTCCCTGGTCGATCTCGTGGTGGTCGGTGACCGCCTGGTCCGGAGCGGGCGGGTGCGGCTGCAGGCGCTGCGGGACTTCTGCGCCGCGTGGACCGGCCCTCGCGCGGCCCAGGCCCGCGCGGCGGCGGCGTTCGTGCGCGAGCGCGTCGACTCACCGATGGAGTCGCGGCTCCGGATGCTCATCGTGCTGGCGGGCCTCCCGGAGCCGCTCGTGAACGTCACCTACGGCGAGGAGGACGGACTGGTGCTCCGCCGCTACGACCTGAGCTGGCCCGAGATCCGCTTGATCGTCGAGTACGACGGCCGCCACCACATCGAGCGGATCGAGCAGTGGGAGTCGGACCTCGAGCGCCGCGAGGCGATCGACGAGTCCGGGTGGCGCATCCTCGTGGTGGTCTCATCGGGGATCTACGGGAACCCCGGCCGCACCCTGGAGCGGATCCATCGCGTGCTGCTCGAGCGCCGGATGCCGGGCGTCCCCAAGCGGCTGCGGTCGGACTGGCAGCGGCACTTCCCAGGGCGCTCCTGAACAAGATCGCCCACAGAGGGCACGATGTACGCCGCCAGCCGCTGATCGGGCGCGAGCATCGCCCGTGTGGTCGATCCTGCACTCCTACCCGCTGGACTGACCCACTCACAGGCAGCCCACAGCCCGCCCCCACCTGCGCTGAAGGTGGGCGGCCGAGAGTCGTGGTGTGAGCACGCCGACCCAGGCCCGACCGGTATCCCCGACCGTCCGGACGGTCCCGTCGCCGGTGACTCACGATGCCGCCGTCCGCGTCCTCGCCGGCCTCGGTCTGTGGAGCGGGCTGTTGCTGGTCACCTTCTGGTGGGTGGCGGACGGCGGCATCTCCGAGCTCTCGACCCGCGCGGGTGCGCTCACCGGCGTGGGTCAATCGACGGGTCTGGTCGCCTCGGTCCTGCTGCTCGCGCAGGTGCTGCTGATGGCACGCATCCCGGTGCTGGAGCGGGCCTACGGGCAGGACCGGCTGGCCCGGATCCACCGGGTCGTCGGGTTCGTCTCGTTCGACCTGATGCTGGTGCACGTCCTCACCGTCACCTGGGGGTACGCCGCCGGGTCGCTCCTCCGGCTGCCCGCCGAGCTGTGGGACCTGACCTGGGGCTACCCCGGCATGCTGCTCGCCGTCGCGGGCACGGCCTGCCTGGTGCTGGTGGTCGCGACGAGCGTGCGCGCCGCCCGGCGCCGGCTGCGCTACGAGTCGTGGCACCTGCTGCACCTCTACGCCTACCTCGGCGTCGGGCTGGCGCTGCCGCACCAGCTGTGGACCGGGCAGGACCTCACTCGCTCGACGGCCCGCACCGTGTTCTGGTGGACCGCCTGGGCCCTGACCGCCGCCGCGGTGCTGGTGTGGCGGATCGGCGTACCGGTGGCGACGAACCTGCGTCACCGGCTGCGGGTCGCGGCCGTCGTACCGGAGGGACCCGGCACCTGGTCGGTCCACGTCACCGGCCGTCGCCTCGAGCGGCTCCGGGTGGAGGCCGGCCAGTTCCTCGGCTGGCGGTTCCTGGGTCGCCCGGGCTGGACCCGCTCCCAGCCCTACTCGCTCTCCGCGGCGCCGGACGGCCGCTCGCTGCGGATCACCGTGGCCGCGGTCGGCGACGGCAGCGCGACCGTCGCCGCCCTCCGGCCCGGCACCCGGGTCCTCGTCGAGGGGCCCTTCGGCCGGCTCACCCCACGCGCCCGCCGCGGCCGGAAGGTCGCGTTCATCGGCGCGGGCGTCGGCGTCACCCCGCTGCGGTCCCTGCTGGAGGGGATGGCCTACGCGCCCGGCGAGGCCGTGTACGTCGAGCGCTTCCGGGACGAGCCGCTGTTCCGCGCCGAGGTCGATGCGATCGCGGAGCGGCGCGGCGCACGGGTCCTGCGGCTGCGCGGCCCGCGCCGGGCCGAGTGGTCCTGGCTGCCCCCGCTCAACCAGCCCGTCGACGACCTCGAGGCGCTGCGGCGCTGGATACCCGACATCGCCGAGCGGGACGTCTACCTGTGCGGGCCGGAGGCCTGGACCGGTCTCGTCCGCGCCACCCTCACTGCCGCCGGGGTCCCCGGCGAGCAGATCCATCTCGAGCTCTTCACCTGGTAGGGAGCACACCTTGCGCCGCATCGCCCTCTGGTTCGCCAGCACCGTCTCGGTCGTCGTCCTGCTGTTCGGCTACCACACCTCCACCGAGGGGGTCGCCGTGTCGGCGAGCGCGCCGCCGGCCGTCGTCTCCTCGGCCGGCGCCACGACTGCCTCCTCGACCGGCACCTCCTCGACCGGCACCTCCTCGACCGGCACCGCCAAGAAGAGGTCCACGACATCCACCGTCACCGGCGACGTGGCGCAGACCCAGTGGGGACCGGTCCAGGTCACGCTGACGATCACCGACGGGAGGATCACCGCGGTGGCGGTGCCGCAGTACCCGAACGGCAACCCCAAGGACCAGGAGATCAACTCCTACGCCCTGCCGACGCTGGTCCAGGAGACGCTGAGCGCCCAGGGCTCCGGGATCGACATGGTCAGCGGCGCGACGGTCACCAGCACCGGCTACCTGCAGTCGCTGCAGTCCGCGCTCGACAAGGCGAGCCTGTGACCATCCTTGCTCCGCCGGAGCGGCGGACCCTCGAGGTGATGGGCACCGTCGTCAGCCTGGCGATCCGCGGCCGGCACACCGCCGACAGCCGCGCCGACGAGGCGTGGGCCGAGGCGGTCGAGGTGCTCGAGGAGGCCGACCGGGTGTTCAGCACCTACCGTGCCGACTCGCCCACCGCCCAGTGGGCACGTGGCGAGAGGGCCCTCGCGAGCTGCCCGCCGGAGCTGGCCGAGGTGGTCGCGCTGGCCGAGCAGGCGAAGGACGTCTCCGACGGCGCCTTCGACATCGGGTACGCCGGCGGGCCGGCCGATCCCTCCGGCGTGGTCAAGGGCTGGGCGGTCCAGCGCGCGGCCGACGTGCTCGCCGAGCTGCCCGGGACCGACTTCTGCCTCTCCGCGGGCGGGGACCTGGTGTGCCGCACGGTGCGCCCGGAGGCGGGTCCGTGGCGGATCGGCATCGAGGACCCGCGCGACCTGCGCCGGGTACTGGCGACGGTGCCGGTCCGCAACGGTGCCGTCGCGACGTCGGGCACCGCCCAGCGCGGCAGCCACATCCTCGACCCGCGGACCGGCCGTCCGCCGGGCGAGCTGCTCCAGGTGACCGTGGTCGGGCCGGACCTGACCTGGACCGACATCGAGGCGACCGCGGCGTTCGTGCTCGGCCGGGAGGCGCGCCGCTGGCTGCTCGCCCGCCGGCGTACCGCCGTGATCGTGCCGGTCCACGGGGAGCCCGAGGTGGTCGGCTAGGCCCGTCGTACCTGACGAACGCGTTGCATTCCGGGGCGCTACCCAACGCGTTGGTCAGGTACGACGGCGAGCCCGCCCGCGTACTCCTCGGCCCGCGCCACCAGGATCGCCTGGAACTCCCGGACCGGCAGCGGCGCCTGGGCGGTCCGGCGCTCGCGCAGCACCAGCCGGACCACGGTGTGGTCGTCGGCGACGGGGCGGGTGTCGAGCAGGCCGGCGCGGTGCAGCGGGTCGCCGTGGACCGAGTAGTCCGGCAGCACGGTGATCCCGAGGCCGTCGACGACCAGCGCCTTGCCCATCTCCGCGCCGTCGGTGGTCTGGGTGATCGGCGGCAGGTCCGGTCCGAGCGCGCGATGGACCCACCGGTGCATCAGGTAGCCGGCGCGCATCATCACGAACCGCTCCGCCCGCAGCTCGTCCAGCGTCACCTCGGTGCCGGCGAGCAGGTGATGCCCGTCCGGCAGTACGACGACGGGCCGGCCGCGCAGCAGCTCGATCCCGCTCAGGCCGGCCGCCAGGTCGTCGCCGTCGAGCACGTTGACCAGACCGAGGTCGAGGCTGCCTTCGACCAGGCCCTCCTCGATCTCGGTCTGCTGCAGCGTGAGCACCTCGACCGTCGTACCGGGGTGGCGGTCCTGGAAGGTGCGCACGGCCGGCACCAGCAGCGTGGACGTGGCCGCGTGGACGGTGCCCAGCCGGATCAGCCGGCGGTCGGTGCGCTGCTCGCCGGCGGCGGAGCGCAGCCGGTCGACGGCGGTCAGCACCTCGGTCATGTAGGGGAGCAGGTCGCGGCCCTCGCGGCTGATCCGGGCACCGGAGCGACGCCGGTCGAGCAGGGTCACCCGCAGCTCACGCTCCAGCTTGGTGATCGCCTCGCTGAGGGCGGGCTGGGAGAGGTGCAGCCGGTCGCTGGCCCGGCGCAGCGAGCCGTGCTGGGTCACCGCGGCCAGGTACTCCAGCTGTTCGATCCGCATCCGCTCCTCCTGAGCACAACCACCGCCGGCACGTCAATGTCTAGTAATCTGATGTAGAAAGTAACACAGACCGGCCGTCCGCCCGGGATCCCCGCACTCACGCAGCAGCGGGGGCCCGGGCGGGGCCGTGGCAGGGGGTCGGTGATCGGTTCCGCCGATCACCGGTTCGCCTGAACCGAGGGTCCGCGGGCTCGTGTCGCGGCCACTCGGTCGCTAATGTCTATCGAAGTAGTCGACTTTATGTTTCCCCGTCCTCGAAGGAGTCGCCATGAGCGCGCAGCAGCACCCCGACCCGGCCGCCCTCGCCGAGCCGCTGAAGTTCGCCTACTGGGTGCCGAACGTCAGCGGGGGCCTGGTGGTCAGCAAGATCGAGCAGCGCACCGACTGGGGCTACGACTACAACGTCGAGCTCGCGCGGCTGGCCGAGAACAACGGCTTCGAGTACGCGCTCTCACAGGTGCGCTACATCGCGTCGTACGGCGCGGCGTACCAGCACGAGTCGACCTCCTTCAGCCTCGCGCTGCTGCTCGCCACCGAGCGGCTCAAGGTCATCGCCGCGGTCCACCCCGGCCTGTGGCAGCCGGGCGTGCTCGCCAAGTTCATCGCCACCGCCGACCAGATCTCGGGCGGCCGAGCCGCGATCAACGTGGTGTCCGGCTGGTTCAAGGACGAGTTCACCAAGCTCGGCGAGCCGTGGCTCGAGCACGGCGAGCGCTACCGCCGCGCCGAGGAGTTCATTCGCTACGTGCGCGAGATCTGGACCTCCGACCACGCCGAGCTCAACGGCGACTTCTACAACCTCCACGACTTCGACCTCAAGCCGAAGCCGGTCACCGGTCCCGGCCGGCCGCACCCGGAGATCTTCATGGGCGGCAACTCGACCGACGCCCGCGGCATGGGCGGCCGGGTCACCGACTGGTACTTCGCCAACGGCAACACCCCCGAGGGCATCGCCGAGCAGATCCGCGACGTCTCCGACGTCGCCACCGTCCACGGGCGGAGCGTGAAGTTCGGGGTCAACGGCTTCCTCATCGGCCGCGACACCGAGGCCGAGGCCCGCGACGTGCTGCGCGAGATCATCGACAAGGCCGACCACGAGGCCGTCGAGGGCTTCGGCTCCGCGGTCAAGCAGGCCGGCCAGTCCACCGGCGACAAGAAGGGCATGTGGCAGGACTCCGAGTTCGCCGACCTGGTCCAGTACAACGACGGATTCCGCACCGGCCTCATCGGTACGCCGGAGCAGATCGCGCACCGGATGCTGGAGTACAAGCGGCTCGGCGTGAACCTGTTCCTGCTGGGCTTCCTGCACTACCACGAGGACGTGCAGTACTTCGGCCGCGAGGTCCTGCCGATTGTCCGTGAGCTCGAGGCGCGCGAGCTGGAGCGGGTGTGATGGTGGCCCAGTCCGTCGTCGAGCTCGAGCACCGCGTGCCGGTGCTGTCCGCCGAGCAGGCCGTCGAGGCGGCCCGCGACCTCGGCGCCCGCTTCGCCGCCGGCGCCGCCGAGCGCGACCGCGCGCGGATCCTGCCCGTCGACCAGATCGACGCACTCTCCGCGTCCGGGCTGCTCGCGCTCACCGTCCCGCAGGAGTACGGCGGAGCGGGGCTGGGCGCCGGCGTACTGGCGGAGGTCGTGCGGCTGATCGCCGCGGGCGACCCCAACATCGCCCAGATCCCGCACAGCCACTTCGTCTACGTCAACGCGATGCGCGAGCAGGGCACGCCCGGCCAGAAGGCGTTCTTCTTCGGCGAGGTGCTGGCCGGCAAGCGGTTCGGCAACGCGCAGTCGGAGATCTCGTCCAAGCACGTGCGCGACCACGCCACGACGCTGCGGCCGGCCCCGGGCGGCGGCTGGGTCCTCTACGGCGAGAAGGGCTACTGCACCGGAGCGCTCTTCGCGCACTGGATCCCGGTGCTCGCCCACCTCGGCGAGGACGGCCCGCTGCACGTCGCGTGGGTCGCCCGGCACGCGCCCGGCGTCACGGTCGTCGACGACTGGGACGGCCTCGGGCAGCGGACCACCGCCAGCGGGCGGGTCCAGCTGGCGGGGGTGCGGGTCCCGCAGGACCAGGTCACGCCGTACCACCTCACCTTCGAGCGCCCGCAGACCTACGGCGCCTTCGCGCAACTGCTCCATGCCGCCATCGACGCCGGCATCGCGCGGGCTGCCCTGACCGACGCCGCGGAGTTCGTCACCACGCGGAGCCGGCCCTACCCGGACGCCGGCGTGGAGCGCGCGGCGGAGGACCCGCTGGTCGTGCACGCCTTCGGCGAGATGGAGCTCGCAGTACGCGGCACCGAGGCGCTGCTCGCCGAGGCTGGCCGGGCCGTGGACGCCGCCGACGCGCGGCTCACGGCCGAGTCGGCGGCGGCGGCCAGCCTCGCCGTCGCGGCCGCCCGTGCCAGCTCCACCGCGGTCTCCGTCGACGTCGCCAGCCGGCTCTTCGAGGTGGCGGGCACCCGCTCCGCACTGTCCTCGCTCGACCTGGACCGGCACTGGCGCAACGCCCGCACCCACACCCTGCACGACCCGGCGGCGTGGAAGGTGCAGCACCTCGGCCGGTTCGCGGTCGACGGCACCCCGCCGCCCAACCACGGCCAGATCTGAATCTCGATACGCCGCTCGCTGGCGCTCGCGGCTACTCGATCACCGAAAGGGATCCCATGTCTTTGAAGTTCCACTGGTTCCTGCCCACCAACGGCGGGGACGGCCGGCACGTGGTCGGCGGCGGGCACGGGCTCGCGCCCGGCCACTCCGGCCGGCCCGGCGACATCGCCTACCTGACCCAGGTGGCGCGGGCCGCCGAGGACAACGGCTTCGAGGCCGCGCTCACCCCGACCGGTGCCTGGTGCGAGGACGCGTGGCTGAGCACCGCGATGCTGTCGCAGACCTCGGAGCGGCTGAAGTTCCTGGTCGCGTTCCGGCCGGGCCTGGTCTCGCCGTACCTCGCCGCCCAGATGGCCGGCACGTTCCAGAACCTCTCCGGCGGCCGGCTGCTGCTCAACGTCGTCACCGGCGGGGAGAGCCACGAGCAGCGGATGTACGGCGACTTCCACGACAAGGACGCGCGCTACGAGCGGTGCGACGAGTTCCTCGAGATCGTGCGCCGGCTCTGGGCGGGGGAGACCGTCGACCTCGACGGCAAGCACCTCTCCGTGGAGGGCGCCAGCCTCGACCAGATCCCGCACCCGCTGCCGGAGATCTACTTCGGCGGGTCCTCGCCCGCGGCCGGCCGGGTCGCGGCCAAGCACGCGGACGTCTACCTGACCTGGGGCGAGCCGCCGGCCGCCGTCGCGGAGAAGATCGCCTGGATCCGCGAGCTCGCCGGCGACCGGCCGATCCGCTTCGGCATCCGCATGCACACCATCACCCGCGACACCTCCGCCGAGGCGTGGGCCGAGGCCGACCGGCTGCTCGCCCAGATCTCGCCGGACGCGATCGCGCAGGTGCAGCAGGGCCTGCGGCTCAGCGAGTCCGAAGGCCAGCGCCGGATGCTGGACCTGCACCACGGATCCACCGACGACCTCGAGATCTACCCCAACGTGTGGGCCGGGGTCGGCCTGGTCCGCGGCGGCGCCGGCACGGCGCTGGTGGGCTCGCACGAGGAGGTCGCCGACCGGATCGAGGAGTACGCCGACCTCGGCATCGAGGAGTTCGTGCTGTCGGCGTACCCGCACCTCGAGGGGGCCTACTGGTTCGGCGAGGGCGTGCTGCCGATCCTCGAGCAGCGCGGGCGCTGGAAGAGCCCAGTGCCGGCCCGCCACCACAACGCGGCGGTGCCGTTCCAGGCCGCCGGGAAGGTGGCGGTCTCATGAGCCGCACAGCCGTCGTCGTCGGCAACCCGAAGGCCGCCAGCCGCACCCTGGTGGCCGCCCAGCACCTCGCTGAGCGGCTCACCGGCCGCGCACCCGACCTGGTCGTCGACCTCGCCACCTACGGCGGCGAGCTGCTCGACTGGAAGAACCCGGAGGTCGACCGCGTGGTCGCCGAGGTCGGGTCCTCGGACCTGGTGGTCGTGGCGTGCCCGACGTACAAGGCGACCTACACGGGGCTGCTGAAGCTGTTCCTGGACCGCTTCGCGGTCGGACAGCTCTCCGGGGTCGCCGTGCCGCTCATGCTCGGCGGCGGCCCGGCGCACGCCCTGGCGCCCGAGCTGGGCCTCACCTCCCTGCTCACCCACCTCGGCGCGACCGTGCCGACCGGTGGCCTCTACGTCCTCGACCAGCAGTACGACGACCCGTCGGCGTACGACGCGTGGCTGGCCCGCGCCCGGCCGGTCGTGGACTCCCTGCTGCGCGCACCCGAAGGAGCCCCCGCATGACCGCCGCCACCGTCCAGCCCGTCCCGCCCACCCCCGACTTCTCCACCAACCAGGACCTCGACCCGTCCCGGCTGCGTCAGGCGTTCGGTGCGTTCCCGAGCGGCGTGGTCGCGGTGGCGGCCGAGGTCGACGGCGAGCTCGTCGGCCTGGCGGCCAGCTCCTTCACCTCGGTGAGCCTGGACCCGCCGCTGGTGTCCTTCTCGATCGCGAACACCTCCAAGACCTGGCCGGACCTGCGCCGCGCGCCGCGGCTCGGGGTCACGGTCCTCGCCGACCACCACGGCGAGACCTGCCGGCAGCTGGCGGGCCCGGTCGCCGACCGGTTCACCGGCGTCCCGGCGACCGTGTCGCACCGGGGCGCGGTCACGATCGACGACGGCCTGGCCCGCTTCGACACCTCGATCTACCGCGAGGTCGAGGCCGGCGACCACACGATCATCCTGCTCGAGCTGCACAGCGTCGCCCACGACTCCGGCGAGGCCGCGGTCCGCCCGCTGGTCTTCCACCGGTCGGGCTTCCAGCGGCTGCACGGCAAGGACGGGCCGCGATGATCGAGATCGCCGGCCTTACCAAGTCCTACGGCGGCGCCGTCGTCCTCGACGGCATCGACCTCTCGGTCGCCGAGGGCCGGATCGCCGCGGTCGTCGGGCCCAGCGGAGCCGGCAAGAGCACGCTCGCCCGCTGCGTGAACCTGCTCGAGCGCCCGACCTCCGGCTCGATCACCGTGGCCGGCCAGGACCTCACCCGGCTCTCGCGCGCCGACCTGCGCTCGGCCCGTCGGCAGATCGGCACCGTCTTCCAGTCGGCCAACCTGCTGCGCCGGCTGACCGCCGCGCAGAACGTCGCCCTCCCGATGCGGTACGCCGGCCTGCCGGACGCCGATGTGCGCCGCCGCGTCCACGACCTGCTCGAGCGGGTCGGCATGCTGCACCGCGCCAACCACTACCCGTCCCAGCTCTCGGGTGGCCAGCGCCAGCGGATCGGCATCGCCCGCGGCCTCGCGCTGCGGCCGCCGGTGCTGCTGTCGGACGAGGCCACCTCCGGCCTCGACCCCGAGTCGACCCGTGCGATCCTCGCCCTGCTCACCGGGCTGCGCGACGACCTCGGCGTGACGATCCTGGTGATCACCCACGAGATGGACGTCGTGCGCGGCATGGCCGACCACGTCGCCCAGCTGGACCACGGCCGGATCGTCGAGCAGGGCACGGTCGCCGACGTCGTACGACGCTCCGACTCGGTGCTCTCGCGCTCGCTGCTCCCGCTGCCGCCGGCCCAGGCCGCGGAGGGCCTGCGGACCTGGACGGTCCGCTACGAGGCGGAGCGGGTGTCGCCCACCTGGCTCGGGACGGCGGGCCGCGAGCTCGGCACCGACATCGCGGTGCTCGCCGCGCTCGTCGAGGAGACCGGCGCGACCCCGGTCGGCCGCCTCACGCTCGGTCTGGACCGCCGGCTCGACGAGCGCCGGGTGACCGAGGTGCTCGGCCGGCTCGGGATCGTGGCGGAGGCGGGACCGGACACGGTCGGCCGGCCCGTCCTCACCGAGGCCGTGGCATGAGCGTGCTGCCGCTGCTGGGCACCGCCTGGCCCGACGTACCGTCGCTGCTGGGGCCGGCGCTCTGGGAGACCTTCCGGATGGTCGGCCTGGTGATGGCGATCGTGGTGCTGCTGGGCGGCCCGCTCGGCCTGCTCATCTTCAACACCTCCCCGCTCGGGCTGGCGCCCCACCGGGCCGTCAAAGCCTCGATCAGCTGGGTCGCGAACCTCGGCCGCTCGCTGCCGTTCCTGGTGCTGATGGCCGCCGTCATCCCGGTGACCAAGCTGGTCTTCCACACCACCATCGGCTTCACCGCGGCGATCATCCCCATGTCCATCGCGGGCACCGCGTTCTTCGCGCGGCTCACCGAGAACGCCGTCCGCGAGGTGCCGCGCGAGCTGCTCGACGTCGGCCTGGCCAGCGGTGCCACCAAGACCCAGATCGTCACCGGCATCCAGCTGCGCGAGGCGCTCCCCGGGCTCGCGGCGGGGCTGACCCTCAACGTGATCGCGATGATCGAGTACTCCGCGATCGCGGGCGCGATCGGCTCCGGCGGGCTCGGCTACCTCGCGGTCAACTACGGCTACCGGCGCTTCGACAACCACATCATGATCGCCTGCATCGTGCTGCTCATCGCAATGGTCCAGGCCCTCCAGTTCACCGGCGACCGCGTCGTACGACGCCTGTCGCACTGACCCCTCTCGGCCCTGACCCGGCACGCCCGGCTTGATGAAAGGCACCACCATGTCCAGCACCCAACAGCGGCCGCACGCGGACGGCGACACCACCGAGATCGACCTCGGCGGTCGGGGCCGCAAGTGGCTCGTGCCCACCGCCCTCGCCGTCGTCCTCCTGGTCCTGGCGGGCGTCCTCGTCGCCAGGTTCAGCGGCGGCGGCGACAGCAAGACGGTCGCCGGCAGCCACTTCGGCACCGACTTCAAGATCTCCTACCAGGCCTCGAGCGCGAGCGAGGGCGCCTTCCTGGCCTACCTGAACAAGGAGATCGCGCCGAAGTACGGCGTCACCATCACCGGCGAGCCCATCGAGGACGGCAACCAGCTCGACCAGGCGACCGCCGACGGCCAGTACATCGCCAACATCTACCAGCACAAGCACTGGCTGCAGCAGGTCACCGACTCCACGGGCATGAAGCTGACCGCCCTGGGCCCGGTCTTCCAGTGGTCGTACTCGGTCTACTCCTCGAAGTACAAGACGATGGACGAGATCCCCGACGGCTCCACCATCGCGCTGCTCAACGACCCCGCGAACACCGCGCAGGCGCTGTGGATCCTCGAGCGCGGCGGCTACCTGACCTTCAAGCCCGGCGTCGACCCGTGGGCCGCGACCGACCAGGACATCGCGAGCAACCCGCACGGCTGGAAGTTCACCTACATGGAGTACGGCGCCGGTCCGCGCACGCTCGACTCCGTCGCCGCGGTCGTCGACTACAACATGTCCTTCGTCGACGCCGGTACGCCGGACTCCGACCGCATCTACAGCCCGCCGGCGCCGCGCGAGTTCGCCGGCCAGCTCGTGGTCGGCACCGACTACGTCGACGACCCGCAGGTCGCGACCCTCAAGAAGATCTTCTTCGACCCGGCCGTGCAGAAGTACCTGGCCGACAACGACGACCCCGACCTGTTGGGTCAGCTCGCCCCCGTCTCCCCGAGCTGACCCGGCTCGTCCCTCCCACACCGAGGAGCACCTCCCATGACCATCACCAGTCCCACCGCGACCACCGCGACCGCCGCGCCCATCCGCCCCGGAACCCCCGAGTGGACGGCCCTGCTCGCCCGCATCGCCGAGGGGGCCGCCGACCGCGAGCGCCACCGGGTCGCGCCGCACGAGATCATCGGCTGGCTCAAGCAGGCCGGCGTCGGGCGGCTGCGGCTGCCCGTGGCGGACGGCGGAGCCGGGCTCACCATCCCCGAGCTGTTCGCCGCGCTCGTCGACCTCGCCGAGGCCGACTCCAGCGTGCCGCACATCCTGCGCACCCACTTCTGGTTCGTCGAGCAGCACCTGCAGGCGGGTTCCGACCCGGCGTACCGCCGTCGGCTGCTGGACCTCGCCGGCACCGACAAGCTCGTCGGCAACGGCTTCAGCGAGCAGAGCAGGAAGCCCGTCGGCCTCTACTTCGACACCGCCTTCACCCCCGACCCGGCGGGCGGCTACCGGCTCAACGGCACGAAGTTCTACTCGACCGGCTCGATCTACTCCGACCACACCCAGATCTGGGCGGCCGCACCCGACGGGCGGATCGCCGGCGCGGTGATCCCGGTGGACCGCCAGGGCGTCACGATCCTCGACGACTGGGACGGCTTCGGCCAGCGGCTGACCGGCACCGGCACCACCCAGCTCGACGACGTCAAGGTCGAGGAGTCGGAGTTCTTCGACCTCGGCGAGCCCGACGGCGAGCCGGTCCCCGGCTACCAGGGCGCGTTCCTGCAGCTGTTCCTCCAGGCCGTGACGGCCGGCATCCTGCGCAGCGTCCGCAACGACGCGGTCGCGCTGGTCAAGCGCCGGCAGCGCAACTACAGCCACGCGGGTGCCCCGCAGGCGCCGACCGACGACCGCCAGGTCCTCCAGGTCGTGGGCGAGATCGCGGCGTCGGTGTTCGCCGCCGAGGCGATCGTGCTCCGGGCCGCCGAGGCGCTGCAGGTCGCGGCGGACTCGGTCGTCGACGGCGTACCGGGCAAGGAGGAGGCGGAGGCCGCGCAGCTGGCCGCCGCCGAGGCCAAGGTCGCGATCGACCGCTTCTCCTACGCCACCGCAGCCCAGCTCTTCGACGTCGGCGGCACCTCGGCCACCCAGTCGGTGCACAACCTCGACCGGCACTGGCGCAACGTCCGCACCATCTCCACCCACAACCCGACGTTCCTCAAGGCCTCGGCCGTGGGGGACCACCACGTCAACGGCACCGCCTTCCCGGCGAACGCCTACTTCTGATCACCCGAAAGCGAGCACACGCATGTCGATCGCAACGACCCCACGTTTCACCACCGTCCCGACCACCGCCGAAGGCTGGATCGAGCGCGCCCGCGAGGTCGGCACCCAGCTGGCCGTGGACGCGGTCGAGCGGGACCGCGCCAACCAGACGCCGTACGCCGAGGTCCAGCTGCTCAAGGACAGCGGACTCGTCACCCTGCTCGGTCCGGTCGAGCACGGCGGCGCCGGCCAGGACTGGACGACCGCCCTGCGCGTCATCCGCGCCGTCTCGGCGGGCGACGGCTCGATCGGGCAGCTGCTGGGGTACCACTACCTGTGGGCCTGGGCCGCGCGCCTGGTCGGCACGCCCGAGCAGATCGCTGCCGTGGAGCAGGCCGCGACCACGGACACCTGGTTCTTCGGCGGTGCCGTGAACCCGCGCGACGCCGACCTGACGATCCGTGAGGAGGGCGAGGAGCTCGTGTTCACCGGTCGCAAGTCGTTCTCGACCGGTGGCCGGGTCTCGGACGTGACCGTGCTCGAGGGCGTGCTGGAGGGGACCGACAAGCACATCTTCGCGATCGTTCCGACCGACCAGCCGGCCATCCGGTTCCTCGGGGACTGGGACAGCCTCGGCCAGCGGCTCACCGAGAGCGGCGGGGTCTCCATCGAGGGCGTGCGAGTGCCCTGGGCGGCGGCCGCGGGCTACGTCGAGCGCGACGGGGAGCACGTCTTCGAGCCGCGGGTCTACAACACCCTCAACGTGCCGCTCATCCAGCTCATCTTCGCGAACCTCTACGTGGGCATCGCCGAGGGTGCGCTCGCCACCGCGGCGACGTACACCCGCGACGTCACGCGTGCCTGGCCGTACGCGGGCGACGTGAAGCAGCGGGCCGCGGAGGAGTTCTACGTGCAGGAGGTGTACGGCGACCTGCGCTCGAAGCTGTGGGCCGCCGAGGCCCTGGCGGAGCGGGCCGCGGTGCTCATCGAGGAGATCAACGGCCACGCCGACACGGTCACGGAGACCGAGCGGGGCGAGGCGGCCGTGGTGATCGCTGCGGCCAAGCAGGTCGCGATCGACGCCGCCCTCGAGATCGGCACCAAGGTGTACGACGTCACCGGGGCCCGGGCGACCGCGAGCTCGGTCGGGCTCGACATCTACTGGCGCAACGTCCGCACGCACAGCCTGCACGACCCCGTCGCGCACAAGCGGGCCGAGGTCGGCAGGTACGCGCTGCTCGGGGAACTGCCCGAGCCCACCTGGTACACCTGAGCGGCCGTGGGTCCCGGGAGCGGACCGACGGGTGCGGGGGTGACGGGGGTCCGCGCGCGCTGAGGACCTACGCCCCTTGCGCCCCGAGCGGTCCGCTCTGGGACGCTGGCGGTGTGCAGGTGGTGGTGATCGGCGGAGGAATCGCTGGACTGGCGGCGGCGTACGAGCTGACCCGGGCCGGCCGCGACGTCATCGTGCTGGAGGCGACCGACAGCCTCGGCGGCAAGCTGCGCCGGGGCGAGGTCGCGGGGGTCACCGTCGACGTCGGGGCCGAGGCGATGATCAACCGCCGCCCCGAGGCGGTCGGCCTGGCGCGCGGCCTCGGCCTCGACCTCGTCCACCCGACCGGCGCGACCAGCCGGATCTGGACCCGCGACGCCCTCCGCCCGCTGCCGCGCACCCTGATGGGCGCGCCGGTCGACCTGGACGGGCTCGCGGCGTCCGGCATCCTCTCGGATGAGGGTCTGGCCCGCGCGCGCAACCAGACCCCGCAACCGATCGAGGGCGACGCGTCCGTCGGCGACCTGGTCGCGGCCCGCTTCGGTGACGAGGTCGCCGACCGCCTCGTCGAGCCGCTGCTCGGTGGCGTCTACGCGGGACGCGCCCGGGACATCTCGATCCGGGCCGCCGCGCCCCAGCTGATCGCGCCGCTCGCCGCGGCCACCTTCGAGGCGCCGGCCGGCCCGGCGACCGCGGAGTCGCCCGTCTTCGCGAGCATCCCGGGCGGGATGTGGCAGCTGCCCGAGGCGCTGGCCGGCGCGATCCGGGCCGCGGGTGGCGAGATCCGGACGGGAGCCACGGTGACCGGGCTGCGGCGTACGGCCGACGGGTTCGCGATCGCCCTCCCCGACGAGGAGGTCACCGCCGACCAGGTCGTGGTCGCCCTGCCCGCCCCGCCCGCAGCGCGGCTGCTCGCACCCGTCGCCCCGGCCGCCGCGGAGCTCGCCGCGATCGACTACGCCTCGAGCGCCGTGGTGACCTTCGCGTTCCGCGCCACCGACGCCGCGGACGCCCTCGACGTCGGCGCGTCCGGCTTCCTGGTGCCCACGGTCGACCACCGCCGGATCAAGGCGGCGACGTACTCCTTCGCCAAGTGGTCATGGGTCCGGCAGGCCGGGGAGGGGCTGTTGATCATGCGCACCTCGCTCGGACGGTTCGGCGAGGAGGAGACCCTGCAGGTGCCCGACGAGGAGCTCGTCGCCGCCAGCCTCGCCGACCTGCACGACGCGACCGGCCTGACCGCGACGCCGGTCGACGCCGTCGTCCAGCGATGGGGCGGCGGCCTCCCGCAGTACGCCGTCGGCCACCTCGACCGGGTCGCCCGCATCCGCGCGGCCGTGGCCGAGGTGCCGGGCCTGGCGATCTGCGGGGCGGCGTACGACGGCGTCGGGATCGCGCCGACGGTGGCGTCGGCGCGCAAGGCCGTCGCGACCCTCTGAGACCGGGCGCCCTCACAGGCGCCCGGGCTCAGAAGGCCTGGCCGAGGACGTCCTCGATCGGGCTGAGGGCCCGGGACCGGTCCGTGACGGCGGTACGCCGGTCCGCGACGTCGAGGATCGCGCGCAGGTCCTCGGCGGGGACGGCCACGCCGCGGACGCGGTCGGCCGTGACCACGCTCGTCGGCGCCGCGCGGTCGACCAGGGCGTGCAGCGCGACGAAGTCGCCGGTCGCGGCACCACCCACCTCGACGCCGTCGCGGCGGAAGGTGACCGACCCCTGGGTGAGCAGGTAGCAGTGGGTCGATCGGCTCGACTGGGCGATCATCGTCCATCGCGCCGGATACGCGAACCACACGCAGTGCTGGGCCAGCCGCCTCAGCTCGCGCTCACCGAAGCCGGCGAGGCGCGGGCAGTCCTGCAGGGCTGCGACGAACGCGCGCTCGTCCGCGCGGCTGAGCTTCCTCGGCTTGCCGCTGGGGAGCTTCAGCCCGGCCAGCCGCCAGTCACGGGGTGCCAATCGGTAGTCGTCCTGGTGCTCTCGCATCGACCTTCTCCTTGTTCTCCTGCCTCGGTCTCCCCTGTATGCGAGTCTTGGACGAAACCCCCGGGCTCGGGACAGGGGAGCACCCTGGTGTTAGGACCGGCCGAAGGACATGGGGGATGGACGAGGCCCTGATCGTCGAGCGCGACGTCGAGCGCTCGGCCCTGAGCGCGGCGCTCCACGCCGCGGTGCACGGCGACGGCGCGATGGTGGTGGTCGAGGGCCAGGCGGGCATCGGCAAGTCGACCCTGCTCGAGGTGGTGGCCGCCGAGGCGGCGCGGCTGGGCATCGCCCGACTTCGGGGCGCGGGCGGGCCGGTGGCGGGCGCGGTCCCGTTCGCGGTCGCCCGCGACATCCTCGTCCCGGCACTGCGCCCGGGCTCGGGTTGGGACCGCGCGGCGGTCCTCGCCGATGCGGCGGGCCTCGCCGCGCCCGCGCTCCAGGCGACCGGCCTGACCGGGTTGACCGGTGAGGACGTCGGACACCTCCAGGCCCGCGCCTCGGCGGTCCACGGGCTCTGCTGGCTGGCCCTCAACCTGGCGTCCCGCCCGCTGTTGATCACCATCGACGACCTGCACCAGAGCGACCCGGAGACCCTGGACTGGCTCGGCTACCTGCTGGGCCGGCTCGACGGGACGCGCCTCCTCGTCGTCGGGGCCACCCGCCCGTGCGAGCCCGGTACGCCGGCCGACCGGCTGCTCGCCCGGTTGCCGGCCGGCCGGCGGCTGACCCCGCCGCCGCTCAGCGCGGCCGCCGTGCAGGCGCTCGGCGCCGCCCGTGCCGTGTCGCTCAGCACCGCCGAGGCGGAGGAGATCGTCGCGGCGACGGGCGGCAAGCCGTTCCTGGTCGAGGCGATGCTGGCCGGGTCGACGACCGACCCGTTGCGCGACGTCGTACGACGCATCGCCGAGGCCGCTCCGCACGCGCTGGACGTGGCGCGGGCGTCGGCGGTCCTCGGCGAGGGTGCCTCCGCGCGCCACGTGGCCGGGCTGACCGGGCTGTCCCGGGAGGTCGTCGGTCATGCCGTCGCCGGTCTGTCGGCCGCCCACCTGATGAGCGGTCCGGACCCCGTGCGGCTGGCGCACCCGCTGCTCGAGGAGGCGGTGCTGCGGGTGGCGACCGACGAGCAGCGCGGCGGCGCCCACCGCCGGGCGGCCGAGCTGCTCGCGGCGGACGGCGCCCCCGTGGACCGGATCGCGGCGCACCTGGTCCTGGCGCCGCCGAGCGACGATCCCCGGCACGCGGGGTGGTTGAGCGACGCGGCCGACGACGCCGCAGCGGCGGGTGCGCCCACGACGGCCGCGGCGTACCTCCGGCGGCTCCTCGACGAGGACCTCGACCCGCCCGCCCGCGCGCACGCACTGCACCGGCTCGGACTCGCCGAGGTCGAGACCATGGCGCCGCGGGCCGCCGAGCACCTGGCCGCGGCGGCGAGCCTGACGGTCGGCGACGATCGCCACGCCACGGTCCGGCACGACCTCGCGATGGCACTGATCCTCGCCGGTGATCTCCCCGGGGCACGCGACGTACTCATGGAGCAGCGGGGTGGGGAGGGCGTGGCGCTGGACGCGCTTGCCGACGCCCTGGGCATCAGCCTGATGAACTTCGCCGACGACGCGGCCCTGCGCGACCTGGAGGAGCGGGTACGCCGGGAGCGGACGTACGACGGGTCGCCCGGCGACCGCCGTGCCGCGGCGGCCCTCGCCTTCGCCGGCGTCCGGGTCGGTGCGCCGGCCACCGAGTGTCTCGCCGAGGCGCGCTACGCGTTCGACCAGCCGCCCGGCGCGCTGGCCCGGGCGGCGTTCGCGCCGGCGTACGTCGTCGGCCATCTCGCGCTGAAGAGCTCCGGCGCGGCGAGCGAGGCGCGCGCCCTCGCCGAGCGCAGCCGCGACTGGGCGGCGGCGCGCGGTGCGCACGCGCTGTTCCACGTCAGCGCCTTCCGGGCGGCCGATGCGGCGTTCGGTCAGGGCGACCTGCTCGCCGTCCAGGGACTGGCCGACGACATGTTCCGGGCCGCCGCGGACGGCCTCATGCCGCTGCTGCTGCTCGGCGTGGCGCTGCCGTTGTGCGTCCGCACCCAGGTCGAGCACGGAGACGCGACGCTGGCCCGGGACATGCTCACCCAGTTCGGGATGTGGGACGCGCCGCTGGACGAGCACGCCTTCACCGAGCCGCTCCTCGCGCGGGGCCTGGCGCGGCTGGCGCTGGGCGACGCGTCGGGCGCACTCGCCGATCTCACGGCGTGCGGGCGCCGTCAGATCGAGACCGGCCATCACAACGGGGCCACCCTCTCGTGGCGGCTGGGCGCTGCCGAGGCGCTGCTGCGCCTGGGCCGGGCGGCGGAGGCCGCTGCGGTGATCGCCGACGAGGTGACGGTCGCCGAGCGGTTCGGCGCTCCGCACGCGCTCGGCACCGCACTGGTGGCGCGCGCCCGCGT
Source organism: Nocardioides ultimimeridianus (assembly GCF_054777895.1). Taxonomy (NCBI): domain Bacteria; kingdom Bacillati; phylum Actinomycetota; class Actinomycetes; order Propionibacteriales; family Nocardioidaceae; genus Nocardioides; species Nocardioides ultimimeridianus. The sequence continues at coordinate 252,401 of NZ_BAAHAB010000021.1, read as the reverse complement.
CGAGCCGGACCGGGAGGCCGAGCAGACCCTGGCCGAGGCGGTCACCCTGCTGGCCGAGAGTGGCGCGCGGCTCGCCGAGGCCAAGGCGCTGGTCGCGTACGGGGCCCACCTGCGCCGCACGCAGCGCCGCCGCGAGGCGCGCGATCAGCTGCGGAGGGCGCGCGAGATCGCGGCGGCCTGCGGCGCTCCGCCCGTCGTCCGCGCGGCCGAGGAGGAGCTCGCGGCAGCCGGCGCACGTCTCGTCGAGCGACCCGTCACCGGCGTCGGCGCGCTGACCCCGTCCGAGCGCCGCGTCGCCGATCTCGCCGCATCGGTGATGACCAACTCGCAGATCGCGCAGGCGCTGTTCGTCTCGCTCAAGACCGTGGAGATGCACCTCGGCAACGCCTACGCCAAGCTCGGCGTCCGCGGCCGGCACGAGCTCGCGGAGGCGCTGGGCTGACCGGTGGTCCCGGGGCTTCCGGGGGTCGTCACAATGGAGCCATGACCGACCCGCAGGCCCACATCCAGAGCAACGCCGCCAAGATCAACGAGCTCAACGACACCGTCCGCTTCACGATGTGGTCGGTCTTCAGGCTCGAGCGGACGCTCGGGCCGAACGAGGTCGAGCGCAAGGCCGAGGCCGCCGAGGTCGAGACCCTCATCGAGGAGCTCGCCGTCGAGGACGTCGTCGTGCGCGGTGTGTACGACGTCGCCGGGCTGCGTGCCGACGCGGACCTGATGGTCTGGTGGCACGCCGCGGACTCCGACCAGCTGCAGAGCGCGTACCACCGCCTGCGACGGACCGCCTTCGGCGCCCGGCTCGCCCCGGTGTGGTCGCAGATGGCGCTGCACCGCCCCGCGGAGTTCAACCGCAGCCACCTGCCGGCGTTCCTGGCCGACGAGCGCGTGCACGACTACGTGGCGGTCTACCCGTTCGTGCGCTCCTATGAGTGGTACCTCCTCGAGGACGCCGAGCGTCGCCGCCTGCTCGCCGAGCACGGCCAGATGGCCCGCGGCTACCCCGACGTCCGCGCCAACACGGTGCCGAGCTTCGCGTTGGGCGACTACGAGTGGATCCTCGCCTTCGAGGCCGACGACCTGACCCGGATCGTCGACCTGATGCGGCACCTGCGCGGCTCGGAGACCCGCCGGCACGTGCGCGAGGAGGTGCCGTTCTACACCGGTCGACGGGTCGACGTCGCGGAACTGCTGGAGCGGCTGCCGTAGCCGACTTCCACTCGCGGGCGAGGGAAAGTTTTTAAAGTCTAGCGAGTTAGTGCATTATTGGAGCATGTCCATCGACACCGCCCCTCTCCCGCTGCTCGAGGCGGTCCGCGCGCAGGCCGCAGACCCGGACCTGCTCGACCTCCTCGACCCCGCCCCGGGGGACCGCACCTGGATCCGGCTGCTCGCCACCCCCGAGCACGAGCTGTGGCTGATCGCCTGGCCGCCGGGAGCCTCCACGGACTGGCACGACCACGGCACGTCCGCCGGTGCCTTCACGGTCCTCCGGGGCACGCTCACCGAGCACACCTTCCCCGGCTGCCTGCACATCCAGGACGTCGGTGTCGGTGACGGGCGCGCCTTCGGTCCGGGCTACGCGCACGACGTGCGCAACGAGACCGACGAGCCCGCGCTGTCGCTGCACGCCTACGGCCCGCGGCTCTCGACCATGACCCGGTTCCGCTTCCGCGGCGACCGGCTCGAGGTGCTCGGCATCGAGCAGGCGGGGGAGGACTGGTGAGCGCGCTCGCCGTCGAGCCCCGGCGCCTGGCGCGGTACGACGGCATCGACGCCATGCTCGCCGCCGCCCGCACCGGCCTGGACCGGCTCTCGCCGCGGGCCGCCTTCCAGGAGGTCATCACCGACGGGGCGGTGATCGTCGACATCCGCCCGGCCGCCCAGCGCGCGGCCAAGGGCGAGGTCGCGCCGTGGCTGGAGCCGCGGATCATCGAGCGCAACGTGCTCGAGTGGCGCTTCGACCCGCGCTCGGACGCACGGCTCCCCGAGGCGGCGTACGACCTCCGGGTGATCGTGCTGTGCCAGGAGGGCTACACGTCCTCGCTGGCCGCGCACGCGCTGCGCGAGATCGGGGTGCTGCGGGCGACCGACGTGGTGGGCGGCTTCGCCGCGTGGCAGCACGCGGGCATGCCGATCCTCGGCCCCGCTCCGGTGTGACCCGCTGAGTAGGCTGGGGACATGGCCTACAACGTGGAGAAGTCGGATGCGGAGTGGCGCGAGGAGCTCTCCCCGGAGGAGTACGCCGTCCTCCGCAAGGCCGGCACCGAGCGCGCCTTCACCGGCGAGTACACCGACACCGAGACGACCGGCGTCTACCGCTGCAAGGCGTGCCAGGCGAAGCTCTTCGAGTCGGACACCAAGTTCCACTCCGGCTGTGGCTGGCCGAGCTTCTACCAGCCGATCAGCGACACCATCGAGTACATCGACGACACCAGCCATGGCATGAAGCGGGTCGAGGTCCGCTGCGCCAACTGCGGCTCGCACCTGGGCCACGTCTTCCCCGACGGCTACGGCACCCCGACCGGCGACCGCTACTGCATCAACTCGATCAGCCTCACGCTCGAGCCCAAGGACGCCTGAGTGAGCGGTCGCCGATGACCGCGCCGCTGTCGTCCCGTTACGACGGCATCGACGCCCTCCTGGCCGAGGTGCGCGCGAACCTGGACCGAGTCTCCCCGTCGGCCGCGTTCGAGGAGGCGTCCTCCGGCGTGGCGGTGATCGTCGACACCCGTCCGGCCGCCCAGCGCGCGGTCGAGGGCGAGATCGCGCCCTGGCTGCCCGTGGTCCACATCGAACGCAACGTCCTGGAGTGGCGGCTGGACCCGCGCTCCGATGCGCGGCTCGACATCGCGTCGTACGACGCGCGGGTACTCGTCCTGTGTCAGGAGGGCTACTCGTCGTCCCTGGCCGCCGACACCCTCCGACGCCTCGGCCTGCAGCGCGCCACCGATGTCGAGGGCGGCTTCGAGGCCTGGCGGGCCCAGGGCCTGCCGACTCTCGCCGCTGAGGACGCCCGCACTCAAGACTGACCTGGGGCCGCCCCGAGCCGGATGCGTAATCGGCGGGGCGGCCCCGTGCGGCGGCCAGGAGGAGGGGGGTCCTCAGGACACTCCGCCCGCTCGAGCGCCAGGGGTGTGCATCACCTCGACCGGGAGCAGCGTCCTGAACGGCGCCGCGGCGCTCGGTACCCGGTCGGTGGCCGCGCATGCACACGCCCGAGAACTTTTCTTCAGGACGGGATCCGGTTCCCGTCCGCGTCCCAGTGCCCGGCCACCTTCTTCGACGGCTGCACACGCGGCGGCTCGCCCGGCATCTTGGGATAGTCCGGAGGGAAGTTGAGCTCGACGGGGTGGGCCTCCCACAGGTCGAGCAGCGGCCGGAGGGAGTACGCCGTCGCGTCCATGTCGCTCCACGCGTTCCCGTCCGCGAGGCGGTCGGGGACGGTGAGCAGGTTGAGCTCGCGGGGGTCCTTCAGGTCGGCCAGCTCGGCCCAGGTGAGCGGCGTGGACACCGGCGCCCCCGGGCGGGGGCGCAGCGACCAGGCCGACGCGATGGTGCGGTCGCGGTTGTTCTGGTTGAAGTCCACGAAGATCCGCTCGCCGCGCTCCTCCTTCCACCAGGCGGTGGTGACGCCGGGATCGCGTCGCTCCAGCTCGCGGCCGAAGCCGATGGCGGCGTGCCGCACGTCCTCGAAGGTGTGGTCCGGGCGGATCCGGACGTAGATGTGCACGCCGCGGTTGCCGCTGGTCTTGGCGTAGCCGCGCAGCCCGAGCTCCTCGAGCAGCTCGCGGGCCACGCCCGCCACCCGCACCGCGTCGCCGAACCCGGTGCCGGGCTGGGGGTCGAGGTCGATGCGCAGCTCGTCGGGATGGTCGGTGTCGGGGCGGCGTACCGGCCAGGGGTGGAAGGTGAGCGTGCCCATCTGGGCCGCCCACACCAGCGCCGCGGCCTCGGTCGGGCACAGCTCGTCGGCCGTGCGCCCGCTGGGGAAGGTGACCTCCACGGTCTGCACCCACTCGGGAGCACCGCGGGGGAGCCGCTTCTGGTAGAAGCCCTCGCCCTCCTTGTCCATCGGGCCGGTGGCGAGCCGCCAGCCCTCGCGGTAGCCGTCGGGCCACCGCTCCATCGCGGTGGGCCGCTCGCCGAGGGCGAGCATCAACGCGTCGCCGACGCCCGCGAAGTACTCGCACACCTGCAGCTTGGTGATCTCGGGGGTCCGGTCGGTGGCCTCGTAGATCACCCGGTCCGGGCTGGAGACCCGGACCTCGCGCTCACCCACCACGACCATCGCGGCCGCGCTCTTCGCCATGACCTCACCGTAGCGACCCGGGCCGACACGCAACGGTGCCCTCGCCGCAGGAGCGAGGGCACCGTGCTTGTCGGGTGATCGTTACGGCTGGGCGACCAGCTGACCGATGTAGCCGGGGGCCCGCGGGGCGCCCCAACCGGTCGTCAGGTCGTAGCCGGTCGTGGACGGGTAGCCGGGCACCGCGTCGGGCGTGACCGAGCCGTCGGCGAGCGTGTCCCACATCCGGTTGTCGTCGACCACGCCGCTCGGCGTCGTGCCGTAGGTCTGCGGCACGATGTCGGAGAAGGCGCTGGAGTGGTCGAAGCCGGCCGAGTAGATGGCCTTGTTCAGGTCACCGATCGGGCCCTTGCCGGCCGCGGCGCGGGCCTGGTTGGCCACCGCCGTGAGAGCTGCCGCCTGCGGCGAGGCCGCCGACGTACCGCCGTAGACCGACCACTGGTTGCTGCCCTCGACCTCCGGGAAGAAGGTGTGGAAGACGAGCACGCCGCCGTTGACGGCCGCGTTCCACGCCAGGTCCGGGACGCCGCGGTGGCTGCCCACGACGCTCGCCACACCGTCCTGGTACGCCGGCCGCGGGTAGACCGTCGACAGGCCGCCGCCGGTGCCGATGCCGGCCCAGCTCTCGTTCCAGGTCGCCTCGGTGTCGCCGCCGGCGACCCAGTTCCAGTACGCGAGGTTGCGCGAGCCGTCGGCGTTGAACGGCACGTCCTGCTGCGGGTCCCAGGTCCAGCCGTCCTGCACCTGGGTGCCACCGACCGAGGTCACGTACGGCGACACGTTCGGGTAGCTCACCTGCGGGTCCGGGGACGTGGAGCTGGCCCGGTGGGCGCGGGTGACGCCGATGCTGCCGTTGTCACCGGACGAGGCGAAGAACGTGTCGCCCTTGGCCTGACCGCGCTGGAAGGTCTGGTCGAACTTGGCGAACGAGGCCCTCGCCGACGCCTTCGGGAAGGCCGACTCGTCGGTGCCGAAGGACATCGAGAAGACCGTGCCGGCCGGGTACTTCGTGATCGCCCAGTCGATGGCCTTCATCAGGTTCGGCACGCCCTGCACGCCCTGGGTCTCGGCGACCGGGGTGGCGAGCAGCACGATGTGCGCCTTGGGTGCCATCGCGTAGGCCCACTCGATGTCGAGGTTGGCCTCGCCGGCCCAGCCGTCGGCCGAGACCGGGCCGGACTGACCCGAGCCGTTGCCGGTCGTGGTCGTGAAGCCCGGCTGGCCGAGCGGGAAGACCTGCTCGAAGCTCGGCGCCGGGCCGCCGAAGGTGGAGGCGAAGGTGGCCAGGTCGCTGGCCGCCGTCGGGGAGCCGTAGGAGTCGACGAGCACGATCGTCTGACCGGCGCCGTCGTTGCTGCCGGCGAGCGGGCCGAGGCCGTAGTGCGCGCGCAGCTGGTCGGGGTTGTAGCAGTGGATCGTGCTGGAGACCGACCCGTTGGGCCGGGCGCACGCGACGCCGAGGCTGCCCGCGTCGCCCGTGTGGAACGCCGACTCGGGCGCCCGGGTCACGGACGGTCCGGAGGGCGTGCTCGGTGTCGCCGTGCCCGCGAACGACGGCGGGGCGGTGGCGGCGGCGAGGCCGACCGCCGCTGTCGCAGCGATCGCCGCGACCTTGGAGTGCAACATCTTCTGACCTTCCCGGAAGGGCACTGCGTGGGGATCACCGTGTGCCTTGGGCGACGCTAGCCCCGGAAGATCCTTCGGCGGAAGGGGTGTGGGGCAAGGAAATATCGCGCCCCGGACCGGGGGTTCGCTCAGCGCTCCCGGACGTAGGTGTAGCCGGGGAACTCCGGCGGAGTGGTCTCGGTGATCCTCGGGTCCGGGGCCCCGCCGGACATCCGCAGCAGGCCCGCGACGACCCGGCCGAGGGTGAGCCATCCGCGCGGGCGCTTGAGGTCCAGGCCCCCGATCAGCTGCGCGACCATCGTGAGCCGGTCGAAGTAGACGCGCTCGCAGACGAGGTTCTCGTCCTCGTCGAAGATGAAGTACGCCGTCATCCGCGTCCGGTGCCGGCTGCCGGTCGCCGGGATCGGGCCGAGCGGGCCGAGGTGGGTGCCGAGCAGCCAGAACTCCACGATCACCGCGTCGTCGCTGTGCCGCAGCGCGATGATCTCGTGGTCCTGGTCGGGGAAGGCGACGCGCGTGTCGTGGTAGTAGGCGCGGACGTCGCTGTCGCCGTCGTGCACCTGCAGCAGGGGGATCAGCTCGTAGTGCGGGTGCGGGAAGGTCGACAGGGTGCTGTCCCAGTCCTGCGCGACCTCGTCGTGGAAGTGGTCGAGGACGAGCCTCTCGCGGGCGGCACGGATCTCGGGGGTGGGCATGTGTCTCCTCAGTCCCGGTTGCGGAAGCGGTGGACGGCGTACCCGAGGCCGACGGCGGCGACCCCGGCGGCGATCACGCCCGGGCGGGCCTTGAGGCGCCGGTAGTCCTCGGTGATGGTGGGCCACACCGCGTCCTCGATGAGCCCGGTCGCGTCCTCGGGCGTCGCGCGCAGCTCGCTGACGGCGATGGGCTCCGCGAACGAGACCTGCACCCGGCGGGGCAGGTGGTGGCGGCGACGCTCGGTCCCGGTCAGCGCGGTCGGCACGATCGGGGCGCCGCCCTCGATCGCGAGTCGGGCCGCACCCTTGCGGGGCCGGCCCAGCTCCTCGGGGTCACGGACCCGGGTCCCCTCGGGGAACAGCGCCAGGGCATCGCCGCGACGCAGGATCGTGAGCGCCGTCTCGATGGCGTCGGCGTCGGACTCCCCGCGGCGGACCGGGAAGGCGCCGAGCGCGATCAGGAGGCGGCCGGCGCGGCCCTCGAACAGCTCGGACTTGCCCATGAAGTAGATCCGCCGCTTCAGTGACGCCGCGATGAAGAAGGCGTCCCAGAAGCTCTTGTGGTTCGGTGCGATCACGACCGGTCCGCTGGCCGGCACGTTCTCCTGGCCGCTGATCCGCATGGCGAAGACCAGCCGCAGCAGCGGCATCATCACCAGCCGGACGAACAGGTAGGCGATCCGGCCCGGCCCCCGGCGCGCGACCTCGTGTGCCTGCGCATTGCTCATCGGCATGCCCACACCTTGCCGCTCGGCCGCGCGCCGGTCCAGCACCGGCGCGCCCCGAGCCGGCTCAGCCGTAGGTGAGGCCGAACGCGCTCAGGACCGAGGTCGCGGTGGCGGCGTGCCGCAGCGGCGAGGTGTGGGTGACCTGGGACAGCGAGCGGCTCAGCCCGTAGTGGTTGAGCGCCGTACCGACGACGCGGCTGTGCAGCGAGCGCTGCATCACGACGGTCAGCACCAGGTTGGACTCGTTGTGGTCGTCCTCGTCCGCGGTGATCACGATGGCCAGGCGGCCGCTGGTGAAGTCGGGCCCGGCCTTGACGGCGCCGACCTTGGCGCGCAGCCAGCGGTTGGCGGTGGCGAGCGAGCAGTCGTGGGCGTCGTTGCACAGGTTCGGGATCACCATGCCGACGTTCGGGAGGCGGCCGTTGGTGATGTCGCCGCTCAGTGCGGAGAGGGGTACGTCGCGGCGCCGGCACGCCGACCGCTCCGCGGTGAAGTAGGCCCACGGGTTGTGCTTCACCGCGTAGTTGCCCGCGGGATAGAGCGTGCAATTCGCAGGCATCGACTCGGCGTACAGCTTCGCCGAGTGGCCGCTGGACAGCGCGCGCCCGAACACCGACGCCCCGCTCAGCGGGTGCGCCGCGGGCGAGTCGTCGTCGGCCACGCCGAAGGTCGAGCCGCCCGCGATGGAGAGGTAGTTGGGCAGCGACGGGTGCCGGATCGCGTGGTAGTGGGTCGTGTAGCCGTAGGTCAGCGCCTGGTTGTAGACCCACGGCATCCCGGTCCTCATCTGGGACATCGAGTGGTTCTCGACCACGAAGACCAGCACCTTGGTGATCTGGTTGGCCGGCGTCGTGGTCTGCCGCGCGGGCGCCGCCTCCTGCTGTGCGGCGCTGTGCGGCGCGCTGCCGCAGCTCGCGGTGAGGGCGGCGGCGGCGAGCAGGCTGAACAGGGTGCGGAGGACCGGTCGGCGCATGCACCGACCCTACGTCGCCGGGAGCAGGCCCGCCGCGCGGCCGACCTCGGCGTACGCCCGGGCGAGCGAGGCGACGGTCTCGTGCGCGTTGAGCCCGCTCGGGTTCGGGACGACCCACAGCTCGCTCCCGGCGAGGTCCTCCGGCTGGCGTCCCATCGCCGCCTTCGGCAGTCCGAAGGCGGTGCGGTACGCCGTGATCCCGGCGACCGCCACGACCCGGGGTCGTCGCTCGGCGACCAGCGCAATCAGCGCGTCGCCGCCCCGCCTCAGCTCCTCCGCGGAGAGCTCGGACGCCTTCGCGGTCGCGCGGTGGACCAGGTTGGTGATGCCGATGCCGCGGGACCGCAGCCGGTCGCGGTCGGCGTCGGTCATCCCGTCCGCGGGGTCGATCGGCTCGGTGATCACGCCGCCCTGCAGCAGTGCGGGGTAGAAGCGGTTGCCGGGGTGGGCGAAGTGGGTCTGCGTGGCCGCGGTCCACAGACCCGGGTTGATGCCGACGAACAGCAGCCGCAGCTCCTGTCCGGGTGCCGGCAGCAGGTCGGGGACGACCGCGTCGCGGAAGGACTCGAGCTCCGCTCGGGAGAAGGTACGCCGGGCCACGGCGGTCAGTCTCTCAGCGACTCAGTGGTGCTGGGTGCGCGGCTTGCGGTAGGTGACCGCCAGCGCGTTGGCCACCTTCCGCGGCCGCCCGTCCGAGGGGGAGTTGAGCACCCGCTGGTTGTCGCCGGTGCCGGCGACCAGGGTGGTGGAGCCGCCGCCGTCCAGGTTCAGCGCGCTGGTGCAGCCCAGCATCCGCAGCCGGTGGGCGAGCTCGACCATCGTGTAGCCGTCGCTGAACTCCTGGCGGCCCTCGACGGTCAGCAGGAACACCCACTTGTGCGCGGGGTTGATGCCGACCGCGGTGCGCGGGTTCAGCTGGGTGTCGTCGGTGGCGACGACCTTCCCGCGGCGGATCAGGAACCGGTTGCCGGTGATCGCGGTCCGCGGGCCGCCCCGGACGGTCGCCCGCACCCAGAGCTTGTTGCCGACGCGGAGCCGGTGCAGGCGGCGTACCGCCGCGGCGCCGCGCGCCACCAGGTACTGGCCCACGATCCGGTCCCCGGCCTGGAAGCCGCGGCGGATCGCGACGACGCGGTGGTTCACCACGTGCGCCATCGCGATGTCCCTCTTCTGCCACTGCACCCACGCGTAGCCGCCGGTCGTGCCCCAGCGCCGGTCGTAGACGCCGATGCCGCCGGGCCGCACCTGTGGGGAGTTGAGGTTGGTCAACCCGAGGTGCGGGTAGAGCGGCGCGGTCAGGGTCAGGTCACGGGTGTCGATGTGCGGGACGCCGTACTTGTTGACGTAGAACGCGGAGTTCCAGCCCGAGTTGATGCCGTGCTCGACCTTCCCGGCCACCACGCCGAGACCGAGCGGGGCGCCGGTCTCGCCGATGTCGAAGAAGTCGCCGTTGACGCTGGCGACGGCGCGCGGCGTGTTGTGCGTCATCCAGCGCACGGTCTGCACCTGCCCGATGTGCGGCGGCTGCGCCAGCGTGAGGCCGACGCCGGGCGTCGTCCAGTGGATCCGGGTGACGTAGTAGCGGATGCTGCGCGCCCCGATCCGCTGCTGGTACGACGACACCCGCACCCCCGGCCGGATGAAGTACTGGTAGCGGGTGACGGTGCGCCGCACCGGTCGTGCGTACGGCGGCAGGGTCGGCCGGCTGGGGCCGACGACCCGGTCCGAGGTCTGCCAGCGCTGGCCGTAGGACGCGCCGGGCCCGTGCGGGCCGGGGGTCGGTCCGGGACCGGGACCGGTCGCCGCGGCGGCGGGCGCGAGGGTCAGGGGCAGGGCACAGCACAGCAGCGCGGGGAAGAGACGCATGCCCTCCACCGTAGGCAAATCGCCCGCGCGGATCGGGGAGATGCGGCGGCGTGTGGGCGAGGATGGGGCCGTGCGGGAGCCGTGGAACACCTTCGTCGAGGGCGACAACCTCGAGGTGCTCGGCCGGCTCGCGCCCGCGTCGTACGACCTGATCTACCTGGACCCGCCGTACAACACCGGCAACGACTTCGCCTACCGTGACGCCTTCCGCGGCCGGCACGGCCAGGGCCGCGAGGGCAGCCACGCGGCCTGGCGCGAATTCATGCGGCCGCGGCTGGAGGCGGGACGCCGGGTCCTCGCCGACACCGGCGCGATCGCCGTGAGCATCGACGACCACGAGGTGGCGCACCTGCGGCTGCTGCTCGACGAGGTGTACGGCGAGGCCAACTTCCTGGCCCAGGTGGTGGTGAACCTCAACCCCAAGGGCCGCCAGCTCGGCCCGGGCTTCGCGACCTCGCACGAGTACCTGCTGGTCTACGCGCGGGACGTGGTGCGCTGCGTGCTGGACCCGTCCTCGGCGTCGAGCGTGGTCGAGAGCGACTTCCCGCTGACCGCCGCCGACGGCCGTCGCTACCGGCGGCTGCCGCTGCGCAACACCAACAAGAGGTTCAACCCGCTCACCGCGCCGACCCTGCACTTCGCGGTGTGGGGCGACCCGGAGACGGGCGCGGTGCGCCTCGAGCCGTTCCCGGACGCGGTGGAGATCAAGCCGGTCTTCGGCGACGGCACGCCGGCGGTGTGGCGGTGGTCGCCGCCACGGATCGCCGAGCGCTCCGACGACCTGGAGTGCCGCTGGGTGCGCGGCGCGGCCGGCCGGCGCGCCGACGTGTTCCAGCGCGACTGGCGTCACCCGGAGGGCGGGCGGCGCAAGAAGCTGCGCACCATCTGGCTCGCCGAGGAGATCGGGTCGACCGACACCGCGGTCGCCGAGGTCAAGGAGCTGCTCGGGCCGGTGTTCGCCAGCCCCAAGCCGACCGGCCTGCTGCGCCGGATCATCGAGACCATGCCGCCCGACGCCCGGGTCCTCGACTACTTCGCGGGCAGCGGCACCACCGGGCACGCGGTGGCGCTGGCGAACGTGGCCGACGGCGGACGGCGTACCTGCCTGTCGGTGAACTCCGCCGAGCCCGTCGTCCCCGGCTCCAGCGCCGACGTCGCCGGCTACGCCACGGTCTCCGCGATCACCCGAGCACGGCTGCAGGCGGTCGCGGAGCGGCTCGGCGGCGGGTTCCGCGAGATCAGCTGACGCCGGCGGCCTTCTCCAGCGCCGCCACCTCGGTGTCCAGGTGGGTGAGGAGCCGCTGCAGGTGGGGGACGGTACGCCGGCACCCGGTCAGCCCGAACCCCATGTTGCCGTCGTACGACGTGCAGGTGATGTTGAGCGCCATGCCGTTGATCGGGATGGAGACCGGGTAGCTGCCGACCAGCTTGGCGCCGTTCCAGTAGTGGGTGCTGCGCGGGCCCGGCACGTTGCTGATGATCAGGTTGAACGGCGGCCGCACGAACCCCTGCATCCGCAGCATCGGCTGGATCATGGCCGGCGCCATCCCGAGCGCGCTCATCGCCACGATCTGGGTCGGCGTCATCGAGGACAGCGCCTCCTTGCCGTCCTTCATGGACTTGTGGATCGCCTTGAGCCGATCGGCGGGGTCGGGCAGCTCGGTGGCCAGCCGCACCATCACCGAGCCGACCGCGTTGCCGCCGCTCGCCGAGGCGGTGCCGGCCTCCTTGGCCTTCAGGCCGACCGGGACCATCGAGACCAGCGGCTCGTCGGGCAGCGCGTCCATCTCCCGCAGGTAGGTGCGCAGCGCGCCGCTGCACATCGCCAGCACCACGTCGTTGATGGTGGTGCCGGTCGCCTTGCCGATCCCGCGCAGCCGCTCGATCGGCCAGTCGTCGGCCGCGAACCGGCGCGACCCGGTGATGTTCTGGTTGAAGATCGTGCGCGGCGCGGAGAGGGAGAGCGCCGAGGTCTCGTTCTTCATGCCCTTGCGCAGGGTCTTGACCAGCGCGATCGGCATCCCGGCCGCCTCGGCGCTGATGCTGAGCGCGGTGCGGACCACGTCGGCGGGCAGCTCGGCCAGGGTCCGGGCGGCGGCCCCGGCGGCCCCGGTCGCGACCTCGGCGACCGCGCCGGCCGCCCCGACGGCGGCCTCGGACACGTTCGCGGCCTCGGGCGGCGCGGACTCCGACGGCTTGCGGCGACCCGAGGCCCCCTCGGCGAAGGGCGCGAGCATGTGGCGCCGGTCGGGGTCGGTGGACAGCACGCTGGCCGACAGCCGCATCGCGGAGATGCCGTCGACCAGGCTGTGGTGCAGCTTGGTGTACATCGCGACCCGCCCGTCGGCCAGGCCCTCGATCACGTGCAGCTCCCACAGCGGCCGCTCCCAGGCCAGCCGCGTGGAGTGCAGCCGGCTGACCAGCTCGAGCAGCTCGCGGATGCGGCCGGGCTGGGGGAGCGCGTTGTGCCGGACGTGGTGCTCGATGTCGAACTGCTCGTCGTCGCGCCAGACCAGCTGGCCCGCCGTACCGACCGAGCGGTAGGGGTGCTTGAGGAACAGCGGCGCGATCTGCTCGGTGTCCCGCATCGACTCGAACATCTCCCGGACGTACTCCGGTCCGGCGTCCGCGGGCTTCTCGAACAGCTGCAGCCCGGCCACGTGCATCGGCTGGGTCTTGGTCTCGGCGAGCAGGAAGGCGGCCGAGGTGGGATCGATGGGCCGGACGGACGGGAGGGACGGGAGGGAGACCACGAGGGCACCTTTCGAAGGGAGTGGCTGCATCCTCCCGCCGACATCACACCCCCACAAGGGTTTCGACGCAGGTCAAAGGGGCAGAGAGGTAATCGTGAGTGACTTCTCGACGCCCGCAGGCTGGTACCCCGACGGAGACGGTTGGGAGCGCCGGTGGGACGGCACGGCGTGGACCGACGAGCGCCGTCGTACGACGCCGACCCCGCCGGCCGCGCCGCCGCTGCCCCCGGCTCCGCAGGCCCCGCCCACGATGGCCCCGCCGGCGTACTCCCCGCAGGGCTACGCCCCGCCGGCGTACGGCGCCCCGAGCGGCCCGCCGCCGGGCCAGCTCCCGGCCAGCCCCGCGCAGGGCTGGGGCCCGCCCGCGGGCTACGGCTACCAGTCGCCGCTCCCGCCCCAGCAGCCGCGGCGCAAGGGGCCGGTGGGCCTGTTCGTGGCGCTCGGCGTGGTGCTGCTGCTGATCGCCGGCACCGGCATCACCCTCGCGATCACGCACCCGTGGTCCAAGGACAAGGGCGACTCGACCACCACGACCAAGGACAAGCCGTCGACGGTCCTCGGCGACCTCGACGGCGACGGCCTCGGCGACGTGCGCGCCGTCATCGAGGACGGCTACGACAGCCACCGCCAGATCACCGGCACCAGCGACGGCAAGCGGTTCAAGATCGCGACCCTGTCGGTGAACTCCGACAGCGGCGACAACACCGTGATCCTCGACTTCGACGGCGACGGCAAGCCCGACGCGGTGACCTACCAGTACGACGACGACGCGCACGACCTCTCGCTCTCCTCGACCTCGCCCGGCTTCCAGATCAGCTCGGCGATCCCGATCCCGTTCGCGAGCCTGTATGAGTACGGCGGCGCGCGGGTCCAGGTGGAGCCGGGCGACTTCGACGGCGACGGCAACGCCGACCTGCTGGTCGTGGGCCAGAACAACCAGAAGGTCGACATCTACGTGATGGCCGGTCACGGCGACGGCAGCTTCGACAGCCCCAAGAAGTGGATCTCGGTCCCGAACATGATGATGTCGGTCGCGCACCTGCTGGTCGGTGACTTCGACGGTGACGGCAAGACCGACGTGTGGACCGTGATGTCGACGGTGCCGCTGACGCGCAAGGACTACCAGCACGGCTACGTGTACGAGAACCTCGGCACCACCGTGCTCACGTCCACCGGGACCGGCTTCACGCCGCCGCACGTCGTGACCCCCTCGGAGTCCACGCGGCTGTACAGCATCGACGGCGTCATCGCCGGCGACGTGACGGGCACCGGCCGGGACTCGCTGGTCGTGCTCGACTCCGACAGCTACGACAAGGAGCTCACCGTCACGGCGTACAACGTCTCCACCGGCGGCCTGGTCCCCGAGACCGGCCTGGCCGAGACCGAGAACGGCATCGGCGACCGCGACGTGGTCGGTGCGGTGGCCACCGACGTCGACGGCGACGGCGACGCGGACATCGTCTACCTCGCCAAGAACTACGACGCGGCGCGGTTCTACGGGTTCCGGGTGATCCTCACCGACGGCCACAAGCTGGCCACCTCGCAGGCGTGGGGCGACCTGCCGCCGTGCTCGGACCGCTACTGCGAGCTGCAGTCGATGAGCTGACGGCAGCGCGAACGCCAGAGGGGCCCTCCCGGCACGATGTGCCGGGAGGGCCCCTCTGCGTTGGTCCGGTGCGCGGTCAGACGGCCTTCGCCTTGGCCGGCAGGATCCGCTTCGAGACCTTCGCGACGATGTCCTCGTAGCGCGAGCCGGTGAACTTCTGGAAGTTGTGCAGGGCGTGCGCGTCCAGACCGACCAGCACCCGGGCCCGGTTCTTGAGGATGCCGTTGACGATGATCTCGGCGGCGCGCTCGGGGGTCATCTTGGCGAGCTTCTCGTCGAACAGCTTCGCCGTGGCGGCCTTGTCCTCCTTGTCGGAGACGCGGGCGTTGCGGGCGATGGCGGTCTTGATGCCGCCCGGGTGGACGACGGTCACGCCGACCGGGTGCCCGGCGATGAGCATCTCCTCGCGCAGCGCCTCCGACATGCCGCGCACCGCGAACTTGGTGGCGTTGTAGGCGCTCTGGCCGGGCATCGCGAGCAGCCCGAACAGCGAGGACAGGTTGACCACGTGGCCGTCGCCGGAGGCGATCAGGTGCGGCAGGAACTCCTTGGTGCCGTGGACGACACCCCAGAAGTTGATGCCGACGATCCAGTCCATGTCCTCGTAGGTCAGGTCGTTCAGGTCACCCGACAGCGCCACGCCGGCGTTGTTGATGATCACGTTGACCCGGCCGAACTCCTCGGCGACGGCGGCGGCGTACGACGCGAAGGCGGCCCGGTCGGCCACGTCGAGCCGGTCGGTGCGCACCTGGGTCGCGCCGGCCTTCTCGGCGAGCACCCTGGTCTCGGCGAGCCCGGCCTCGTTGACGTCGGAGAGCGCCAGGTGGCCGCCCTTGCCGGCGATGTTGATGGCGAGGGCGCGGCCGATGCCGGAGCCGGCACCGGTGATGACGACGACCTTGTCTTTCAGGGACTTCATGCGATCACTGCTTCCTTCTCCTGGACAGGCTGTACAAGGTACTGGTCGGCGTCGAAGGCCGAGAGGTGGCGCCGGAACGTGAACGTCTGGCCCGGCCAGAGCGTGGTGTTGTTGCCGAACTTGTCGAGGTACCACGACGCGCAGCCGCCGGTCTGCCACACGGTCGGCTTCATCCGCTCGCGGATCCGGGCGGTCCAGCCCGCCTGCGCCTCGGCGGTCGGCTCGATGACCGCGTGACCCCCGCGGCGCATCGCCTTGACCGCCTCGACGACGTACTTCACCTGCGACTCGATGATGAAGATCATCGAGCTGTGGCCGAGGGCCGTGTTCGGGCCGACCAGCTGGAACAGGTTGGGGAAGCCGTGGATCGTGGTCCCCTTGTACGCCGCCATGCCGGCGCCGTCCCACAGGTCGGCCAGGGTGCGGCCGTCGCGGCCGGTGACGTGCTGGGCGATCGGCGGCTCGGTGACGTAGAAGCCGGTGGCGACGACGATCGCGTCGACCTCGCGCTCGACCCCGTTGCGGTCGACCACGCCGGTGGGCGTGATCGAGGCGATGCCGTCGGTCAGCAGGTCGACGTTGTCGGCGGCGAGCGCGGGGTACCAGCGGTTGGAGATCAGGATCCGCTTGCAGCCGGCCCGGTAGTCGGGGGTCACCTTCGCGACCAGCTCGGGGTCGTCCTTGATGCCGCGGGCGATGTTGCCGCGCACCATCCGCTCGGTCGCGGCCTGGAGCGCGGGGAAGCGGGTGAACGCCGGCGCGCGGGCCTCGAGGGTGGCGTAGATGAAGGCGCGGTAGGCGCGCTGGGCGAGCGGCACGCGGCGGAAGACCGCCTTCTGCCGATCGGTGTAGCGGTGCTCGTTGCGCGGGATGATCCAGTTCGGGGTGCGCTGGTAGACGTCGACGTGGCCGGCGATCCTCTGCAGCTCGGGCACGATCTGGATCGCGGAGGCGCCGGTGCCGATCACGGCGACGCGCTTGCCGGTCAGGTCGACGTCGTGGTTCCAGCGGGCCGAGTGGAAGATCTCGCCCGCGAACCCGTCGATGCCGTCGATGTCGGGCATTCGGGGCTCGGACAGGCCGCCGCTGCCGGAGATCAGCGTCCGGGCCGCGTAGTCGCCCGAGGTGGTCGAGACCAGCCAGCGCTGCTCGGCCTCGTCCCAGCGCGCGTCCTGCACCGCGGTGTTCAGCACCACCCGGTCGAGCACGCCGGACTCGGCGGCCACCTTGTCGACGTACGCCTTGATCTCGGGCTGGGGGGAGTAGTGCGAGGACCACTCCGGGTTCGGCGCGAACGAGAAGGAGTAGAGGTGGCTCGGGACGTCGCACGCGGCACCGGGGTAGGTGTTGGCGTGCCAGGTGCCGCCGACCTCGGTGTCCTTCTCGATGACGACGAAGTCGCGCTCGCCGGCCTGGTCCAGCTTGATCGCGGCACAGAGCCCGGCGAAGCCGGCGCCGACGATGAGGTGGTCGACCTGCGTGGTCGTGGGAGTGGGCATGGGGAGGACGGTATTGCGCTTATTGAACAAGTGTCAATAGAGTGGTCCCCGTGAGTACCGACACGCCGCGCACCCGGTTGACGCCGCAGGAGCGCCGGACGCGGCTGATCGAGCTGGGGGTGCGGCTGTTCAGCTCCCGCACCATCGAGGAGATCTCGATCGACCTGGTCATCGAGGAGGCCGGCGTCTCCCGCGGCCTGATCTACCACTACTTCGACGGCCTGCAGGGCTACCGCGAGGCCGTGGTGAGGTACGCCGCCGACGACCTCTACGCGCAGACGGCGCCCCCGCCCGGCGACGACCCACTGGAGCGGCTGGCCGGGTCGATCACGGCCTACATCGACTACGTGATCGCCAACGAACGGGGCTACCGCTCCCTGGTCGCGGCCGCCGCGGGCGGCAACGAGGCGATGCGCGCCATCTACAGCGAGACCTTCGAGGCGATGGGGGACCGGTTCTTCGTCGAGGCGCCGACCATCGACCTGCGGGACACGCCCGCGGTGCGGATGGTGATCCGCGGCTGGCAGGCCATGGTCGAGAACCTCGTCCTGGCCTGGTGCGAGGACCCCCAGACGATGACCCGCGAGGACCTGCAGCGTCTGGTCACCGAGGGCCTGCCGCAGCTCATCGCCCTCGTGTGACCAACCACAACAACTGGGAGAACCGGAGATCGTCTATGAAGTTGATCGATTCCGGGACCTCGCGTGATGAGGCAGGCCCGGACACCGGCGCGATGTCGGCTGCTGTGGAGTCATAGGGACGATCAAGGCCGGGCGGCGCCCGGCCAGGAAGGCGATGCCGCGCGCTCATCGCCCTTGCCGAGGCGTCGGAAGCGCCACACCGACGCTCCGCGAGGCGCTTCCGACGCCTCCGCGCGGGCTACCAGTTGGTCCAGTCGCCCGCGGGCAGCGGGTGCGCGGCGTCGCGGATGACGTACGCCGTCCCGCCCGACGCGTTCAGCCAGATCCGCTCGAACTGGGCGCGGTCGTAGGTGCGGCGCACGCCCGCGTCCGTCGACGCGGCGGGGTCGTTGACGACCACGTCGCCGGTGCGGGTGAAGCCGACGATGACGATGAGGTGGCCGTTGGAGGCACGGATCGGGGAGCCGGTCAGCTCGCCCGGCCCGAACGCCACGCTCACCACCAGCGGGATCCCCGCCGCGATGAACCGGCCGGCCTCGCGCAGGCTCCGCAGCCGGGTCACGAACGCCGTGCCGGCCCGCTGGCCGGCGTACGCGGTGTTGAAGGGCCAGTTGCCGGTGCCGTCGTACCGGGTGTCGAAGGTGGAGCGGGCGGCGAAGTCGACCCAGGGGGCGGCGTACGACTTGTCCACCCAGGCGTAGGCGGTCGGGCGCGGGAGCTTGCCGTAGTAGCCGAGCACCATGCTGGTCGAGGTCGGCGAGCACCACGCCTCCCCGCCGCCACCCCACTGCGGGTACTCGCCCTGGTGGACCATCTGGGAGTAGCGCGGCACGGCGAGGACCTTCCCGGCGCCCGGGCCGGGCGTCGACGTCGGGCCGGCGGTCGCGGGCAGCGACGAGGTCATGCCGGCGACCAGGTCGACATCGGGGGTGGCGGTGGTGCCGGTGCGGCGCATCAGCGACATCTTCAGCTGGTACGACGCCAGCCCGGCCGTCTGCCAGGTGTCGACGTTCACCGTGGTGCCGTCGTCGGTCTGGGAGCCGAGCGAGGTGCGGGTGACGTAGCGGTCTCCCGACGCCCAGCGGGCCAGCGTGTCCCAGGACGTCGCGGCCCCGGCGGCCGTGCGGCCTCGGACCTGCACGTCGAGCCAGCTGTCGCCCGGGGTGCGGGCCACCCAGGAGGCGATCAGCCGGGTGAAGGAGAAGCCGGGCCGCCGCCAGTTGGAGGTCCACGTCGCGGCGTCGTACCGCTTGCCGCCGAGCCAGCGGGTGCCGGTGCCGCCGGCGAAGACCAGCCGGCCGTCGCGGACGACCAGGCCGTCGAGCGTCCCGTTGCCGAGCGCGGCCGAGGTGTCCCAGGAGTGCAGGTCGATGAGCCGCGGGGCTGCGGCGGCGAGCCCGAGCGAGTCGTGCGGGCGGGCGCCGCAGCCGGAGAGGACCCCGAGAGCGAGAGCGACGGTGGCGATTGAGGAAACGGCACTGCGCATCACCTCACCCTAGACTCGACCGGTGACGTTCCGGCTCTATGACACTGCTACCCGCGAGGTGCGTGCGTTCGTGCCCCTGCAACCGGGCAGGGCCTCGCTGTACGTCTGCGGTCTGACGGTCCAGAGCGAGCCGCACGTGGGCCACGTGCGCTCCGGGGTGAACTTCGACGTGCTGCAGCGGTGGCTCCGCCACTCCGGCTACGACGTCACGTTCATCCGCAACACGACCGACATCGACGACAAGATCCTGGCGAAGGCGGCCGAGCAGGGCCGCCCCTGGTACAACCTCGCCTACGCGATGCACCGCGAGCTCACCGCCGCGTACGCCGCCCTCAACGTGGCGCCGCCGACCTACGAGCCGGCCGCCACCGGCCACGTCCCCGAGATGATCGAGCTGATCGGCGAGCTGATCGAGCGCGGGCACGCCTACGCCGCGGCCGACGGGTCGGGCGACGTCTACTTCGACGTGCGGTCGTGGCCGGCGTACGGCGAGCTGACCCACCAGGGCGTCGACGACATGGAGGCCGCCGCGGACGCGGACCCGCGGGGCAAGAAGGACCCCCGCGACTTCGCGCTGTGGAAGGGCTGGAAGAAGGAGACCGAGCCGGAGACCGCCGCCTGGCCGTCCCCGTGGGGTCCCGGCCGGCCCGGCTGGCACATCGAGTGCTCGGCGATGGCCGGCAAGTACCTCGGCCCGGCCTTCGACATCCACGGCGGCGGCCTGGACCTGCGCTTCCCGCACCACGAGAACGAGCAGGCCCAGTCGCGCGCGGCCGGGCGGCCGTTCGCGTCGTACTGGATGCACAACGCGTGGATCACCACCGCCGGCGAGAAGATGTCGAAGTCGCTCGGCAACTCGCTCACCATCCCGTCGGTGCTCGAGCGGTACCGCGGCATCGAGCTGCGCTACTACCTGGTCGCCGCGCACTACCGCTCGCACGTGGAGTTCAGCTTCGACGCGCTGGACGAGGCCGCCACGGGATTCCGGCGGATCGAGAACTTCCTGGAGCGCGTGGACGCGGTCGCCACCTCCGTCCCGGACGCGTTCGCGGCCGCCATGGACGACGACCTCGGTACGCCGGGCGCGGTCGCCGTCCTGCACGACACTGTGCGCGAGGGCAACCGGCTGCTGGCCGCCGGCGAGGACGTCTCGGCCATCGCCGGCTCGGTCGTCGCCATGCTCGACGTGCTCGGCCTGAACCCCGCCGACCCCGCCTGGGGCCCGGCCGTCAGCGCCGACGACAAGCTCACCGACGCCGTGGACGCCCTCGTCCGCGGCCTTCTCGACCAGCGCGCGGCAGCGCGTGCGGCCAAGGACTGGGCGGCGGCCGACGCCGTGCGCGACCAGCTCAAGGCCGCCGGCATCGAGATCACCGACACCCCCGATGGACCGAAGTGGAGCCTCTCCTGATGGCTGGCAATTCATCGCGCCGCGGCGCGACCCGCAAGAGCAGCAAGAAGGTCGTCGGCGGCACCGGCGGCAACGTCCGGCGCGGCCTGGAGGGCAAGGGCCCGACCCCCAAAGCGGTCGACAGGCCGTACCACAAGGCGCACAAGATCGCGGCCGCCAAGGAGCGAGCCGAGGCGAAGAAGCCGCGCCGCCGCCAGACCGGCGACGCCGAGTGGATCGTCGGGCGCAACCCCGTCGTCGAGGCGCTGCGCGAGGGCGTCCCGGTGACCGCCGTGTACGTCGCCGAGGGCATCGAGCGCGACGGCCGCACCCGTGAGGCCTTCCGGCTGTGCGCCGAGAAGGGCATCGGCCTGATGGAGACCACCCGGCGCGAGCTGGACCGGATCACCTCCGAGGCGGTCCACCAGGGCATCGCGGCCAAGGTGCCGGCGTACGAGTACGCCCACCCGGACGACCTGCTCGACCGCGCCGAGCAGGGCAAGGAGTCGCCGCTCATCGTCGTGCTCGACCAGGTGACCGACCCCCGCAACCTCGGCGCGATCGTGCGGTCCGCCGCCGGGTTCGGCGCCCACGGCGTCGTGATCCCCGAGCGCCGCGCGGCGTCGATGACGGCGTCGGCCTGGAAGACCTCGGCCGGCGCCGCGGCCCGCGTCCCGGTCGCGCAGGCGGTCAACCTGACCCGGCAGCTCAAGGCCTACCAGGAGGCGGGCTGCTTCGTGGTGGGCCTGGCCGCCGACGGCGACCTGACCCTGCCCGAGATGGTGGCCGACCGCGAGCTGGTCACGGGCCCGCTGGTGCTCGTCGTCGGCTCCGAGGGTGACGGCCTGTCCCGTCTCGTCGCCGAGACCTGCGACCGCCTCGTCTCGATCCCGATGGCCGGCATCCTGGAGTCGCTCAACGCCGGTGTCGCCGCCTCGGTCGTGCTGTACGCCGTCGCGGAGGCGCGCGCCTGATCCCCCCGCCCCGCTCCTGGGTGACGTGGCCGCGGCTGCGCCGCTGGGCGGGGTACGCCGTGGCCTGGCTGGTGCTGGCCGTCGGCATCACGGTGCCGCTGTTCCTGGGGTCCTCGCGGACCATCCAGGTCGCGAGCCATGAGTCGGTCGTGTCGCCCGATCTCAGCGGCCAGGTCGTCGTGCACACCGGACCGGTGCTGCCCGACGTCCGTGCCGCGTCGGGGTCGCGGATCGGCGTACGCATCGAGCTGGGGAAGACCGACGCCGCCTCGGTCAACGCCCTCACCCAGCGGTACGCCGCCATCGCCACCGACCCCGGCGCCCAGATCGCGGTCGTACGCCGGGCGGTCCGCTCGATGGCCCTCGCGGCCCTGCTCCGTGGTGGGGCGCTGGCGGTGCTGCCGCTGCTGCTGTGGGGCGCCGTCGGACGGGACCGGCGGGCGGAGCTCCGGGCGCGGGCGCGCAGCCGGTCCGGCCTGGCCACCGTCCTGGTCCTGGTGCTGGTCGCGGCCGGCGCCACCCAGCCGTGGCGGTGGCACGACGACGACCGGGCGTCGCAGCACTGGATCTCGCTGCAGGACTACGTCGGCCCGCAGGTGGACCTGCCACCGCAGGCCCGCGGGATCGAGCTCCTCGCCGACACCACGACCCGGGGGACGCGGGCGCTCCTGCAGAGCGCGATCCGCGCCTACCACGCCGGGCTGGACTTCTTCTCCGCTGCGCGGGTGCGCGCGGCCGGCCTGCAACTGCACGGGCCGGCCGAGGGCGACACGGTCGTCCTGCTGGTGGCCGACCGCCACGACAACACGCCGATGGACGCCGTCGCCCGGGCGATCGGCGACGCCGGCGGGGCGACCGAGGTCATCGACGCGGGCGACGACACGTCCGCCGGGCAGACCTGGGAGACGTTCTCGATGGACTCCCTCGCGGAGACGTTCTCGGGGATGCGGCACCGTTGGGCGGTCGCCGGCAACCACGACCACGGGACGTTCGTGCGGTCCTACCTGAGCTCCCGTGGCTGGACCTACTTCTCCGACCGGGTGCTCGACGGGCCTGCCGGATCGCGGATCTTCGGCGCCGACGACCCGCGATCCAGCGGCCTGGGCAACTGGGGCGACATGCACGGGCCGACGTACCTGAACGCGCGGCGGCAGCTCGCCGACCAGGTCTGCGCCTTCGCGGCGGCGGGGGACCGGATCACCACCCTGGTGGTGCACGACCCCAACATCGGCCGGGTCGCGCTCGACCGCGGGTGCGTCGACCTGGTCCTCGCCGGGCACATCCACGTGGAGGTGGGGCCGATCCGCGTCGCCGCGCCCGACGGGCACGTCGGCTACACCTTCACGGTCGGCACGACCGGTGGCGCGGCGTTCGCGGTCGCGCTCGGGTCGCAGCTGCGGCGTACCGCCGGCGTCGCGCTGATCACCTACCGCGACGCCCGTCCGGTCGGGATCCAGGGCGTGAGCCTCGAGCCGACCGGTCGCTTCATCGTCGACCGGTACGTCCCCCTGCGCTACCCCTGACGCGCGCGCTTAGGGTGGCCGGGTGAGCACTGAGGTGGACCGGCTGCTGCCGACCGAGGAGGCCGTGGAGCTGCTGGCCCTGGCCCGCGAGATCGCGACCAAGGAGCTGGCGCCGAAGGCGGCGGAGGCCGAGGCGCGGGCGGAGTTCCCGGAGGCGGCGTACCGGACGCTGGGGCGTGCGGGCCTGCTGTCGCTGCCCTTCGCCGAGGAGTACGGCGGCGGCGCGCAGCCCTACGAGGTCTACCTCCAGGTCCTCGAGGAGATCGCGACGGCGTGGCCGAGCGTCGGCGTCGGCACCTCGGTGCACGCCCTGACCGCGACGGTGGTCGCCGCCAACGCCTCGGAGCCGATGCGCGCCGAGTGGCTGCCGCGGATGCTGTCGGGGGAGTGGCTGGGTGCCTACTGCCTGTCCGAGCCGCAGGCCGGGTCCGACGTCAGCGGCATCCGCACCTCGGCGCGCCCGGACGGGGACGACTACGTCGTCAAGGGCGTCAAGCAGTGGATCTCCAACGGCTCCTGCGCCGACTACTACATCCTCTTCGCCCGCACCGGCGAGGACCGCACCCGCGGCCTGTCCGCCTTCGTGGTGCCCGACGGCACGCCGGGGATGGGCTTCGGCGCCCCCGAGAAGAAGATGGGCCTCGCGTGCGACGTCACCACCCAGGTGCTGTTCGACGACGCCCGGATCCCCGCCGCCCAGTTGATCGGCGAGGAGGGCCGCGGCATGCAGGTCGCGCTCTCGGCGCTGGACGCCGGCCGGCTGGGCATCGCCGCGGTGGCGACCGGCATCGCCCAGGCGGCGCTGACCCACGCGGTGACCTACGCCCGGGAGCGCGTGCAGTTCGGCCGCCCGATCGGCGACAACCAGGGCCTGCAGTTCCTGCTCGCCGACATGGCGGCCGAGGTGGAGCGGGCGCGGGCGGCGTACCTCCACGCGGCGCGGCTCAAGGACGCCGGGCGCCCGTTCAGCCGGCAGGCCTCGATCGCCAAGCTGACCGCCACCGACGCCGCGATGCGCGTCACCACCGATGCCGTGCAGGTGCTCGGCGGCAACGGCTACACCCGGGAGTACCCGGTGGAGCGGCTGTTCCGCGACGCCAAGGTCACCCAGATCTTCGAGGGCACCAACCAGATCCAGCGCCTCGTGATCGGTCGCGACCTGTTGGCCTGACCCCCACCCGCCAAAGAACTCGCGAATCAAGCGTTGTGGCCCGCCGAGATCGCGATCTCGACGGGCCAGAAGGCTTGATTCGGCGGGCCAGAAGGCTTGATTCGCGCGCGGGCGATCGCGAGGGATTCGGTCAGCGCGGCTCGAGCACCGACAGCGTGACGTCGGTGGCGGCGTCGACCATGGTCGCCGGGTCCCGGCCCTCCTCGAGGCTGAGCGCGATCAGCTCGCGCAGGCCGCCGACCAGGACGATCGAGGCCTCTCGGGTCGGCGGGGTGATGCCCGCGGCGCGCAGCTCGGGGGTGTCGCTCAGGGTCTGCAGCAGGTCGACGAAGGCGGCGAGGTCCTGGCGCACCAGCACGTGTCCCTCCTCGCCCAGCGAGCGCAGCGCGCGCATGGAGTGCAGGAAGACCGTCGGCCGCTCGTGCACGGAGGCGAAGAGCGCCTCGATCGCCTGCCGCACCTGCACGCGCCGGTCCGCGCTCGGGTCGACGGCGTCGGCGACCTCGGTGCGGCGGCGCTCGTTGTTCTCGCGGACCAGGGCGAGGAAGCACTCCTGCTTGCTCTCGAAGTACTCGTAGAAGGTCCGCTTGGACGTGCGGGCCTGTCCGACGATGTCCGCGATCGTGACGTCGTGGTACTCCCGCTGCTCCAGCGCCGCGGTCAGGCCGGCGAGCAGCCGCTCGCGGAAGCCGGTCGTGGTGCTGAGCAGGTCGGTCATGGCTCCGCACCCTAATCCCTTGTCCCGGCGACGCCGCGTTGGTACGGTCGGGTACCAGACGAGTCGGTACGTCGACGTACCGGGAGGGTGGTCGAGGTGTTGAAGCTGTCCGAGGGCGCGAGCCACGCCGGCGGGGCGCGACGAGCGGCCGCCGTGCCGCTGGTCCGGGCCGAGCACGCCGTCAAGAAGCCGGTCCGCTGGCTCACCAACCACGGGATCGCGCGGGTCATGATCACCCGCTCGGCGAAGCGCGGCGAGCTCCAGGGCCGGCTCATCGGCGAGACCAAGGGCGGCGACCACCGTGCCGTGCTCGAGCTCTTCGACGAGGTCCGGTCCCACGGCACGACGTACCAGGGGACCTTCAGCCTGGTGACCGTCGACCACGCCACTGTCAAGGCCGTGCTCAACAGCCCCGACTTCCTCACCGGGATGCCGAGCGCCGCGACCGGCTGGCTGATGCGCGCCGCGCAGTGGGCGCAGGTCGACGTGCTCAACCCGGTCGCGCCGCCGTCGCTGCTGGTCACCGACGGGGCGGACCACACCCGCTACCGCAAGCTGGTGACCCGCGTCTTCTCGGTCAAGGCGGTGGCCGCGCTGCGCACCCGCACCGAGGAGATCGCCTCCGCGCTCCTCGACGATCTCGCCGCCCACGCCGATGGTCCGGTGGATCTCGTCGAGCGCTACTGCGCGCTGCTCCCGGTCACGGTCATCTCCGAGATCCTGGGCGTCCCGGAGTCCGAGCGGGAGCGCGTCCTGGAGTTCGGCGCGGCGGCCGCGCCGAGCCTGGACCTCGGCCTGACCTGGGGCCAGTTCCGCGAGGTGGAGTCAGCGCTGGAGGAGTTCGACACCTGGCTCGGCGCGCACCTGGAGTCGCTGCGCCGCAACCCGGGCGACGACCTGCT
Organism: Nocardioides ultimimeridianus; assembly: GCF_054777895.1. Classification (NCBI taxonomy): domain Bacteria; kingdom Bacillati; phylum Actinomycetota; class Actinomycetes; order Propionibacteriales; family Nocardioidaceae; genus Nocardioides; species Nocardioides ultimimeridianus. Next base: position 226,622 of record NZ_BAAHAB010000021.1, on the reverse strand, counting down.
CAGCAAGCTCGTGGCCGCGCGCGAGGAGGGCGTGGGGCTGACCGACCTCGAGCTGAGGTCGATCGCCGGCCTGGTCCTCGCCGCCGGCTTCGAGACGACCGTCAACCTGCTGAGCAACGGCATCGCGCTGCTCTGCGAGCACCCCGACCAGCTCGCGCTGCTGCGCGAGCGCCCGGACCTGTGGCCGAACGCCGTCGACGAGGTCCTGCGCCACGACCCGCCGGTGCTCCTCACCGGCCGCTTCTGCTCCCAGGACACCGACGTCGCCGGTACGACGGTCAAGCGCGGCACCCTCGTGACCACGGTGCTCGCCGGCGCGAACCGCGACCCGCAGGTCTTCCCCGACCCCGACCGCTTCGACGTGGCGCGGGAGAACGCCCACGACCACGTGTCGTTCTCCTCAGGCCGGCACTACTGCCTCGGCGCCTCCCTGGCGCGGATGGAGGGCGAGGTAGGCATGCGAGCGCTGGTCGACCGCTTCCCCGACCTCCGCCTGCTCCCCGGTGCCGAGCGCCGGTCGACCCGGATCCTGCGGGGCTGGGAGAACCTGCCGGCGTCCCTCGGCTGAGCCGCCGGCCGGCCCCGGGCGCCCCCCGGGACCGACCGCACGGGCTCAGCCGGCGACGGCGAGGGCTCGCGCGTTGCGCTCGAAGTCGGCCCAGGCCGACGAGGTGCACTCCCCGCAGGAGGGGCCGAAGAACTCGCTGCCGGCCTCCTGGTCGCCCATCAGCCAGTAGCGGAACCAGGCCGTGACGGGGCCGCGGAAGCCGCCCGCGTCACCGATCGCGGTGAAGTGCGTGGCACCGGCCAACAGGCCGTACTCGGAGACGACCTGGTCGGTCGCCTCGTAGCGGGGCTTGACCAGCAGGTTGGCGTTGACGATGTTGTCGTTCTGGCCCGCCAGCCACAGCGTGGGGCCGTGCAGCGCCGCGTTCGATCCCTGCGGCCCCGGCTCGATCGGTACGACGGCGTCCACGCGCGGGTCGGCGCCGGCGTTGACGGCACCGCCGCCGCCCTGGGAGTGGCCGGACGCGCCGATGTGGGCGAGGTCGACCTTCTGGTAGTAGATGCTGCTCGGGTCGGAGTTCTTCTCGGTGATCCAGTCGATGCCAGCCAGCATCTCCTGACCGCTCCCGGACTGCGTGGTGTTGGCGGCGACCACGATGAAGCCCTCGGAGGCGAGGTGCTTGAGGAGCCCGGCGTAGACCGAGGGCGTGGCGTAGGTGCCGTTGCCCCAGATGATCACCGGGTGGCTGGTGCAGCCCTGCCGGCCGAGGTTCGTCGGGCGGTAGACGGTGTGCGCGCTGTCGCCGGCCTCGGTGGTGACACCGAAGGGCCCGGGGCCGGCGTAGTCGCCGTTGACGCCCGGGCAGCCGTCCGCCGTCGCCGCGGTCGCGGTCGCGGCCGGCAGGTGCGTCAGTGTGGTGAGGGTCGTCAGGAGCGCGAGGAGCGCACCGGCGAGGACACGGAGTTGCAGGGGTTTCATGGAGGCTCTCCCGAGGTGGATGCTCGCGCCGCCGGGACCGGCGGCGCGGCCAACGCTGCCGGTCCCGGGCGCGGGTCGCATCGGCTGATCTACGTAGATCGGCCGCATATCGGTCCCGCCGGCCCCATGTCCTAGCCTTGAGCCCACCTTCCCCGGTTGCTCTGCTGGCACGGGCGGCCAGACTTTGAATCTGGTTTTCGTTGGTTCGATTCCAACCCGGGGAGCTGCTCACTCCGTGTCGTCGGGGCCGGCCCAGGTCGCCGGCGGGTCGCTCCCGGGGAAGGACTCCTCCAGGGCCTCGTCCTCCGGCTCCTCGACCGCCTGCTCCGGGTCGGTCTCGTCGGCGCTGGCCTCCGGGTCGATGTCCTCGACACTGGCCTCGGGATCGGTGTCGTCGGGCTCGTACCGCTGCGGTTCGGACATGAGCTGTCTCCTCTCCTCGGGTGCTGTCCTGTTCCCGGTCGGTCCGCGCGCAATCCCCGGCGGAGGCGACTCAGGTGACGTGGGCGGCGGCCGATGAGAGGTCCCGGAGGTGTCGGATGTTCCTGCGCGCAACTTTCGTCCCGTCGGTGGAGGTCCGTGAGCAGCTGCGCCTGGTGTGCGGCCAGCTCGCGAGTGTGGGCCTGCGCCCGACGCTGCCCGACGACCTCGAGGTCGTGCTGGCGCGGTTCGGCAATGTGACCAACGACGTCGCCGAGACCCTGCGGACGGTCCTCGAGCACGGTACGGCGGAGCTGCCCGGCTGCGCGGTCGCCCTGGTGGGCCCGCGCATCGACGGCGACCTGGTCGTCGCCGACCTGCGCGGCGAGGTCGACCGGGTCGCGGCGACGGCCGGCGCGGTGTCGCGGCTCGCCGAGGCGAGGGGGATCTACGTCGATCGCCGGGTGTTCCGGCACGGCGTGGTCCTCGCCCGGCTCGACGAGGACAACCACGGCTCGGCCATCGAGCACCGGCTGGGCCAGCTCACCCACTGGTACAGCAGCCCGTGGCTGGCCGACGAGGTCACCCTGGTCCGCACCGGCTGGCGGGGGGAGACGCCGATCGCCGAGCCCTGGTGCGCGATCCCGCTGGGCGGCGAGCTCGGCGAGATCGCCGAGATCGACGAGGGTCAGCCCTCGAGGATCGCGGCCACCTCGGCCGAGGCGTAGAAGGGCGCGAGCCGCTCGCGCAGGATCCGCTCGAGGTCGCCGTTCTCATGGGCGGCGGCCAGCGCCTCGGCCGCGACCCTGGTGGCCTCCGTGACGGCCACGTCGCGGTCGATGCCGAGGTCGACGAGCAGTGCCGAGGCCGGGTGCTCGCCGTAGACACCCCAGAACGCCGTCACCACCGCGTCGGCGAGCTCCAGGACGGGCGGCCGGGTGGCGGCGTCAATGGCGACGTCCTGCGCGAGGCCGGCGATCCGGCGTACCTCCTTGCGGGTGGTGACGTCGTGCAGGTGGGGGATCGGGTGATCGGCGTAGAGGTCGTAGACCTCGAGCACGGCGGCGCGGGCCGCGGGGTCGGAGAGGGTGTCGACCAGGACCCGGTTCAGGCGCTTGGCCGCGAGCGCCGCGCCCTTGGCGGTGACGTCGCCGAGCACCGCGTCGATCGAGCCCGACGCCGCTCCCGCGACCGCTCCGGCGGCGCCGAGGCCGAGGGCCATCAGGGCGCCCACCCCGGGCACCTTCTCGGCGACCGCGCGGTTGGACTGCAGCATCTCGTTGACCAGCCGGCCCACGAACCGCGACGCCAGGCCCGCGGCCAGCGGGCTGGCGCTCACGTCGTCGAGCAGGCGGCGTACGACGTCGGTGTGGGCCAGCGCCTCGTCGGTGATCCGCTCGACGTCCTCGCGCGCCACCACCTCGCTCAGCCGGTACGACGACGCCGGACCGGCGTACGCGACGTCGGCCAGGAGCTCGACGATCGTGCTGGCGCCCGTGCTCGCGGGCGCCACCTCGAGCAGCGTGCGGACGGCTCGCTTCGCGTCCTCCACGCCGAGGACCCTGCTGAGCGGGATGCGCGCCTCCGCGTCGAGCAGGGCGCGCACGTCGCTCCCGATCACGGCCGCGGCCTCGGGGCCGGTCAGCTGACCGACGAGCCAGGCCACCTGGGCATCGAGGAGGCGCTCGGACCGGGAGGGTGAGGTCATGACGCGAGGGTAGAGCGGCCGTGGGGCGGGCCGATCACACGGCCCACCCCACGACACCCGATCAGAAGGTCAGCCGCACCACCGACGGGTCGTGGTCCGACATCTGCGTGGAGAACTCGCTGTTCGCGTGCACCACGTCGTAGCTGAACGTCGACAGCGCGGGGGACAGCAGGATGTGGTCGAGCACCTGGCTGTTGCCCTGGTAGTCGTAGGTGTAGCGCTCGTTGGCCGGCAGCGTGCGCGGCAGGTCGTTGAGCGCGGTCGTCCCGGACCCCACGAGGATGTCCGCGGTCTGGCTGAACTCGTAGTCGTTGAGGTCACCCATCACCACGACCCGCGCGTTCGGGTCCGCGGCGAGCAGGCTGTCGGTGAAGGTGCGCACCAGGGAGGCCTGGTTGTGGCGCTGCGTCTCCGAGGAGTGCACCGGCGGCTGGTCCTTGCCGAAGTCCGGGTCGTCGCCGCCCTTGGAGTTGAAGTGGTTGGCGATGACGAAGAGCGACTTCCCGTTCCAGCTGAACTGCCCGACCAGCGGCTTGCGCGAGGAGCTCCACGCCGAGTTGGTGGGCTGGATCCGCGACGGGTTGGTGACGAGGGTGGTCGAGGAGCCGGTGCCGGACAGCGTCGCGTTCGTGCTGTACGTCGGAGCGCCCCGACCCGTGAACGAGAGGCCCCGGTCGGTGCGGTACATGAAGACCTGCCGGATGTTGCCGCCCGGCTCGCCGCCGTCGGTGTCGTTCTGCGGGTCGATCGAGGTCCACGAGTACGCCGGCCCGCCGGCCGCCGAGATGGCCGCGATCAGCTTGGCCATCGTCTGGTCACAGGCCACCACGCCGTCGTCGGTGGCGCCGTCGTTGTCCTGGATCTCCTCCAGGGAGACCAGGTCGGGCGACTTCAGGTTGCTCACCAGCTGCGCGGCCAGCCCGTCGAACTTGGTCTGCGGGTCGGTCGGGTCGAGGTTCTCGACGTTGAACGTCGCCGCCGCGAGCTGGCCGGAGGTGGCCGCGGTCGTGGACTCGGCCGTGAGGCCGCCGTGGGTGACCGACGGGGTCGCCGACGGCTCGAGGTCGTAGGTGCCGAAGCCGTAGTCGACGACGCCGGTCAGGTTGCCGAAGCCGTCGCCGACGTTCGCGACGGCCGACGGTGCGAGCAGGTCGGACACGACGATCCGCTCGGGGTTCGGGTCGCTCGCCGTCAGCTGGATCCCGCCGCGCGGCGTACGGGTGCCGGCGCCGTTGGGCACGATCGGGGTCTCGCCGTACGCCGTGCTGGTCGGGCCGACCACCTGCGCGCCGAGGATCGTCACGCGCATGTCCTCCAGCGACTCCCAGAAGTCGAGGCCGTCGCTCGCGGGGTCGAAGGTGTTGGAGGTCTCGACGTTGCCGCTGGAGTCGTTCTCGATGACCGTCGAGGGCACGATCCGGTCCGCGGACGCCGATCCGGCGCCGACGGTCACAGGAGCCGGCAGGGGGTTGCCCGAGGACACCTTCGTCACCGTCGGCGCGGTGATCTCGGTGCTGGTGAGGTTGGCCGTGGTCGTGCCGCCCGAGCGGTACTCGCTGACCGTGCCCGCGACCTTGACCGAGTCGCCGACGGCCACCGTGGGTGCCGACGAGGTGTAGACGTAGATGCCCTCCGAAGTCGCGACGCTGGTGTCCTGGCAGGCGGTCGGCTCCTCGAGGAAGAACCCGGCCGGGCCCACGCCGGTGACGATGCCGGCGACGCCGGAGACCGAGCCGGTGGTGGCGAGCTGCGAGGCGCCCTGGATGGTGTGGATCTGGGTGCCGGTGCACGAGGTGCCGCCACCACTGCCGAGGATCGAGGTGCCGGGCGTCGGGGCGGCCGCCGCGAAGTCGGTGCTGTTGTGGTCGGTGTCGGCGACCGTCCGCGTCACCGAGGCGGTGTTCGAGCCCGCCGGTGCGGCGGCGCCCTCGAAGTCGGTCGCGGTGCCGTAGCCGACGTAGTCCTTGACGCCGGAGGCGCTGTGGCAGGTCGCGCCGCAGGTCAGCGTGGTGTTGGTGGTGACCAGCGCGACCTTGCCCGAGGTCGCGCTCAGGTTGGTGGTGCCGGTGGCCTGCGGCGTCGGCAGCGCGCTGCCGGTCGTGCCGGTCGCCAGCTGCACCAGGTACGTCGCTCCCGCGGCGATCGAGCCGCTCAGCGCGGTGCGGCTCCAGGTGGTGCCGGACGCGCTGGCGTACTGCACGCTCCAGCCGGTGACGCTGACCGACGCGGAACCGGTGTTGATCAGCTCCACGAAGTCCGAGCGGTACGGCGCGCCGGAGTTGCCTCCGCCGCCGTACACCTCGCTGATGACGACGTCGCCGGAGACGGCGTGCGCGGCGGTGGGGACCGCGACGACGGCGCTCGCCGCCGCGGCTGCCAGCCCGAGGCCGGCAAGGAAGGGACGGGACACGGTGATTCCTCTCGAGAACGGAACACAGGACGGACCATCAGGCCCCGACGGGGCCAGGGCTGAGCCTCCCGCCGAGAAAGTCCGACCGCTACGGCCGACGCCAGTGCGCGCCGGAACTTCTTGCGATGTTCACCCGGATCGACGGCAGAAGGACACTCATGCGTACGCATTGCAGGAAGATGAAGGTGAAGATCGTCCGAACGGGCCTGGACGGCGGGGCGACCAGGCGATAGAACGTGATGCGCTGCCTGTTCGGGCGGCACGATCTCGATCCGGGAGGAACCCCACGATGAGAAGAGTTCTGGCTGCGCTCGGTGTGAGTGCGCTCGTGGCCACCGGGCTGGCTGCCACCGCGGCCGACGCCCACGCGAAGCCCGTCGCCCTCCACGCGCAGCGCGCGTGCGCGGCGGCCGTCGCCGGTCACGCGGCGTGCGACGCCAAGGTCCTGGTCAGCTCCGCCGGCGTCGTGCCGAACAGCACGACGCCCGCCGCCGGAGCGATGACCCCGGCCAACCTGCGTTCCGCCTACAACCTGGGCGGCACCAGCTCGGGCGGCCGGACCGTCGCCATCGTCGACGCCTACGGCTACCCCAACCTGGAGCGCGACCTCGCGACCTACCGCTCCTACTTCGGCCTCCCGGCCTGCACCTCCGCGAGCGGCTGCCTCAAGGTCATCGACGAGAACGGCGGCACCAGCCTGCCGCGGTTCAACACCGGCTGGGCCGGTGAGCAGGCGCTCGACGTCGACGCGGTCTCCGCGATCTGCCCCGACTGCAAGATCGTCATGGTCCAGGCCAAGTCGGCCAGCTTCGCCGACCTCGGCGCTGCCGTGAACACCGCCGCCAAGCAGGCCGGCGTGGTCGCGATCTCCAACAGCTACGGCGGCGGCGACGCGGCCGACTCGACCTACGGCACCTACTACAACCACCCGGGCATCGCGGTCACCGCGTCGACCGGCGACAACGGCTACCAGGGCGGCTCCTACCCGGCGTCCTCGTCCTACGTGACCGCCGTCGGCGGCACCTCGCTGGCCCCGGCCTCCAACGCGCGTGGCTGGACCGAGACCGTGTGGAGCGGCGCCGGCTCGGGCTGCTCGACGTACAACACCGCGCTGTCGGCGGCCTCGTCGTACAACACCGGCTGCGCGAAGCGCGCGATGGCCGACGTGGCCGCCGCGGCCGACCCGGGCCAGGGCGGCATGGCGGTCTACTACCCGACCAGCAAGACCGCGTCCACGTGGGCGCAGGTCGGTGGCACCAGCGAGTCCTCGCCGATCATCGCCTCGGTCTACGCCCTCTCGGGCAACACCGCCGGCTACCCGAACGCCGTGCCCTACGCCCACGCGGCCAACCTGTACGACGTCACCTCCGGCTCCAACGGCACCTGCCCCACCACCCAGTGGTGCAACGCCCGGGCCGGGTGGGACGGCCCGACCGGCCTCGGTACGCCGAACGGCACCGGCGCCTTCTGATCCCCAGCAGTGAGTACGACGCCCGTCCCGGCTCTGCCGGGGCGGGCGTCGTGCGTGTCAGGGGCGATCAGGCGGTGCCGTAGACGATCCGCAGCACGACCTCGGTGAGGTCGGCGACCGCGGCGTCGTACGCCGCACCGCGGAGCTGGGCGATCGCCCGCATCCGGGTCTCGCGCAGGTCGGCGATCATCTCCGCGAGTGCGGTGGCGCCGACGCCCGTCGGGGCGACGCCGGAGTCCTGGTCGCGCTGGATCTTCGCGGCGAGGCCGGTGACCAGGCGGGTGCGCGCCCGCTCGACCCACTCCACGAGCGGCTGGTACTCGACCGCACCGGTGGTGCAGGTGAGGATCGGCAGGTGCTCGCGCCAGACCTGGGCGACCAGGTGGTGGTGCTCGAGCAGGCCCGCGCGGTCGGCGCCCTCGCTGTCGAACCAGCCGTGGGTGCTGCCGAACTGCTCCCAGAGCCCGTCCAGGAGCGCGGCGACGACGGCCTGCTTGGTGGGGAAGTAGAAGTAGAACGCCGTGCGCGAGACGCCGGCCGCCTTCGCGATCGCGTCGATGGTGAGGTCGTTGACGTTGCGGTGTGTGAGCAGTGAGCGCGTCGCCTCGAGGATGGCCTGCTCGCGCTGGTCGCCCTTGGTCGGGCCGCTGCGGCGGCGCACGGTGGTGGACGAGGCGGTCATGCCCCGAGTCTACGCGTTCTCGACGATGCGTCGTTCGTGTTTGACGTCACGTCGTCGAAAATCGACACAGTGTCGATTACTGTGTCACTCTCGATTCATGACCACCACCCTCGACACCACAGCTGCCGTCGAGGCGCCCTCGGCCCGCCACCACAGCGGCCCCGCGACGTACTCACGGCTCGTCCTTCCCGCCATGGCGGCGAACGTCTTCCTGCTCTCCCTGATCCAGACGGTCGTCGTCCCGGCGCTCACCCTCATCGGCACCCAGCTGGGTGCGGCCGCGACCACCGTCGGCTGGGTCTCGACCGCGACGATGCTCACCGCCGCCGCGGTGACCCCGCTGTTCGGCCGCCTCGGCGACGTCCTCGGCAACCGCCGCGTGATCCTGGTCGTCCTCGGGCTGACCCTGGTCGGCAGCATCGTCGCCGCCACCGCCGACAACATCGGCGTGCTCATCGCCGGCCGGGCGCTGCAGGGCGCGAGCTTCGGCCTGTTCCCGCTCGCGATCAGCGTGCTCCGCCAGGAGCTGCCCGCGGAGCGCATGCACCACGGCATGGCCGTGGCCGCCTCCGCGCTCGGTCTCGGCGGCGGGTTCGCGCTGGTCGCGACCGGCGTGCTGACCCAGCACGACGGCGACTTCCACCGGATCTTCTGGCTGACCGCCGCCGCGTCGCTGGCGATGCTCGCGATCAGCGCCCTCGTCCTCCCGCGCCGTGCCGGACAGGGCGGCTCGGTCGACTACCGCGGTGCCGCCGTCCTGGCCACCGGCCTGATGCTCCTGCTGCTGCCGATCTCGCAGGGCCACGAGTGGGGCTGGACCTCGGTGACGACCCTCGGCATGTTCGCGGGCTCGGTCGTCGTGCTGGCCGGCTTCGGCGTGCTGCAGCACCGCACCGCGACCCCGCTGATCAAGCTGGACCTGCTGTCCCACCGGCCCGTGCTGGCGACCAACCTGGCCTCGCTGTTCGTCGGCTTCGCGATGTTCAGCGTGTTCCTCGGCGCCACGTACTTCGTGCAGACCCCGGACGTCCTGACCGGCTTCGGCTTCGGCGCGAGCGTGCTGCGCACCAGCGTCGTCTACATGCTGCCGGGGACGCTCCTGTCGATCCCGCTGGGTCCGGTCTCCGGCCGCTTCGTGGTCCGCTTCGGCGCCCGGCCGGTGCTGCTCGTCGCGAGCCTGCTGGGCGTCGCCTCGCTGAGCTCGCTGACGCTGCTGCACGGCAACAGCGCGGAGTTCATCCTCGCCCTGGTCGTCGGCAACGCCGCGATCGCCGTGGCGTACGCCGCCATGCCGGCCCTGCTCGCCCAGCACGTCGAGCTCGCCGACACCGGTGTCGCCAACTCGGTCAACTCGATCATGCGGACCATCGGCGGTGCGATCGGCTCGGCCATCGTGATCACGGTGCTCACCAGCTCGACCGCCAGCTACGCCACGCCTGCCGGCGCGGTCGCGCTGCCGACCGAGCACGCCTACGAGATCGCCTTCGCCCTCGGTGGCATCAGCTTCGCGATCGCGGCGCTGCTGGCCGCCTTCGGGTTCGGCCACCACGGACGGACGCCGGCGGGCGAGGCCTGCTGAGGCCGTCCCGCCCGCGGCTAGGCTGACACGCGTGACCGACCAGCTCACCGTGATCGTCCTCGCCGCGGGCGGCGGGACCCGGATGAAGTCCAAGACCCCCAAGGTGCTGCACCGGATCGGGGGCCGGTCGATGATCGGCCACGTCCTCCGCGCGGTCGCCTCGCTCTCACCGGCAGGCGTCGTCGCGGTCGTCGGGCACCAGCGCGAGCAGGTCGGCCCGCACGTGGCCGAGTCGCTGCCGGGCGTCGTGCTGGCGGTCCAGGACGAGCAGCTCGGCACCGGCCACGCCGTCCGGATCGCCCTGCAGGAGCTCGGGGGAGTGGGTCCGGAGGGCACCGTCCTGATCGCGTACGGAGACACCCCGCTGCTCGAGGGCGGGACGCTGGCCGCCTTCGTGGCGGCCCACCACGACGCGGGCGCCGCCGTCAGCATCCTCAGCGGGGTCGTCGAGAACCCGCGCGGCTACGGCCGGGTCGTCCGCTCCGAGGACGGCACCGTCGAGGCGATCGTCGAGGAGAAGGACGCCTCCGAGGAGCAGCGCCGGATCACCGAGATCAACTCCGGGATCCTCGCCTTCGAGGCGCGCTTCCTGCTGGACGCGGTCGGCCGGATCGGCAACGACAACGCGAACGGCGAGTACTACCTGACCGACGCGATCGGGCTCGCGCGCGAGGCGGGGCTGCCCGTCTCGGCGTACCCGATCGAGGACGTGTGGCAGACCGAGGGCGCCAACGACCGCGCCCAGCTCGCCGCCCTGGGCGCGGAGCTGAACCGCCGCACCGTGACCCGCTGGATGCGCGAGGGCGTCAGCGTCATGGACCCGGCGACGACCTGGATCGAGGCTGACGTGACGCTCGCGCCGGACGTCACGATCCTCCCCGGGGTCCAGCTGCTCGGCGCCACCTCGGTCGGCGAGGACGCGGTCATCGGGCCGGACACCACGCTCGAGGACTGCGAGATCGGCGCGGGCGCCCGGGTGGTCCGCACCCACGGCCAACTCGCCGTGATCGGGGACGGCGCCACCGTCGGCCCCTTCTCCTACCTGCGTCCCGGCACCACGCTCGGCGCCGGCGGCAAGATTGGCGCCTTCGTGGAGACCAAGAACGCGAGCATCGGCGACGGCGCCAAGGTCCCGCATCTGTCCTACGTCGGCGACGCGGAGATCGGCGAGGGCACCAACATCGGCGCCGGCACGATCTTCGCCAACTACGACGGCGTCGCGAAGCACCGCATCACCGTCGGTCGGCACGCGAAGACCGGGTCGAACAGCACCTTCGTCGCACCGGTCACGATCGGCGACGGGGCGGGCACCGGAGCGGGCACGGTCGTGCGCGACGACGTACCTCCCGGGGCGCTGGCGGTGAGCGCCGGACCGCAGCGCAACGTCCTCGGCTGGGCGCAGTCCCGGCGTGCCGGGACGGCCCAGGGGGACGCCGCGGCGGCCGCCATCGGTGGCGACGGTCACGGTGAACAGTCCCAAAACGGACCGGGGCTTGGGAGCGAACCCGGCGAGCAGGCACAATCCTGATCAGGACCCATTGGGCGAGCTGGGGAGCACAGCGTGGCTGGACTGAAGAAGACCACCGAGAAGAACCTGATGGTCTTCTCCGGACGGGCGCACCTCGAGCTGGCCGACGAGGTCGCGGCGCTGCTCGAGACCGACCTGGTGCCCACCGACGCGCGGGACTTCGCCAACGGCGAGATCTACATCCGCTACCAGGAGTCCGTCCGCGGCTGCGACGCGTTCGTGATCCAGAGCCACACCACGCCGATCAACCAGTGGATCATGGAGCACCTGATCATGGTGGACGCGCTCAAGCGCGCCTCGGCCAAGCGGATCACCGTGGTCATGCCGTTCTGGGGCTACAGCCGCCAGGACAAGAAGCACCAGGGCCGCGAGCCGATCTCCGCCCGGCTGGTCGCCGACATGTTCAAGACCGCCGGCGCCGACCGGATCATCTCCGTCGACCTGCACGCCGACCAGCTCCAGGGCTACTTCGACGGCCCCGTCGACCACCTGATGGCGCTGCCGGTCCTGACCGACTACATCAAGAGCAAGTACGGCGACGGACAGCTCGGCGAGCTCGCCGTGGTCTCCCCGGACGCCGGCCGGATCAAGGTCGCGGAGAAGTGGGCGGCCAAGCTCGGCGGCGTACCGCTGGCCTTCATCCACAAGACCCGGCGCACCGATGTCGCGAACGAGGTCGTCGCGAACCGGGTCGTCGGCGACGTCAAGGGCCGCATCTGCGTCCTCACCGACGACATGATCGACACCGGTGGCACCATCGTGAAGGCCGCCGAGGCCCTGATGGCCGACGGTGCCGCGGGCGTGATCATCTGCGCCACCCACGCGATCCTCTCCGACCCGGCCGTCGACCGGCTCAAGAACAGCCCCGCGCTCGAGATCGTCGTGACCAACACGCTCCCGCTGCCGCCGGAGAAGCAGTTCGACAAGCTGACGACGCTGTCGATCGCGCCGCTGGTCGCGCGCGCCATCCGGGAGGTCTTCGAGGACGGCTCGGTCACCTCGATGTTCGACGGCCAGGCCTAATTCGGCCGAATCGCTTGCCCGCGCCCGCGGGCAGGTTCACCATGTGAGGGTTCGCCCTCGGGGACGACGGCATATCCAGCCGACCCGGGAGGCGTCATGCCCCGTCGAATCCTCGCCGCTGCTGCGGCCCTCTCCTTCGCCGTGGTGTGGTCGCCGCCGGCGTACGCCGACAGCACGGTGACCGTGCGCGACCTGCAGTCGTCCAACCCCTTCAACATCCTCATCGACTGCAGTGGGGGCCTGGACTCGACGGGGGTCCAGCCGGCGTTCCACATCACGGGCTCGAACCCGTCGCCGGTCAAGGGCGAGGTGTCGTGGGGCATCGAGGACCTCGGCGCCGTGCCGGGTCAGTACGGCCCCGCGGTGGAGACGGCAGACGCGGCGGTGGTGGAGAACCAACGCCTCGCCGTGTACGGCGCCGGTTCCGGCGTGGCCGTGATCGACACGGCGACGCAGGACGCGACGGCTGACACGCAGTTCTGGATCGGCACCGCCTCCGTGGCGGGCACGGGCCACGTCACCCCCTCCTGGTCGACCGTCAGCGTGACGCCGTCCACGTCGTACTCGTGGCAGGAGTGGGACGGCTCCAACTTCCCGTACACGAAGATCGGCAGCCCGCAGACCGCGACCGTCGCCGCCTTCAACGCCGCTCACGGGGGAGCGCCGGCGGACAGCTTCGCCGGTTTCGCCTTCGGCTGTGACGTCCCGGAGGGCACGCCGTACTACTACGACGACCTCGAGGCGGGCCCGTCCGGGTCGGTGACCACCTACGACTTCGAGAAGCTGAACTCGACGGCGACCATGGGTGCCGCGCCCGCAGCCATCACCGCCGGCGGATCGGCGTCGATCAAGCTGCAGGGATCCTCGAGCCAGTCGGTCGACCTGCAGGCCAAGGCGTACGGATCGTCGACCTGGCGCACGATCAAGACCGTGACCGCGGGCGGCAGCGCCGCGGCGGTCGCGGTGAAGCCGGTCGTCCAGACGTCGTACCGCTGGTTCGTGGCCGGGTCGTCGTGCTGCCTCTCCGGCACCTCCACGACCGTCACGGTCAAGGTGCGCACGGCGGTCACCATCGGCCTCGCGGACTCGACCATCAAGAAGGGGCAGAGCCTCGTGGCGTCGGGCGTGACGAAGCCGCACAAGCCGGGCGTCGCCGTGAGCCTGTGGCGGAAGACCGCGACCGGGGCGAGCCTGCTCGCGACCTCGAAGGTGCACTCCGACGGCAGCTACAAGCTCTCCTACCGGGTGCCGAGCAAGGGCACCTGGAAGGTGTTCGTCAAGGTCGCCGCCGCGTCGGGCAACCTCGCGGGTCAGTCCGCGGTGCGGTCGGCCACGGTGAGCTGAATCCCGAAGAGACGGGTCAGGCCTCGTCCAGGCCGCGGACGAACTCCCCGAACCCGGGAAGGGTGAACCGGACCAGGCCGTGACCGACCGGCTCGATCACGCCCTTGTCGATCAGCCGTTCGCGCGGGACGCTGATGGCGCGCGAGTCGACGCCCATCAGGGCGGCGATGGAGGCCCGGGTGATGTTGCCGTCGCCGGCCCGGGCCATCGCGGCGAGGAACTGCTTCTCCAGGCGCGACGCCGCGCCCCAGCGCGCGCGGTGCATCGCGGTGAGCTGGTCGCGGGCGGTCGGCAGCCCGCGCCGGACCGCGGTCATCGTCAGCCGCGAGCCCGGCGACGGCTCGGCTGCGTCCCAGGTGGTGCTGCCGAGCAGCTGGATCAGGTAGGGGTAGCCGTGCGACTCGGCGACGATCGCGTCGAGCGCCGCCGCCGACCACCCGACGCCCTCGGCCTCAGCCGGGGCGAGCAGCGCCGAGCGGGCGTCGACGTCGGACAGCACGTCGAGGGAGACGAACGTGCTGCGCTCCCCGAAGGTGGCCGCCCTCGTGAGCGCCTCGGGGGTCACGGGCAGGCCGGCCGCCAGCGCGGCGAGAGGGTTCTCGGCGCGGTCGCCGTCGAGGTTCTGCAGCACGTTGAGCAGCACCGACATGTCGTCGGCGGATGCGGTGTGCAGCTCGTCGAGGACGAGCAGCAGGCCGGCGCCGCCGCGGCGACGTACCGATGCGGCGGCCTCGTGGAGCAGCGACTCCAGCAGGCCGATCGTCGCCGGCGCGGGTGCCGCCGACTCGTCGCGGGCCACCTCGGCCTGCACCTTCGCGCCGGGCAGGCCGACCTCCACGGTCAGTCGCTCCAGGCGGCCGCGCCACCGCGTGCCGGCGGCTCCGGGAGGTACGGCGTCGGCCTGCTCGAGCGCCTGGCCGATGCTGTGCGCGATCTCCGGCAGGACCGGCCGCTGGCGCGAGCAGGCGACCCATGCCGACACGAACCCGGCCTCGGCCGCCCGTCGCTGGCCGGCCCGCAGCAGCGACGTCTTGCCGAGGCCGCGGGGTGCGTGGAACACCATCAGCGGCCCGCCGAGCTCGCCGTAGGTGGCGACCCGCGCCAGCACGCCCTCGATCCTGCGCATCTCGACGGTGCGGCCGGCGAGGATGCGGGGGACCTGCCCGGGCGTGTACGGGTTGGCCGCTGTCGCCCTGGTCGCCATCGTCGCCCTCCGCAGAGCCGATACCTCTTTATACTTCGCCGAAGTATAAAGGAGTATCCGGCCGGCGTCAGCAGGTCCCGAGCGCCCGGTCGAGGTCGTCGAGCGCGTCGTTCCACGCGCGGGCCAGGACGGTCGGGACGTCGCCCTCCAGCGTGGCCGCGAGACGGTCCCGCAGCTCCCGGCGCTGCCGGTGCGGCATCGGCAGCAGGGGGAACGCGCGCCCGATGATCTGGCCCATCGCCTGGCCCGACGACCGCGCCAGGGCGAGCCCCTCGGTGAGGTAGCGGTCCAGGTACGGCGCCACCAGGTCGGCGTCGCTCCAGAACCCCTGGGCCACCGCGGTGAACTCGTGGTTGGTGAGTCTCCCCGACACCAGCAGGTCCCAGGCCGCCGCCTTGGCGGCCGCCGTCCCGATCGCGGCCCGGGCGGTCAGGGCGGCGTGGTGGCCCGAGACCGAGCGGTCCCGGCGCTCCTCGGCTGCCAGGAAGCCGATGTGGCGCAGCTCCGCCAGGCGACGGATCACGACCCAGCGCACCTGCTGGTCGACGTACGCCGGCGGGTCGGTCAGCCACGAGCAGAGCTGCTCCACGTCGTCGCTGGCTGCGGCGAGTGCCCGCGCCGCCGCCGGAGCGAGCGCCGGCACCTCGGACGCGAGGGCCGCGCGGGCCACCTCGGCGACCTGCTCGGAGAGCGCGGCGGCGGCCGGCGGATCGGCGTACAGCCGGATGATGCGCTGCACCGTGCTCAGCACGCCCTCGACGATCAGTGGCTCGCGCTCGGGCACCAGGTGCCGGGTGAGCAGGGTGCCGAGGTCGGCCAGCGAGTCGACCCCTGACTCCACCCGCTCCAGCGCCTGCCACCAGAGCACGGCCCGCAGCAGCGGCTCGGCGTACGCCGACAGGCCGGCGGCCGTCGCGTCCCGGGACTCCTCGTCCGGCCGGACGGCGGCGAACGTCTCGTCGCCCGCGTTGACGACCACGGCCCGTCCGGCGAAGGCCGGGAGCCGCACCGGCTCGTCGGCCAGGTCCACCAGAACGCGGCCCACCTCGCGCGAGCCGTCGAACGCGGCGACGGACAGGCGGTGCGGCCGGGTGCCGGTCCGGGTGAGCACCGGGACCGTGTCGTCGCGGGTGACCTCGATCGTGTCGAATCCCGTGCTGCGCAGCCACTTCCCGGCCCAATCGCGCACGTCGCGGTCGGTCGCCGCGTCGAGCGAGTCGAGGAAGTCGGCGAGCGTGGCGTTCCCGAACGCGTGCGCGCTCAGGTGCCGGTTGACCCCGGCCAGGAAGTCGTCGCCCAGCCAGATCCCGAGCTGGCGCAGCACCGCGTTGCCCTTGGCGTAGGTGATCATGTCGAAGTTGGCGAAGGCGGTGTCGGCGTCCGGCATCCGCTCGGCGTCCTCGGCCACCGGGTGCGAGGAGCGGCGCAGGTCGGCGCGGTAGCCGGTGGGCTTGCGGGTGAGGGCCGCGCCGGTCCAGGCGTCGTCGTACCCGGCGGCGGTCGCCGCGACGTCGTACCCCATGAAGTCGGCGAAGGACTCGTTGAGCCAGGAGTCCTCCCACCACCGCATGGTGACCAGGTCGCCGAACCACATGTGCGCCATCTCGTGGGCGATCGTGGTGGCGAGCCACTCCCGCTGCATCGCCGTCGGGGTGCCGGCGACGAGGTACTCGTCGCGGAAGGCGACGCAGCCGGGGTACTCCATCGCGCCCCAGTTCAGTCCGGGCGTGAAGATCTGCTGGTAGTCGGCGAAGGGGTACGCCGGCTCGAACACCGTCGTGTAGTGCGCGAAGCAGGTGCTGGTGATCCGGCGCAGCTCGGCGGCGTCGCGGCGCAGCGCGGGCTCCTGCGAGGCGCGGGCGTACCAGCCGAAGGGCAGCGTCCCTCCGGGTGCGGCGGCGTACGGCTCGTCCCAGGTCTCGCCGACCCAGGGACCAGCCGCCACGAAGAAGAGGTACGTCGAGATGGGCGGCGTCGTGCCGAACGACCAGCGCCGCGCGTCGCCACCGATCTCGGTGCCGAGGGTCGGCCCGTTGGCCAGCACGGTCCAGCGCGCGGGCGCGGTGACCGAGACCGTGAACGTGGTCTTCAGGTCGGGCTGGTCGAAGCAGGGGAGCACGTGGTGGGCGATGTCCATCCCGGTGAACGCGCAGACGTACCGCTCGCCGTCGGCCGGATCGGTCGTCACGGTCATCCCGTCGCCGTCGGTGACATAGGGCAGCGTGGCCCGCACCCGGACGATGTTGTCAGTGTCCACATCGAGCGGGATCCGCTGGCCGTCGTACGCCGTCGCGGGGGAGCCGTCGACGGTGACGTCTCGTGCTCCGGCCAGCTCGAGGAACGTCGTGGCGCCCGGCGTCGAGCACCGGAACCGGACCTCCGCCTCGACCACGTAGGACTCGGTCGAGGTCAGGTCGAGGTGGACGACGGTGTGGACGTCGGACAGCAGGGCGGCTCGCTCGCGCGCCTCGGTGAGGGTCAGGGGCACGGCCTCACTCTAGGAACCCGCCCGTGGATTGGCCCGACCGGCGGTGCCGTGCCTAGACTCTTCAGGTTGCCTCGGCGAGGGAGCATCCCGCGTGATGACTCCGTGATCGACAGGGCCCGATGTCGGGGCCGTCGTGCCTCGCCGGGCCCCGAGATCCCACCCCGTACAGGAGAAGCGCATGAGCACCGAGACCATCAAGGCTGAGGCCCGCACCGAGTTCGGCAAGGGTGCCGCCCGCCGCATCCGCCGCGAGAACAAGATCCCCGCGGTCATCTACGGCCACGGCAACGACCCCATCCACGTGACCATGCCCGGCCACGACACGATGATGGCGATCAAGCACGGCGGCGCCAACGCGCTGCTCGAGATCGAGATCGACGGCAAGACCCAGCTCGCGCTGACCAAGGCCGTCCAGGTCGACCCGGTCCGCCGCGTCCTCGAGCACGTCGACTTCGTCACCGTCAAGCGCGGCGAGAAGGTCACCGTCGACGTCCCCGTCCTCACCGTCGGCGAGGCCGCCCGGGACACCCTGGTCCAGATCGAGAACAACACCGTCCAGATCGAGGCCGAGGCCACCCACATCCCCGAGTCGATCGAGGTCGACATCGAGGGCGTCGAGGCCGGCACCCAGATCCTGGCCGGCGCGCTGACGCTGCCGAAGGGCTCGACCCTGCTGACCGACGCCGAGACCCTGATGGTCCACATCTCCGAGGCCCAGGCCGCCGACACCGGCGAGGAGTCGGAGGCTGCCGAGGGCGAGGGTGACGCCGAGGCCGGCGACGCCGCCGCCGAGGGTGCCGAGGGCGACTCGGAGTGAACCCGTTCGGTCGGCTCCGGTGGTTCCTGGGCCGGCTGATCTCCCCGGTCCGCACCCTCGGGCCGGGGAGCACCCCCTCCTCCGCGCCGGCCGATGTCGAAGCCGACCGGCCCGCGGACGAGACCGACGAGACCGACGACCAGGAGTGACCGATGGCCGACGAGCAGCCCGACGTGTGGCTGGTCGTCGGCCTCGGCAATCCCGGCCCGTCGTACGCCGGACACCGGCACAACATCGGCTACCTGGTGGTCGATGAGCTCGCCCGCCGGATGGGCTCGCCCTTCCGCGCCCACAAGACCGGCCGCGCCGACGTGGTCGAGGGGCGGCTGGGGGCTCCGGGCACGCCCGGCCCGCGGGTGGTCCTGGCCAAGTCGCGCAGCTACATGAACGAGACCGGCGGCCCGATCAAGGCGCTCGCCACCTTCTACAAGGTCGGCCCCGAGCGGATCATCGCCATCCACGACGAGCTCGACATCGACTTCGGCCAGCTCCGGGTCAAGCGCGGCGGAGGCGACAACGGCCACAACGGCCTGAAGTCCCTGCGCGGCTCGTTCGGCTCGGGTGAGTTCTTCCGGGTGCGGTCCGGCATCGGGCGCCCGCCCGGCCGCCAGGACGTCGCCGACTTCGTGCTGTCGAACTACTCCACCACCGAGCGCAAGGACCTCCCGTTCGAGGTCGACCGCGCCGCCGACGCCGTCGAGTCCCTGATCACCGAGGGTCTCGAGAAGACGCAGTCCCGCTTCAACTCATGACATTTGCGCGAGCGCGCGCAGTCGAATTTCGTAGGTCCTGCCTCGGTCTGGCGGCAAGGCAAGGCGGCCTCGTCCTCACCGACAGGCTCCTCGATAGGGTGACGCCGTGACTTTCGATCCTGGTACGCCGTCCCCCGAGGTCGTCGCCGACGACCACCGCCTCGCCGCGTGGCTGGCCGAGGTGGCCGGCCGCCGGCTGCTGGAGGTCCGTGCCGAGGGCCTGGCCGGCAAGGAGCTCAAGGACGCCGGCGACATGGCGGCGCACCACCTGCTGATGGACCTGCTGGCGACGTACCGTCCCGACGACGTCGTGCTCTCCGAGGAGGGCAAGGACGACAAGGCCCGGCTGAGCGCCGAGCGCGTCTGGATCGTCGACCCGCTGGACGGCACCCGGGAGTTCTCCGAGCCGCCGCGCGACGACTGGGCCGTGCACGTCGCGCTCTGGCAGGGCGGGGAGCTCGTGGCGGGCGCTGTCGCCCAGCCCGTGATCGGGGAGACCTTCAACACCGGCACCCCACCCGTCGTACCGGCGCGCACGTCGGCCCGGCCCCGCATCGCCGTCTCCCGCAGCCGGCCGCCGGCGTTCGTGGCGGCGCTCGCCGAGGAGCTCGACGCGGAGCTGGTCCCGATGGGCTCGGCGGGCGTGAAGATGATGTCGGTCGTGCGCGATGTGGCGGACGCCTACGTGCACGCGGGCGGTCAGTACGAGTGGGACTCGGCCGCCCCCGTCGCTGTCGCGCGCTCTGCCGGCCTGTTCACCTCGCGCGTCGACGGCAGCGAGCTGGTCTACAACCAGGACGACGTCTACCTCCCCGACGTCATCGTGTGCCGCCCGGAGCTGTCCGAGCAGATCCTGGCCTTCATCGCCCGGCACGGCACCGACGCCTGAGACCTGCGTCTCTTGAACCACCCGCGAGACTGGTAGGCGATGACGAAGCAGGACGACGCCCCGGCGAAGATCGACTGGCCGTCGGTCCTCGCGGGCGCCGGCGCCGCGGTCACCGTGGCGGTGCTGCTCTCGACCCTCGGCGCTGCCGGGACCCTCGTCGGCGCCGGGCTGGGCAGCGTCGTGGCCACGGTGAGCACCGCGCTCTACAAGCAGGCCCTCCAGTCCAGCCGGCGCAAGATGGCCGAGGTGCAGGCCACGGCGCTGCACCGTGTCGGCCAGGCCCAGCAGGAGGTACGCCGAGCGGCGGCCCGCTCCGACTCCCCGACCGTCGCCTCCGACCTCGCGCGCGCCGACGCCCATCTCGAAGGCGCGTCCTCCGAGCTCGACGACGGCACCGAGGAGGAGCCCGCGGAGCCCGCGCCGCTGTCCGTCGACCCCGCTCCGCCGGCCGCCCACGCGGCGCCGAGGAGGGGGCTGGCGACGCTTCCCTGGCGCCGGGTCGCCCTGCTCTCGGCCGCGGTCTTCGTGGTCGCGATGCTCGCGATCAGCGGCTTCGAGATGCTCGCCGGCAAGAGTGTGTCGTCGCTGACCGGCGGGACCACCACCGACAAGCGGACCTCGGTGACCGGCCTGTTCGGTGACACCACGGGCAGCCGGAAGCAGCCCGCCCCGACGCCGACGGTGACCGCGACCGTGACCACCACGGCGGTCCCGACCACGGCGGCGCCGACCCCGACGTCGAGCCCGACCGGTCAGACGTCGTCGACCGCGTCGCCGACCCCGACCGCCACACCGACGGAGACCGCGGTCTCCTCGACCTCGCCGTCGGCCACCGAGTCGGCCTCCCCGACGCCCTGACTCGGGGCCGTTCGCCTTGCCGCCACGCGAAGGTGCGCGGCAGCGCGGCGCCGCCGGCGCCGACGCGCTCGCGCAAATGAAAATCAGAAGACGTTCAGGGGGCGGAACTGGACCGAGATCCGCGGGCCGGCGGAGGCGACCTTCGGCACCGCGTGCTCCCAGGTGCGCTGGCAGCTGCCGCCCATCACGACGAGGTCGCCGTGGCCCATCTCGACGGCGATGCCCTCGCCACCGGAGCGCGGGCGCAGGCAGAGCCGCCGCGGGTCGCCCAGCGACACGATCGCGACCATGGTGTCCTGCGTCGAGCCGCGGCCGATCGTGTCGCCGTGCCACGCCACGCTGTCGCGGCCGTCGCGGTAGTAGCAGCAGCCGGCGGTGCGGAACGGTTCGCCGAGCTCCTCGGCGTACTGCTCGCTGAGGGCCTCGCGCGCCGTCGTCAGCATCGGGTGGGGGAGGTCCTCGCCGATCATGTAGGTGTGCACTAGGCGGGGTACGTCGACGACCCGGTCATACATCCGGCGGCGCTCCGCGCGCCACGGCACCTCCTGCACCATGCGGGCGAAGACCTCGTCGGCGTCGGGCAGCCAGGAGCGCGCGACGTCGACCCACGCACCGTCGCTCAGCGGCGTCCGGCCCAGCGTCGCGAAGCTCGGCCCGGCGGCCGGCTCGGCCGCGAACAGCGTCGACTGGAAGTCCATGCATCCACGGTAACACCGGATCGAACAGATGTTCGGCAGCCGCTGCATGGCAAAGAAAATCCGATTCCCGGGATCGGCCGGTTGGCCGCGCCCTAACCTGCGAGGAGAAGAACCGGACTGGGGGCAGTTGGTGTGAGCATCGCGCTGAAGCACGTGACCATCAGGGAGTACGTGCGCGCCCTGGTGGCCGAGAGCTCGCCCGGAGCAGCGGCACCGTCCGAGCGTGACCTGGTCGATCGCTTCGGCGTCGCCCGCATGACGGTCCGGCACGCGCTGGACGCCCTGGTCGCCGAGGGCGTCCTGGAGCGCTTCCCCGGGCGTGGCACCTTCGTGGCGCGACCGCGCCGGGTCCGCTCGCGGGTGTCCGGGTTCAGCGAGGACCTCGAGCGCCGCGGCCTCCTCGCCGAGTCGCGCAGCATCATGGCCGCGCGCTGCCCGGCGCCCACGCGGGTCGCGCAGGCGCTCGACGTCGAGCCCGGCAGCTCGGTGATCCGGTGGCGCCGGCTACGGCTGGCCGACGGGCGCCCGGTCTGCATCACCGACACCTTCCTCAACGAGCACCTGGTCCCGCAGTTCCTGGACGGCGAGCTCCCCAGCAGCCTGTACGCCGAGCTCGCCCGCCGCGGCCACCGCCCGACCTGGGCCGAGGACGCGATCAGCGCCGCCGTCGCCTCGCCGGAGGAGGCGCGGCTGCTCGAGATCGAGCCGGGCGCGGCCGTGCTGCGCCACTCACGCCGCGCGCTGTGGGGTGAGCGGCCGATCGAGCTGTCCCGCACCACCTACCGCGGCGACGGGCACGTCATCTCGCTGCAGTTCGAGGCCTAGCCGCCGCGAGCTCGCCGAGCTCGGCCGCGATGTTGCCGCGCGCCGCGGCCTCCCAGAGGCGGCCGGCCGCCTCGGTGCGGAACAGGGCCGGCCGGTCGAGCAGGTCGGCGAGCAGATCGGCGCGGCCCGCGGCGAAGACCTCGTCGGACAGATGGGCGTACTCCCGGCGGACGTTGGCGGCGTACGCCGCGTAGTCGGCAGCCGGCAGCGCGAGCACCCCGAGGTCGGCGTCGGACAGCGCGGCGCCGTTGGTGTCCTCGGGGTCGGGCCGGTGCGACTCGGTGAGCCGGACCAGGCGCGCGACCTCGGCGACGGTCGCCGCGTCGACGTACGCCGGCAGCGCGACCTCCGCCCAGGCGGCCGAGCGCTCTTCGGCGTCCCGCTCGCCGTCGTACACGGCGTCGTGGAACCACGCGGCCAGGCGGGTGGGGAGCGGGTCGAAGGCGACACCGTGCGCCGCGAGCTCGTCGAGGCGGACCAGCACCTCCCGCAGGTGCCGCCGGTCGTGGTAGGCCCGCCCCGGCTCGTCGTACGCCGCCAGCAGCTCCTCGCGCAGCGCCTCGGCATCGCTCAGCGGCCACGCGATCGGGGGATGGATATCGCGATGATGGTCCTCCATCCGGACATTGAAGCCCACGCGGTGCCCGGGTGGGGAGGGTTGGGGCAGGATTGTCCCCATGACTGAGGACCCCCGCGCCGAGCTGCTCCGGCTCCGGTCGAGCATCGACAACCTCGACGCCGCCCTGGTGCATCTGCTCGCCGAGCGGTTCAAGTGCACCGAGCAGGTCGGTCGCCTCAAGGCGCGTGCGGGCATGCCGCCGGCCGACCCGGGGCGCGAGGCGGTGCAGATCGCGCGGCTGCGCTCGATGGCGGAGACCTCGGGCCTCGACCCGCGCTTCGCCGAGCAGATCCTCGGCGTGATCATCGCCGAGGTGATCCGCAACCACGAGCAGTTCGCGGAGTCCAACGGCGCCTGAGCCGCCGGTCCGGCGGTTCGCCCTCCGCGAACGACGGAACACCCGCCCGCCCGCGGGCATTGGACCGGGCATGACGAACCCGATCCAGCTTCCGGTGCTGTTCCTCTCCGATGTGGTGGTGCTTCCCGGGATGGTGGTCCGGGTCGAGCTCGACGAGCCCGCCCGCGCCGCCATCGACGCCGCCCAGGCGGCCTCCCGCGAGAGCGGCGCCCCCACCCGCGTCCTGGTGGCCCCGCGCCTCGAGGACCACCGCTACGCGTCGTACGGCGTCGTGGCGACCGTCGAGAAGGTCGGCCGGTTCTCCGGCGGGGAGCCCGCCGCGGTGCTCAAGGCCGACGCCCGCGCCCGCATCGGCAGCGGGGTCAGCGGCCCCGGCGCCGCGCTGTGGGTCGAGGTCGAGGAGGTCGGCGGCGGCACGATCGACGACGACGTCCGTGCCCTCGCCGACGACTACCGCAAGCTCGTCGTCGGGCTGCTGCAGCGGCGCGAGGCGTGGCCGATCGCCGACCAGGTCAGCCGCATCGACGACCCCGAGACGCTCGCGGACACGGCCGGGTACGCGCCGTACCTCTCCGACGACCGCAAGCGGCAGCTCCTCGAGACCCCCTCGGTCCGTGAGCGGCTCGAGCTGCTGCTGGAGTGGACCCGCGACTTCGTCGCGGAGTCGGAGGTCAGCGACAAGATCGACGCCGACGTGCGCGAGTCGCTGGAGAAGAGCCAGCGCGAGTACGTCCTGCGCCAGCAGCTCGCGGCGATCCGCAAGGAGCTGGGCGAGGGCGACCCCGACGGCGGCGACGACTACCGCGCGCGGGTCGAGGCGGCCGACGTCCCGGACGCCGTGCGCGAGGCGCTGCTGCGCGAGGTCGACAAGCTGGAGCGGTCCAGCGACCAGAACCCCGAGGCCGGCTGGATCCGCACCTGGCTCGACACCGTCCTCGACCTGCCGTGGAACGTCACGACCGAGGACGACACCGACGTGGTCGCCGCCCGCGCCGTGCTCGACGCGGACCACCACGGCCTGGACGAGGTGAAGGACCGGATCACCGAGTACCTCGCCGTCCGCGCCCGCCGCGCGGAGCGCGGCCTGGAGGTCGTCGGCGGCCGCGGCTCCGGCGCGGTGATCCTGCTGGCCGGTCCTCCGGGAGTGGGCAAGACGTCGCTCGGCGAGTCGGTGGCGCGCGCCCTCGGACGGAAGTTCGTCCGCGTCGCCCTCGGCGGCGTGCGCGACGAGGCCGAGATCCGCGGCCACCGCAGGACGTACGTCGGGGCGCTGCCCGGCCGCGTCGTGCGGGCCGTCAAGGAGGCCGGCTCGATGAACCCGGTCGTGCTGCTCGACGAGGTCGACAAGGTGGGCTCCGACTACCGCGGCGACCCTGCCGCGGCGCTGCTCGAGGTCCTGGACCCCGCGCAGAACCACACCTTCCGCGACCACTACCTCGAGCTCGACCTCGACCTGTCCGACGTGCTGTTCATCGCCACCGCGAACGATGTTGGCTCGATCCCGGCGGCCCTGCTGGACCGGATGGAGCTCGTCGCCCTGGACGGCTACACCGAGGAGGACAAGGTCGCGATCGCCCGCGACTTCCTGGTCCCGCGGCAGCTGGAGCGGGCCGCGCTGTCCACCGACGAGGTGACGATCACTGACGAGGCGCTGCGCGAGATCGCGGCCAACTACACCCGGGAGGCCGGCGTGCGCCAGGTGGAGCGGCTGCTCGCCAAGGCCTTCCGCAAGGCGACCGCCCGCCTCGCGACCGGCGATGTGGACACTGTCCACATCGGTGTCGACGAGCTGAAGGACCTCATCGGTCGCCCCCGGTTCACCCCCGACCTCGAGGAGCGCACGTCGGTCCCCGGCGTCGCCACCGGGCTCGCGGTGACCGGCATGGGCGGTGACGTCCTCTACGTCGAGACCTCGGTCGCAGACGGCGACGCCGGCCTGACCGTCACCGGTCAGCTCGGCGACGTCATGAAGGAGTCCGCACGGATCGCGCTGTCCTGGGTGCGCGCCCACGCGTCCGAGCTCGGCATCGAGCAGAGCGCCTTCGAGCGGTCGATCCACGTGCACTTCCCGGCCGGTGCCGTCCCCAAGGACGGCCCGTCGGCAGGCGTCACGATGGTCACCGCGCTGGTGTCGCTGCTGACCGGGCGTCCGGTCCGCTCCGACATCGCGATGACCGGCGAGGTCACCCTGTCGGGACGGGTGCTGCCCATCGGCGGGGTGAAGCAGAAGCTGCTCGCCGCCCAGCGTGCCGGGGTCGCCGAGGTGTTCATCCCCGAGCGCAACCGGCCCGACCTGGACGACGTACCGGCCGAGATCCTGGAGGCACTGACCGTCACGCCGGTCGGGGCGGTCACCGAGATCCTGGAGCGGGCGCTGGTCGCCTCCACGGAGGCGGTCGCCGCGGCCTGACGGTGGGCCTGCCGCCGCGCGGCCGGCTCAGACCGACAGGTCGTCCGCGTCCACGATCCGGTAGGCGTAGCCCTGCTCGGCCAGGAACCGCTGCCGGTTCTGCGCGAACTCCGCGTCGACGGTGTCGCGGGCGACCACGGTGTAGAAGCGGGCGACCTTGCGCTCCCCGTCCGGGCCGGGCTCGCCGGGGCGCAGCAGTCGGCCCAGGCGCTGGGCCTCCTCCTGGCGCGAGCCGAAGGAGCCCGACACCTGGATCGCCACCTCGGCCGACGGCAGGTCGATGGAGAAGTTCGCGACCTTGGAGACCACCAGCAGGCCGATCTCACCGGAGCGGAACGCCTCGAAGAGCCGCTGCCGCTCCTTGACCGTCGTCTCGCCGGTGATGATCGGGGCGTCGAGCTTGTCGCCCAGCTCGTGCAGCTGGTCGATGTACTGCCCGATCACCAGCGTCGGCTGGCCGGCGTGCTGGGCGATGATCGAGCGGACCACGCCGAGCTTCTCCGGCGTACAGGCGGCGAGGCGGTAGCGCTCCTCCGGCTCCGCGGTCGCATACGTGAGCCGCGCCGACTCCGGCAGCGTCACCCGCACCTCCACGCAGTCGGCGGGGGCGATCCAGCCCTGCGCCTCGATGTCCTTCCACGGGGCGTCGTACCGCTTCGGGCCGATCAGCGAGAACACGTCGCCCTCGCGGCCGTCCTCGCGCACCAGGGTCGCGGTGAGCCCGATCCGCCGGCGGGCCTGGAGATCCGCGGTCATCCGGAAGATCGGCGCGGGCAGCAGGTGGACCTCGTCGTACACGATGAGGCCCCAGTCGCGCGCGTCGAAGAGCTCCAGGTGCGGGTAGACGCCCTTCCGCTTGGTCGTCACCACCTGGTACGTCGCGATGGTGACCGGGCGGATCTCCTTGACCGACCCGGAGTACTCGCCGATCTCCTCCGCCGTCAGGGAGGTACGCCGGAGCAGCTCGTCCTTCCACTGCCGCGCGCTCACGGTGTTGGTGACCAGGATCAGCGTGGTCGCCTGGGCCTGCGCCATCGCGGCCGCGCCGACGATGGTCTTGCCGGCGCCGCAGGGCAGGACGACCACACCCGACCCGCCGTGCCAGAACGACTCGGCCGCCTCGGCCTGGTAGCCGCGGATCTTCCAGCCGTCCTCGCGCAGGGAGATCGCGTGGGCCTCGCCGTCGACGTAGCCGGCGAAGTCCTCGGCGGGCCAGCCCAGCTTGAGCAGCGCCTGCTTGAGGTTGCCGCGCTCGGAGGGGTGGACCGCGACGGAGTCGTCGTCGAGCCTTGCGCCGAGCATCCCGGCGACCCGCTTGGCGCGCAGGACCTCCTCGAGCACCGGCCGGTCGGTGGTGCTCAGCACCAGCCCGTGCACCGGGTGCTTCTCCAGCCGCAGCCGGCCGTAGCGCGCCATCGTCTCGGCGACGTCGACCAGCAGTGCGTGCGGCACCGGATAGCGGCTGTAGGTGAGCAGGGTGTCGACGACCTGCTCGGCGTCGTGGCCGGCGGCGCGGGCGTTCCACAGCCCGAGCGGCGTGAGCCGGTAGGTGTGGATGTGCTCGGGGGAGCGCTCGAGCTCCGCGAACGGCGCGATCGCCTTGCGGCACTCGGCCGCCTGCGGGTGGTCCACCTCCAGCAGCAGGGACTTGTCGCTCTGCACGATGAGGGGGCCGTCGGTCACCGCACGAGTCTAGGCCGTGTCTCCCCATCCCGTGGCGGCGCCAGCGCCGCCCAGGCGGCACGCTCGCAGCGTTGCCGCCGCTCGGTAGACAACCCCGGTATGCCGTCGCGACGGCGCCTCGCGATCGCACCACCTGGACGACGCTGGCATCCGCCGAGGATGGGGAGACACGGCCTAGGTTGCCGGCCCGACACTGGTGATCCGGTGCATCGGGTAGCGCCGCTCGAGGTCCGGGTCGCCGTCGTCGTACGCCGTCAGCTGGCCGCCCTCGACCGACACCGGTCGCACCACGCGCTCGCTGATCACGCCGTGGTTGTCGGTGAAGCCGATGAGCACGGTCGCCCGCCGCTCGATCGCCTCCCGCAGCGCCGAGAGCGCCGTCGCGGGGGAGGAGGCGGTGGCCGGCCGCGATCGCGTCTCGGCGTCGCCCTCGCGCAGGGAGCGCACCGCCACCGCGACCTGGGCGGCCTGCCGCGCGCCGCCGGCCCGTGCGGGGGTCTTCGGCGTACGCGCCCGCAGGGACTCGGCGGCACCGACCCGCACGACCCCGTCGACGCCCTCGATGACCGGTGCCATGCCCAGCTCGCGCAGCCGCGGCAGCAGTACGTCGACCGGGGTGCTCGACACCACGACCGTCGGCGCGATCCGCTGCAGGCCCAGGGCCTCCGACTTCGGGTGCCGGACGAGGTCGAGCAGGGCCGCCTCGTCCTCGGACCGGATGAAGGCCTGCGCGAACCCGACCCGCAGCCGGCCGAAGGTGCGCACGGTGTCGTCGACCAGGTACGAGAGCGGCTGCGGCACGGCCGTGCGCGACGCCAGGGTCAGGAACGCGTGGATCTCGGCGCCGCTCCAGCCGATGTCGAGCGCCCGGCGGATCGAGTCGCGGGTGAACCGATAGACCGTGGCCGAGCCGTGCGACTCCAGGTCCGCGATCTGCTGCAGCTGGTGCTCCAGCGCCGACTCCAGCGGACCCGGCGCCACGGCGGTCAGGTCGGCCTGGATCAGCACGTGGTCGACGGGCGGCGGGAGCAGCTCCGCGAGCACCGGTGTCGGGTCCTCGCCCGCCAGCAGGCTGTGTCCGTACGACGCCAGCGCGCCGGCGCCGCTGATGCCGAGCGCCGCGGCCTCCTCGACCGCCCAGGCGACCAGGTCCGGCCGGGTCCGGGGCCGGCGCGGCCGCAGCCACACGACCCGCGCGACGAGGGACGGCAGCCCGGTCCCGGGCGCGAGCGTCTCGCCGTCGGGGAGCGCGCCGAGCTCGGTCAGCGCCATGACCTTGGCCTCGGGCATCGCGGCGGCGGAGAGCTCGGGGGTCAGCGCGTTCCATGCCTTCTGGTCCGGCCCGCGCTCGCCCACCAGCGACGGGAGCCGGGGGCTGGCCAGCCACGCGCGCGCCAGCGTGACCCAGCGCTCCGCGACCGACCCGGCCCGCCACTCGTCGTAGGCGTCGGTCGGCACCCACACGGGAGCGCCCTCGGCGTCGGCGCGGGAGGCCGCGAGCCCGGCGGCGGCCGCGACCTCCACGAGCAGGGCGGTCTGGCGCTCGTCGACGCCCAGGTGGCCGGCGGCCGACTTGAGCTCGCGGGCGGTCAGGCCGGTCGAGCGCAGGGCCGTCGCCGGCCGGTGGCCCCACCAGTCGAGCAGCAGCTCGACCCGGCGTACGGCATCGGTGGCGGAGCCGAGGGCGGCGTTGAGCGCGAGCCGGGTCGCCCGCGGAGTGGTCGCGATCTGCGGCGCCGCGTCGATCGGCGTGGTCGTGGTGCGCCCGCCGCGCAGCGCCAGGCCGACCTCGCCGGGCGCCATCAGCAGCCCGGGCCGCGTCGGCGCGGGCACCAGCAGCCGGTGGGCCACCAGCTCCTCGGCCGGGGTCTCGGCGGCCTCCGGGTCGATGCCGATGCGGGTGGAGCCGGCCGTTGCGTGGCCTCCCTCGTCGACGATGTGCTCGAGCAGTCCGCGCGCCCCGGGCCCGATCGTCGCCAGCCGTTCCTGGAGCTCGGTCTCCTCCATCGGCCGCGCCGACCGGGGGCATAGCCCGCTGATGCACGACGCGGGCCCGCCGGCGAGCAGGTCGGCCACGCCGCTGACGGCGCGCAGGCCCTCGGGGGAGTCCCACGCGAGCGCCAGGCCGCGCAGCCGGTCGACCGTCGCGTCGACGTACGACGGATCGGCGTACACGATCGCGCGGAGCCCCTCGTCGGTGGTCTGCCCGGCCACGACGAGGGCGTCGAGGACCAGCATCTCGCCCTGGGTCAGGGCGTCCAGCGCCCGCGAGATCGAGCCCTGTCCGGTGGCGCGCGCGGCGAGCTGCCCGAAGTCCGAGGGCGCCGGCGTGGTGAGGTCGGGGCGGGCGGTCAGCAGGTCGCGCAGCGCGTCCTCGGGCCACGACCGCAGCTGGTCGGCCAGTGATCGGTACGCGTCCGGCTCCTTCCCCACCCGCCCAACCTATCCAGGCCCCGATCGGGCCAGCGTGCGGACGGGCCGCGCCGCATGTGGTGGGATGGGGCCCGAACCGACGTGTGAGATCCGGGCGGGGAGCGCTCGGGTCGTGGAGGAGAAGGGGAAGCCCTCCCATGACTGAGCCCGCTGTCAACGACGCCCCGGCGTCGCTGTGGTCCTACCGTCCCGGGTCCTGGTACGCCGTCTTCGGCCCCCAGGTCGCCGTGGTCCTGCCTGCCGCACAGAAGGAGTACGTCGCCTCGCTGTGGTCGCTCGTCGACGGCGGCTCGGGCTTCGACGAGGTCCTCGACGCGCTGCTCGCCTCCGGCCTGAGCCGCCTGCCCGGGTTCGCCCTGGTCAGCACCGGCGCCGGCCCGACGCGGGTCCTGCTCCGCGGCGTCGGTACGTCGGCCACGGCGACCTCCGCCGACGGAGAGGTGGTCCTCGACGGCGCCGCCGGCGGTACATGGGTCGAGCGCTCGATCGACGGCATCACCTCGCTGACCGTGCAGGTGGAGGACGCCGCCGACGCGGACGGCGGCGAGCAGGCCGACCTGGCCATCCCCGCCGGCCTGGTGCGCGTGGCCCGGATCGACCGTCCCGCCGTGGTCCCCGTGACCGGCTCGCACGTGGCGGCCCCGGTCGCCGCGGTCCCCGACGCGATCGACGCGCCGCCGTTCGACGTACCCGCGGCGCAGGGGGCCGCCGAGGCGCCCGCCCCGCTCGAGCCGTCGCCGCTGGACAACGAGCGCTGGACCGAGCCGACCTTCGCCGGGGAGCCGCTTCCGCCCGGCGTCGTCGACCCGCGCACCGAGGAGCCGGCCGCGGACGACGCCGAGCAGCCCGCGGACAACGCGGACACCCCGGACACCGACTCCGACACCCCCGCCGACACCGAGCAGCCCGCCGAGCCCGCCCCGGCCGGCTGGGTGACGCCGTGGGGTCAGCCCGAGGCGCCGGCCGCCCCCGCGGCCCCGGCGACCCCCGAGGTCGTCGCGCCGGTCCCCGGCTTCGCCCCGCCGCCCCCGCCGCCGAGCGGTGGTGCACCGTCGCTGGCCCCGCCGCCGCCCCTGCCGATCGGCTCGTGGGAGGCCGCGTCCCCGTCGCCAGTGGCCGCCGACACGTCCGGTCCGGTCGCCAAGCTCGTCGTCTCCGACGGCCAGACGGTCCTCGTCGACGGCGTGGTCCTGATCGGCCGGGCGCCCGAGGCGCGCCGGTTCACCTCCACCGAGCAGCCGCAGCTGATCACCGTCCCGAGCCGGCTCCACGAGATCTCCTCGACGCACATCGAGATCCGGCCCGGCACCGGCACCGACCAGGGCTCCGCGGTCGTCACCGACATGGGCTCGACCAACGGCACCGTCCTGGTCCAGCCCGGCGTCGGCCCGGAGGACCTCAAGCCCGGGATCGCCGTGGCGCTGGTCCCGGGGGCGATCATCAACCTCGGCGACGGCGTCACCATCCAGGTCACCAGGCCCTGACAATCCGGTACTGGACGGCCACCGAGATGGCCTAGCATTGCCGCTCGCGGCGGGACCCCGCCGTACCCCCTGACGTAGGAAGGCCGGTCCCGTGCCTGTTGGCAAGGTGAAGTGGTACGACGCCGAGAAGGGCTTCGGCTTCCTCTCCCAGCCCGAGGGTGCCGACGTCTACGTCCACGCCGACGCGCTGCCCGAGGGCGTCGCGACGCTCAAGGCCGGCACCCGGGTCGAGTTCGGCATCGCCCAGGGCCGTCGCGGCGACCAGGCGCTCCAGGTCAAGGTCCTCGACGCGCCGACCTCGGTCGCCCGCAACCGCGCCGACGCCAAGCGCAAGAAGCCCGAGGAGATGGTCCCGATCGTCGAGGACCTGATCCGCGTGCTCGACGGCATCGGTGAGGGCTACCGGCACGGCCGCCACCCCGACCGCAAGGCCGCCGGGCCGGTCGCGAAGCTGCTCCGCGCGCTGGCCGACGAGCTCGAGGCCTAGACCGGCCCTAGACGGGCACTGCCTGCTCGTCCTTCGTGATCCGGGGCAGCACGATCATCGTGACCGCCCAGCCGAGCAGCGCCGCGCTCGCGACGCCCAGGCCCAGGTGAGGCTGCATCGGCAGCGCGATGCCGACGAACCCGCCGATGACCCAGGCGAACTGCAGCGTCGTGTCGCCCCGCGCGAACGCGCTCGCGTGGGCCGTCGCCGGCACGCCGGTCTGGATGGTGGAGTCGAGGGAGACCTTGGCGAGGTACTGCGCCAGCCCCGCGGTCACGCCCAGCAGCACCAGCGTGGGCAGGTTGTAGAACACCGCGGCGAGCACGATCGCCACGATGTCCGCGGCGAGCGCGGCGACCACGGTGACCGCCGGGCTGATCCTCTTCGCCAGGGACGCGGTGACGATGCCGAGGGTGTTGCCCAGGCCTGCCGAGCCGATGACGAGCGCGATCAGCAGGGCCGGGCCGTGCGTCCAGCCGTCGACGGGGTGCTCGCGCAGCACGAACGCGAAGTACATGGTCAGGAACCCGGACAGGAACCGCGGTCCGCAGTTGACCCGCAGCGCGAACGCGACCGCAGGAGGTACGCCGCGGCGCCGGCGCGGCTGCCGCTTCGGCGCCGCCCCCGCGTGGTCCGGCCGCGCCTGGACCTGGGCGATCCCGGTCTCGCCCGCGCTGGAGTCGACGCGGTTCGGCAGCCGGATCGCGAGGACCGTGCCGATCACGAACACCACGAAGCCGTAGCGCAGGTCCCACTCGGGACCGGCCAGCGAGGCAAGCCCGGCGAGCGGGGCGGAGACCGCGGCGCCGACCAGTCCGGCCAGGGCCACGCGCCCGTTGGCCTTGACCAGCGTGATCTCCGCCGGGAGCAGTCGCGGCACCGCCGCCGCTCGCGCGATGCCGTAGGCCTTGGAGGAGACGAGCACGCCCAGGGCGGCGGGGTAGAACCACGGGGTGTCGTTGGCGATCGCGTCGGCGAGCACCCAGCACAGGAACGCCCGCAGCGCGAAGGTCGCGCCGATGGCCCACCGGCGGCCGTGGCTGAACCGGTCGAGGAACGGGCCGATCAGCGGAGCCACGATCGCGAACGGGAGCATGGTCAGGCCGAGGAACAGGGCCACCTGGCCGCGTGCGTCGGACGTCGCGCCCTTGAAGAAGACGGTGCCGGCCAGCGCGATGGTGACGGCCGCGTCGCCGGCCGCGTTGGCCGCGTGCACCTCGATCAGCCGGTTCAGGCCGGACTTCGCGGCGCCCTGGGCGTCGGCCGCCTTGCGCGCCTGGCGGGCGGTGTAGCGGCCGAAGCGACCGGTGGCGCGGGCCGCACGCCGCAGGCCCCGGCCGGTGGCCCGCGCCCCGGTGCCGAGGCTGTGTCCGACCGAGGAGCCGCCGTCGACGTCGGGCTCGACCTCAGGGGGGAGCGACGATTCGCTGTCGGCGTGCACGTGCCTATCTTGCCCGGGGCCCCCGACGTGACGCGCCCAGGCCCGATGGGGGATGCTGTGCGCGTGTCCACCCTCGAGCGCAAGGCGGAGAAGCCCGACGCCGCGACCATCGGCGCGGTCGATGTCGCCCGCGACGCACTGCTGGCCGACGTGCCGGCGAGCGACGTCGGCGAGCACCTCGGCCACGTCGTCGACGGCCCGCGGGTGACCACCCACCTCTTCGCCTGCACCCGTCGCGGGTACGTCGGCTGGCACTGGGCCGTCACCCTCACCCGCGCCTCCCGCCAGCGCAAGGTCACCGTCGTCGAGACGGTGCTGCTGCCCGGCGACGACGCGATCACCGCGCCCGCGTGGGTGCCCTACCGCGAGCGGATCCGCCCCGGCGACCTGTCCCCGGGCGACCTGCTGCCCGTCGCGGACGACGATCCGCGCCTGGTCCCGACGTACTCCTTCGGCGACGACCCGCTCGACGCCGACGACAAGGCCCAGATCCGCACGGTCGCCAAGGACCTCGGCCTGGGCCGCGTGCGCACGCTGTCGATCGAGGGTCGCGACGCCGCCGCCGAGCGTTGGTACGACGCCGCCGGCCCCGAGGCCCCGATCGCCAAGTCGGCCCCCGAGCACTGCTTCACCTGTGGCTTCCTGGTCCGCCTCGCCGGCCCGTTGTCGCTCGAGTTCGGCGTCTGCGCCAACGGCGACGCGAACGACGACGGCCGGGTGGTCGCCTTCGGCCACGGCTGCGGCGCCCACTCCGAGGTCCGCCTCACCAAGCGCCAGCAGCCCGTCCCGCCCGCCCCGCCGGTGCTGGACACGATCGCGGTCGACGAACTAGAGCTGTTCTGATCTTTGGCGCGAGCGCGTCGAGTCGAGTAGGGGAGGCTTGGTCTGGCGGCAAGCCTCAGGCTGCAGCCAGCACCCAGACGGCGTACTGGTCGTTGACGGGCTCGAGCGCGTAGCCGCCGAAGCGGTGCTGCACGACCAGGCCCGCCGCGGTCACGTCGGCCACGAACTCCTCGGGTGCGTAGGAGCGCGCCGTCGAGGGTCCGCCGGTGAGGTGGAAGCCGACCAGGATCCGTCCCGTCGGCGCCAGCAACGAGCGCATCCGGGTCAGGCAGGCGACCTCGGTGCCCTCGGCCACGAAGGTCATCACGTTGCCGACGCACACGATGAGGTCGCAAGGACCCAGGTCCGCGGGCAGTGCGAGGATCTCGGCGGGCAGGACCTCCAGGCCCGGATAGGTACGCCGGGACTGCTCGACCAGCTCGGGGTCCGGCTCGGTCGCCAGGACCCGGTGCCCGCAGCCCTGCAGGTACGCCGAGATCCGCCCCATCCCCGAGCCGACGTCGACGATCCGCGCCCCGCGCGGCACGAGCGCGTCGGCCAGCCGGCCCTCGCCGACGATGTCCGCACCCTCCTCGACGAGGCGGGCGAACCGGCTCCCGTAGCCAGGGGCGGCGTCCTTGCCCAGCGCCCACCGGGTGGGCGGCAGGGACTCAGCCATCGGCGGCGTCGCGGGTCATCCGGAACGCCTTGCGGCGCTTGCAGTACTCCATGCCGAGCAGCCCCAGCCCCACGCCGGCGAGACACATCCACAGCAGCCAGGTGCGGCCCTCGGTCTCGAGACGGCCGTAGAACGGCAGCAGCGCCACGAAGGCCAGCGCGAACAGCGCCGTACCGACCTGGACGGTGCGCACGCCGTCGACGTCCAGCGGCTCCACCGGGGCGATCAGGTAGGTGCGCCTGCCGATCTTCTGCTCGGTCGGCTGTTCGTCGCGCAGTTCCACGC
This sequence comes from Nocardioides ultimimeridianus, assembly GCF_054777895.1. Lineage (NCBI taxonomy): Bacteria > Bacillati > Actinomycetota > Actinomycetes > Propionibacteriales > Nocardioidaceae > Nocardioides > Nocardioides ultimimeridianus. The sequence continues at coordinate 191,739 of NZ_BAAHAB010000021.1, read as the reverse complement.
CTCCACGGTACCGCCCGGCCGGACCCGGGCCTCGCCGTCGTACGCCGATCCTGGAATGCTCACCCCTCGTGAGTGACTCCACGGCATCCCAGGGCGTCCTCGAGCGCCTCTTCCAGATCGAGCAGCGCGGCTCCAGCGTCGGGCGGGAGGTGCGCGGCGGCATCGTCACCTTCTTCACGATGGCCTACATCATCGCGCTCAACCCGCTGATCATCGGCTACGCCAAGGACCTCCACGGCAGCTACCTCGGCGGAGGGACCTCGGGCCCGAACATCGCCATGATCGCCGCCGCGACGGCGCTCGTCGCCGGCGTGATGTCGATCGTGATGGGCCTGGTCGCCAACTTCCCGCTGGCCATCGCCACCGGACTGGGCCTGAACGCCTTCGTCGCGTTCTCCATCGCCAGCCAGATGACCTGGGCCGACGCGATGGGCCTGGTCGTCATCGAGGGCCTGATCATCCTGGTGCTGGTGCTGACCGGCTTCCGGACCGCCGTCTTCCGCGCCGTCCCCGCCGAGCTCAAGATCGCGATCTCGGTCGGCATCGGCCTGTTCATCGCCTTCATCGGCTTCGTCGACGCGGGATTCGTCGGCGGCGGCGTCGGTACGCCGGTCCAGCTCGGCTCGACCGGCACGCTGTCCGGCTGGCCGGTCTTCACCTTCCTCATCGGCCTCGCGCTGGTCGTGGTGCTCTGGGTGCGCAAGGTCAAGGGCGCGATCCTGATCTCGATCGTCGCGACCACCGTGCTGGCGATCGTGATCGAGTCCATCGGCGACCTCGGGCGCAAGTCGGCCGACAACCCGGGCGGGTGGGGCCAGAACATCCCGAGGCTGCCGCACGACGTCGTCAGCACCCCCGACCTCGGCACGCTCGGCCACTTCAACCTGCTGGGCTCCTTCCAGCACGCCGGCGTGGTGACCGCCCTGCTGCTGCTCTTCACCCTGGTCCTGGCCGACTTCTTCGACCTGCTCGGCACGATGACCGCCATCGGCGCCGAGGCCGGACTGCTCGACGAGAACGGCATGCCGCCCCGCTCGCGCAACATCCTGGTCGTGGACGCGCTGGCGGCCTCCGCCGGCGGTGTCGGCGGCGTCTCCTCCAACACCGCCTTCATCGAGTCGGCCTCGGGCGTCGGCGAGGGGGCCCGCACCGGGCTGGCCTCGGTGGTGACCGGCGTGCTGTTCCTGCTCGCGATGCCGTTCGCGGCGCTCGTCGACGTGATCCCGAGCGAGGCGGCCGTGCCCGCGCTGGTGCTGGTCGGCTTCCTGATGATGCAGCAGGTCAAGGGCATCAGCTGGGACGACCTGGAGATCGCGATCCCGGCGTTCCTCACCATCGTGCTGATGCCGTTCACGTACTCGATCACGACCGGCATCGGCGCCGGCTTCGTCGCCTACGTGCTCATCAAGGTGGTCAAGGGCAAGGCGCGCGAGCTGCACCCGCTGCTGTGCGTCGTCGCCGCCCTCTTCGTCGTCTACTTCGCGATCCACCCGATCACCGACTGGCTCACCTGACCCGGTCGCCGAGGAGGCCGCGCCCGCGACGGCGCGGCCTCTCTCGGACACTTTATTTAGCAAAGGTAATGAGTTAGGCTAACGACATGCCGGACACCGGACTCGTCTCGGAGCTGCGCAGCGGCGTGATGCGGCTGCGCCGCCGCCTGCTCGCCGAGCGCGACCCGAGCAACGAGCTGAGCTTCGGCGCGATGGCGGTCCTGGGCGCCCTCTTCCGCAAGGGCGACCTCACCGTCGGGGCGCTCGCCGCGCACGAGCGGGTGCAGCCGCCGAGCATGACCCGCACCGTCAACTGTCTGGTCGAGGGTGGGTACGCCGAGCGCGCGGCCCACCCGACCGACGGCCGCCAGGTCGTGGTCAGCCTGACCGAGAAGGGGCGGCACGCCCTACTCGCCGACCGTGCGCGGCGCGACGAGTGGCTCGCCGTACGTCTCGAGGCCCTGGACCCCGCCGACCGCGAGGTCCTGCGCCGGGCCGCCCCGATCCTGCAGGCCCTCGCCGAGAGCGACTGAAGCCCGCCCGCCTACCCCCTGAGGAGTCATCACGAGTCCCACGTTCCGCTCCCTGTCCCACCCCAACTACCGCCTCTACCTCGCCGGCAGTGTGGTGTCGAACATCGGCACCTGGATGCAGCGCGTCGCCCAGGACTGGCTGGTGCTCTCCCTGCCCGGCAACGGCGGCACCGAGCTCGGCATCACGACCGGGCTGCAGTTCCTGCCCATCCTGCTGCTCTCGCCGTACGCCGGCGTGGTGGCCGACCGCTTCCCCAAGCGCCGCCTGCTGCAGCTCACCCAGGCGACCATGGCGCTCGCCGCGCTGGCCCTCGGCGCCACCGCGGCCGCCGGCGCCGCCCAGACCTGGCTGGTCTACCTGCTGGCCTTCGCCCTCGGCCTCGGTGCCGCCTTCGACGCCCCGGCCCGCCAGGCGTTCGTCTCGGAGATGGTCGGACCCGAGGACGTCACCAACGCCGTCGGCCTCAACTCGGCCTCCTTCAACACCGCCCGGATCATCGGTCCGGCCCTCGCCGGCCTGCTCATCGGCGCCCTCGGCGGCGGCGCGCGGGCGACCGGATGGGTGATCCTGCTGAACGCGGTGTCCTTCCTCGCCGTCATCGTGCAGCTGCAGCGGATGGACCCCCGCGCACTCACCGGCAAGCGCTCCACGCGGCCGGCCAAGGGCATGCTCCGCGAGGGCATCGGCTACCTGCGCGGCCAGCCCAAGCTGCTGATGGTGCTGGTCATCGTCTTCTTCGCCGGCACCTTCGGCATGAACTTCCAGATGACCTCGGCGCTGATGGCGACCCAGGTCTTCGGCAAGGGCGCGGGGGAGTACGGCCTGCTCGCCTCGGCGCTCGCCGTCGGCTCGCTGTCCGGCGCGCTCCTGGCCGCGGGGCGCCGCCGGATCCCGCTGCGGCTCATCGTCGGCGCCGCGCTGGCGTTCGGCATCGCCGAGATCGTCGCGGGATCGCTGCCCAGCTACCCGGTCTTCGCGCTGTGGTGCCCGGTCATCGGGCTGAGCACGATCACCATGCTCAACTCGGCCAACGCCACGATGCAGATCGAGTCCGACCCGGCGGTGCGCGGCCGGGTGATGGCCCTCTACTTCACCGTGCTGGCCGGCGGGACCCCCATCGGCTCGCCCGTGATCGGCTGGATCGGCGCCCACTTCGGAGCCCGCTGGTGCCTCATCGTGGGCGGCGTCCTGGTGATCGCGGGCGTCGGCGTCGCCTTCGTCGTCCGGAGGTACGCCGAGGCCCGGGTGGCCCGCCTGTCGGAGCCTGTCCCCGGGCCTGTCTCCGAGCCTGTCGCCACGCCTGTGCCGAACCCCGGTCCGAGCGTGGTTCCGAGCGCCGTCCCCGCGGGGTCAGGCGATTTGGAGGTTGATCTCGCGGCCGACTAATCTCGTACCTCGTGTCTGGTCACAGACACGTTGCGCCTGCCCTCCGGCGGTTCCCTCCGCTCGAGACGCGCGTGCGGCACAGCACCAAGCACCACCTCCGAGCCCGACAAGGCGTCGGGCCGTGACGAGTCAGCCAGAAAGGGAACCACCGAGTGCCCACCATTCAGCAGTTGGTCCGCAAGGGCCGCCAGGACAAGGCGTCGAAGACCAAGACGCCTGCCCTGAAGGGGTCTCCGCAGCGCCGTGGCGTCTGCACCCGCGTCTACACCACCACCCCGAAGAAGCCGAACTCCGCCCTCCGGAAGGTCGCCCGCGTGCGCCTCTCCTCCGGCGTCGAGGTCACCGCTTACATCCCGGGTGAGGGTCACAACCTCCAGGAGCACTCGATCGTGCTCGTCCGCGGCGGTCGTGTGAAGGACCTGCCCGGTGTCCGCTACAAGGTCATCCGCGGCGCGCTCGACACCCAGGCCGTGAAGAACCGTAAGCAGGCGCGCAGCCGCTACGGCGCGAAGAAGGAGAAGTAAGGATGCCTCGCAAGGGTCCCGCGCCGAAGCGCCCCCTGGACGTCGACCCGGTCTACGGATCGCAGCTCGTCACCCAGCTCGTCTCCAAGGTCCTCAAGGACGGCAAGAAGCAGGTCGCCCAGCGGATCGTCTACAGCGCCCTCGAGGGCACGCGCGAGAAGACCGGCACCGACCCGGTCATCACCCTCAAGCGCGCGCTGGACAACGTCCGCCCCGCGATCGAGGTCAAGTCCCGCCGCGTCGGTGGCGCGACGTACCAGGTCCCGATCGAGGTCAAGGGCAACCGTGGCACCACGCTGGCGCTCCGCTGGCTCGTGGGCTACGCCGCCGACCGTCGTGAGAAGACGATGGCCGAGCGCCTCATGAACGAGCTCCTCGACGCGAGCAACGGCCTCGGTGCCGCTGTGAAGAAGCGCGAGGACACCCACAAGATGGCCGAGTCCAACAAGGCATTCGCCCACTACCGCTGGTGATCTTCCGTACGGCGGGGCCGACCCGGCTCCGCCGTACGCCACCTGCCCATCCCAATATCTAAGGAACGCTGACTCACGTGGCAGTCGACATCACGACGGACCTCAACGTCGTCCGCAACATCGGCATCATGGCGCACATCGACGCCGGCAAGACCACCACCACCGAGCGCATCCTGTTCTACACCGGCATCACGTACAAGATCGGTGAGGTCCACGAGGGCGCAGCCACGATGGACTGGATGGAGCAGGAGCAGGAGCGCGGCATCACGATCACGTCCGCCGCGACGACCTGCTGGTGGAAGAAGCACCAGATCAACATCATCGACACCCCCGGGCACGTCGACTTCACCGCCGAGGTCGAGCGCTCGCTGCGCGTCCTCGACGGCGCCGTCGCGGTGTTCGACGGCGTGGCCGGCGTGGAGCCGCAGACGATGACGGTGTGGCGCCAGGCCAACAAGTACTCCGTGCCCCGGATGTGCTTCGTCAACAAGCTCGACCGCACCGGCGCGGACTTCTTCCGCTGCGTGGACATGATGGTCGAGCGCCTCAACTCCAACGTGCTGGTCCTGCAGCTCCCGATCGGTGCCGAGGGCGACTTCATCGGCGTCGTCGACCTGGTCGAGATGCACGCCAAGGTGTGGCGCGGCGAGACCACCATGGGTGAGGACTACGTCGTAGAGGAGATCCCCGCGGACCTCCTCGAGCAGGCCCAGGAGTACCGCGAGAAGCTCGTGGAGACCCTGGCCGAGGCCGACGACGACATCATGGAGGTCTACCTGGAGGAGGGCGACGTCTTCGACGTGCCCACCCTGAAGGCCGCCATCCGTCGCGCGACCCTCGCCGACAAGGTCAACCCGGTCCTGTGCGGCACCGCGTTCAAGAACAAGGGCGTGCAGCCCCTGCTCGACGCGGTCGTCGACTACCTCCCGTCGCCGCTCGACATCGACGGCATCGTGGGTCACGACCCGCGCGACGAGGAGAAGCTGATCACCCGCAAGCCCTCCGACGACGAGCCGTTCTCCGGCCTGGCGTACAAGATCGCGACCGACCCGCACCTGGGCAAGCTGATCTACGTCCGCGTCTACTCGGGCAAGCTCGAGGCCGGCTCGACCGTGGTCAACTCGGTCAACGGCCGCAAGGAGCGGATCGGCAAGGTCTACCAGATGCACGCGAACAAGCGTGAGGAGATCGCGTCGGTCGGTGCCGGTCAGATCGTGGCCGTCATGGGCCTCAAGGACACCAAGACCGGTCACACGCTGTCCGACCCGAACAACCAGGTCGTTCTCGAGTCGATGACCTTCCCGGCCCCGGTGATCGAGGTCGCCATCGAGCCGAAGACCAAGTCCGACCAGGAGAAGCTCGGCACCGCCATCCAGCGGCTGTCCGACGAGGACCCGACCTTCGTCGTCAAGACCGACGAGGAGACCGGCCAGACCATCATCGCCGGCATGGGCGAGCTCCACCTGGAGATCCTGGTCGACCGGATGAAGCGTGAGTTCAAGGTCGAGGCCACCGTCGGCAAGCCGCAGGTCGCCTACCGCGAGACCATCCGCAAGGCCGTCCAGAACCACAGCTACACCCACAAGAAGCAGACCGGTGGTTCGGGTCAGTTCGCGAAGGTCGTCATCTCGGTCGAGCCGAACATCGACCCCGAGACCGGTCTCGGTGCGGGCTACGAGTTCGTCAACAACGTCTCCGGCGGTCGCGTGCCGCGCGAGTACATCCCGTCGGTCGACCAGGGCGGCCAGGAGGCCATGGAGTTCGGCGTCCTCGCCGGCTACCCGATGGTCGACGTGAAGTTCTCGCTCGAGGACGGCGCCTACCACGACGTCGACTCCTCGGAGCTGGCGTTCAAGATCGCGGGCATCCAGGCGTTCAAGGAGGCGGCCCGCCAGGCGCGGCCGTGCCTGCTCGAGCCGATGTTCGCCGTGGAGGTGACCACGCCGGAGAGCTTCCTCGGCACGGTCATCGGCGACATCAACAGCCGTCGCGGCCAGATCCGCGCGCAGGAGGAGCGTCACGGCGACATCGTCGTGAGTGCCCTCGTGCCGCTGTCCGAGATGTTCGGGTACGTTGGCGACCTGAGGTCCAAGACCTCTGGCCAGGCGTCGTACTCGATGGAGTTCGACTCGTACGCCGAGGTTCCCACGAACATCGCCGACGAGATCATCAAGAAGGCGCGCGGCGAGTAACACGCTCGGGGCTCAGCCCCGAGTGCCCCGGGATCCCCGGCGGACTCACGTAGAACCTTCGGCGCACCACCCTTCCAGTACGAGTCAAGTAACAAACCCAGGAGGAGCCAGCAATGGCTAAGGCCAAGTTCGAGCGGACCAAGCCGCACGTCAACATCGGCACCATCGGTCACATCGACCACGGCAAGACCACGCTGACCGCGGCGATCTCGAAGGTCCTGCACGACAAGTACCCGGACCTCAACGAGGCCTCGCCGTTCGACCAGATCGACAAGGCTCCCGAGGAGCGTCAGCGCGGCATCACGATCTCGATCGCGCACATCGAGTACCAGACCGAGGCGCGCCACTACGCCCACGTCGACTGCCCGGGTCACGCCGACTACATCAAGAACATGATCACCGGTGCCGCGCAGATGGACGGCGCGATCCTGGTCGTCGCCGCGACCGACGGCCCGATGCCGCAGACCAAGGAGCACGTCCTCCTGGCCCGCCAGGTCGGCGTTCCGTCGATCGTCGTCGCCCTCAACAAGTGCGACATGGTCGACGACGACGAGCTCATCGAGCTCGTCGAGATGGAGGTCCGCGAGCTGCTCTCCGAGTACGAGTTCCCGGGCGACGACATCCCGGTCGTGCGCGTTGCTGCCTTCCCGGCGCTGAACGGCGACGAGAAGTGGGGCGAGTCGGTTGCCGAGCTCATGGCCGCCGTCGACGAGTACATCCCCACCCCGGCGCGTGAGACCGAGAAGCCCTTCCTCATGCCCGTCGAGGACGTCTTCACGATCACCGGTCGTGGCACCGTCATCACCGGTCGCATCGAGCGCGGCATCGTCAAGGTCGGCGAGGACGTCGAGATCATCGGCATCCGCGAGACCGCCCAGAAGTCGACGGTCACCGGTGTCGAGATGTTCCGCAAGCTGCTCGACGAGGGCCAGGCGGGCGAGAACGTCGGTCTGCTCCTCCGTGGCACCAAGCGCGAGGACATCGAGCGCGGCATGGTCGTCATCAAGCCGGGCACCACGACCCCGCACACCAACTTCGAGGCGAACGTCTACATCCTCTCGAAGGAGGAGGGCGGCCGTCACACGCCGTTCTTCAACAACTACCGTCCGCAGTTCTACTTCCGGACCACGGACGTGACGGGCGTCGTCACGCTGCCCGAGGGCACCGAGATGGTCATGCCGGGTGACAACACCGAGATGTCGGTCGAGCTCATCCAGCCCATCGCGATGGACGAGGGCCTGCGCTTCGCGATCCGTGAGGGTGGCCGCACCGTCGGTGCCGGTCGCGTCACCAAGATCGTCAAGTAGTTTCAAGACCGAAGCGACCCGCTCAGCCCTCTCGGGCTGAGCGGGTCGCTTCGGTTTTGGGCGGCCGTGGGGGGTCGAGCGTGTCGCCGCAGCCGCTCCCTCGCCGGACTTGCGGATCTCGGCTCCTCCGGTCGCTCGTTCCTCGCTCCCTCCGTCGCCTCGCTTCGCGCGCCCGGCCTCGGTCGCTGCGGCGCCACGCTGCCGACCCCCACGGCCTTGCGCGGTTGTCTCTCGTAGGTCCTGCCTTGGTCTGGCGGCAAGACTTTGCGTGCGCGCGCTTTGGCTGGGTCCTCGGTTCCGTGGGCGGCGAGACTTGGGCAATCGGCGTTCTCGCGTCTCGGATGCCCCTAGCATCGGAGCGTGATCAGGGTCGGGATTGCCGAGGACTCGCTGCTCGTGCGCGAGGGGCTGGAGCGGCTGCTCGACCGGGACCCCGAGCTCGAGGTGGTCGGGAGCTGTGCGGACCTTCCCTCGCTGGAGGAGATGGTCGCCTCGGCCGATCCCGACGTGCTGGTCACCGACGTGCGGATGCCGCCGACGTTCAGCGACGAGGGCATCCGAGCAGCGGTGGAGCTGCGGACCAGTCGGCCCGGAATGGGGGTCGTCGTGCTCTCGCAGTACGCCGAGCCGGCGTATGCGACCGCGCTGCTCGGGGGCGGGAGCGCCGGTCGGGCGTACCTGCTCAAGGAGCGGGTCAGCGAGCCCGGCCAGCTCGCCGACGCGGTGAGGATCGTCGCGGCCGGCGGGTCGGTGGTCGACCCGCACGTGGTGGAGGTGCTCGTGTCCGCCTCGACGCCGCAGGAGTCCTCGCCGATCAGCAGCCTCACCCCCCGCGAGGTGGACGTGCTGGACCAGGTGGCCCAGGGCAAGAGCAACGCGGCGGTCGCCGCGGCGCTGTTCCTGACCGAGCGGGCCGTCGAGAAGCACATCAACGCGCTGTTCCCGAAGCTCGGCCTGCTGCCGACGCCCGACGTCAACCGCCGGGTCGCCGCCGTGCTGCTCCATCTCTCGGAGCGGGGAAGGTAGCACCCTTCCGGGACGTCACCGGCTCGGCGAGGATGGTGACATGGTTGAGGTCCTCATCGTCGACGACCAGCTGCCCTTCCGGCAGGTCGCGCGCTCGCTGGTGTCGGTGGTCGGGGGATGGCACGTGGTCGCGGAGGCCGAGACCGGCGAGGCCGCCGTCGACGCCGTCGACCAGCTGCACCCCGACGTGGTCCTGATGGACATCAACATGCCCGGCATCAGCGGCATCGAGGCGACCCGGCGGATCACCGCCGCCCACCCGGAGACGAAGGTCGTCCTGCTCTCGACGTACGGCGTCGGCGACCTGCCCGCCGACGCACTCAGCTGCGGTGCGGCGACGTACGTCCACAAGGAGGACCTGACTCCCAAGGTGCTCCGCGAGCTGGTGTCCGCCTAGCTCGGAGAAGGCAGCGGATCAGGCCCCGGCAGGAAGCGGCTCGGCGGGCAGGATCGCGGTGATCCGCGTGCCCCGGCCCGGCTCGGACCAGACCTCGAGGGTGCCGCCGAGGGCGCCGAGGCGGTCCTGCATGTTGACGAACCCGTGGCTGAGGGCGACGTCGGTGGGTTCGAAGCCGGCGCCGTCGTCGCAGATCTCGACCTCGAGGCGGCCGTCGGTGCTGCGCGCGACGACCGACAGGGTGGCGTCGGGACCGGCGTGCTTGCCGGCGTTCTGCATGGCCTCGAGGGTGCAGAAGTACGCCGCCGTCTCGACGTCCTGCGGGAAGCGGCCCGGCAGGTCGGCCGCGATCGAGCACCCGATCGGCGAGCGGCTCGCCGCGGCCCGCAGCGCGTCGCCGAGCCCGCGGTCGCGCAGCAGCGGCGGATAGATGCCGTGGGCGAGCTCGCGGACCTCGTTGATCGTGACCCGGACGTCGTCGCGCAGCTGGTCCAGCATGGCCAGGACCGTCTCGGTGTCGCCGTCCTCGGCGATGGTGCGGGCCAGTCCGGCCTTCACCGCGAGCGCGACCAGGTGCTGCTGGGCGCCGTCGTGGAGGTTGCGCTCGATCTCGCGGCGGCTGGAGTCGGAGGCGTTCACGATGCGCAGCCGGGAGGCCTGCAGCTCGCGGTTGCGCTCGGCGAGCTCGTCGAGCGAGGCCTGCAGCGCCGAGTCGAGGTTCACGTTGTGCAGCGCCAGCCCGAGCTGGTGGGCGAGCTCGACCAGGGCGGTGTCGTCCTCCTCGGCGAAGACCTCCGCATCGGCCGGGCGGTAGACGCACACCAGGCCCAGCAGCTCGCCGAGGTGCGCGACCGGCACGATCCGCACGTCCCCGGCATCCTCGGTGGTGACCAGGGCGGGCAGCCACACCGACGCCCAGGCCCGCCCGCCGATCCGCGTCCGGGCGACCGTCAGCTCCTCGGTGGGTGTGACGGTGAGGCTGGCGGCCGGACGGCTGGGGACGCTGACGGCGCGGGTCAGCCGCGCCGCGCTGCCGGTCCACACCTCGGCGCGGGTCCCGGGGACGGTCTCGCGCAGCGACTCGGCGAGCTGGAGCAGCAGCTCGTCCATGGGGACGGCGCGGCTCATCCGGCTGCCGAAGGTGCTGACCACCTCGGCCGTGCTCGGCGTCTCCTCGTCCAGCAGCGACGTGATCCAGGCCCGCACCTGGTGACGGGCGGGCGGGACGAGGGCTGCGGCGACGACCGCGGCGACGAGGCTGGCCATCATGATGTCCCGCTCGTGGCCGTGCGGAGCGCCGTTGATCCCGACGACCAGCACCAGGTAGACCGCCACGATCACCAGCGTCGAGGCGCCGAGCGCGGTGGCGTTCACCAGGAACCACGCCGAGGCGCGCTCGCTGCCCACGAACACAGCGACGATGCCGAGGACGGGCACCAGGCTGCCGGCGTACTCCGTCCAGCGCAGCGGGCTCGCGGGCAGGCCGGTCATCTGGTGCAGCGCCCAGAACGACACGGCGGCCGCGGCCCCGAGCGACAGCGCGCCCAGCGACCAGCGCAGAGGCTCGCGGCCGAAGCGGACCGCCCGCCTGCCTGCCGGGAAGCAGAGCAGCAGGCAGGCGGCCACCCACCCGGCCAGCGCCACTACGGCGAGGTCGGGGAGCAGGAGCGCGAGCGCGTCGAGTGCGGTCAGCGCGACGGGGAGCATCAGCAGCCGGGTGCGGTCGTTCATCGCAGGTTCCTCACTCGGCACGCAGGGTCGGGGCCAGGGGACGACGCGCGAGGAGGGCTGCCGGTACGACGGCGATCGCGAGCGCGAGGAGGGGCGCCGCGACGAGCACCTCGACGCCGGCGAACCCCGGCGCGACGTACTGCAGCGGCATGACGGAGGCGAGCGCGCGCCAGGCGGTCCGGCCCACCGCGATCCCGAGAGGTACGCCGGCGAGCAGCCCTACCACGCACACGACCAGCACCTGGGTCAGCAGGATCAGCCCGGCCCCGGCCCGGGTCATGCCGACGGCACGCAGCACGGCGATCTCGCGGCCGCGGACCCGGGCCGTGACCGTGAGCGCGTGGGCCGCGGCACCCAGGGCCAGCAGCACCAGGAAGCATGCCAGGGCCAGCGGGAACCACCGCATCTGCCGCAGTGGGGTGGTGATCGCGCGCGGCGGGATCAGCTCACCGAAGTTCACCCCGCTCGCGCCGGCGGCTCCGTGCATCGCGTCGTCGAAGTCGATCCCCAGCCGCCACCACAGGTCGTCGCCGCTGCCCGCGGAAGGGTCGGTGGAGACGAGCGCCCAGTGCGCGTCGAAGCCTTTGAAGAGGTCGTCGTAACCGGCGTCGGTGACCCACCCTCCCTGGTCGTAGCGGGCCGGAGCGGTGTTGGGGACCAGTGCCTCACCGACGATCCGGAACGCGTGGCTGCCCGCGCTGCCGAGGAAGTCGACCTCGTCGCCGACCTGCGCGCCCAGTGCCCGCAGCGCACTCGGTCCCAGGGCGATCTCGTCGGCTGACTGCACCATCCGTCCGGCCAACACCGTGACGTGCAGCGGCTTGGTGGACACCCCGTAGCTCATCAGCGCGACGCTGACCGTGTGGTCCGTCGTGGTCGCGGTGCTCTGCCTCGGGAGGGCGACGCCGGTGACGTAGCCGAGTCCCTCGAGCGCCCGCTGTGCCTTCGCCCCGTCCAGGAAGGACCTGCTGCCGAAGCCGACGAAGGACGACGCGGAGTAGTTCTGGCCGTAGCGCTCCTGGTGCGTGAGGGCGTCATCCACCCCGTTGCCGATCACCACGGAGCTGACCACCCCGGTGACGGCCACGACCGCGGCCACTAGGGCGGGCATCGCCGGCACCGAGCGGCGGCCGCCCCGTGACTCGAGGGCGTAGCGGCCGCCGATCAGCACCGGGACCGGCGCCGCGCGCAGGACGTGGTGGAGCCTGCTTCGCCGCGGGTGCGCCGGCCGGCGTACCGCTCCGGCACCCGCGTGCTGTCGCAGCGTCATGACGCCGGCCGTCGTCGCCGTCGCCACGACGACGACGACGAAGATGCCCAGCAGCGGCCAGCTGTCGATCATGATCCCCGGCGTCGGCTCAGCCACGCGGGCCAGGCCGAGCGGGGTCCAGCGCGACGTCGCTGCGGCCCCGGCCACGCCCAGAGCCGCGCCCAGCGCCGCAGCAGCGGTCAGGGTCGTCGTGCAGACCGCCACGGCCTGGCCGGCCGCGAGGCCCAGCGAGCGCGCCGTCGTGAGGTCGTCGCGGCGTGCGGAGACCTGTCGGACGATGGCCTGGCCGACCATCACCACGGCGGCGAGCAGGGCCGCGAGCCCGAAGGCGAGGACGCCGACCGACTGCACGGCGATGTCGTGCTGGTGGGCCGACTGGCTCTGCTCGAGGTTGAGCAACGCGAAGTCGACGCCGGGGTACAGGCGGGCGAGGTCGTCGGTCAGCCGCCCGATGTCATCGGTCCCGTCGCGCAGGCGGACCATCGCGGCGACCGACGCCCACGGGCAGGCGCACCCGGGGCGCTTGCTGGTCTGCCAGGCGAACGGGTAGCGGGTGGCGAGGCCGGGGGAGGGGATGAGGGTGGAGTAGCCGCCTGGCCACTCGAGGTACTCCGGCGCCTTCACGACGCCGACGATCCGGAGGTGCACGATCGGACCCCGGGGGATGTTGCCGTCGCCGTACAGCTCCTGGTGCGGGGTGGACAGGAAGATGTCGACGGTGTCGCCGACGCCGAGGTGCCGCTGTGCGGACCACCCGGGCGTGACGACCGCCTCGTCCGGCGCGGCGGGGTCGAACATCCGGCCCTGGACGACGACGAGGCGCTCGGTGTCGGTGAACGCATCGGGGTCGACCGGCGACTTCTGTCCGGTGGCGCCGCTCTGCCCGTCGTCGACCAGCCCGATCCCGCCCTGCATGAAGCGGGTGAAGCCGATGACATAGGGCAGCTGCCGGATCGGCCGCACGTCCAGGCGGGCGTCGTACGTCGGCACCACGACCGTGGCCGGAAGACTCCGCGCGTCCAGCCGGGCGAGGGCCGTGTCGCCGCGGTGTGCGGCGGTGATCGCCGCCCCGACGACCCCCGTGCTGAGCGCCACCATCGCGGCGAGCAGCAGCAGCGAGCGCCAGTGGCGGCGTACGTCGACGCGGGCCCAGGTCAGGATCGCTCCCATCACTCGCTCCTCAGGGTCGCGGCCGGGTCGATCCGGGACGCCCGCAGCGCGGGCAGGACGGCGGGGAGCAGCGCGATCAGCAGCGCTGCGCCCGATGCGATGGCGATGGCCGCGGCGACCGACGGTGGCACGAACTGCAGCGGCGTGTACTGCGCGACCAGGCGCCACGTGGCGTGACCCAGCACGAACCCCAGCGGTACGCCGACGCCGAGCCCGATCAGTCCGATGGTCAGCGCCTGGGTGAGGATCGTCGCGGCCGTCTGTCGCGGCGTCATCCCGACCGCGCGCATGACGGCGAGCTCGGTGCGCCGGCGGCGCAGGTTCGCGCCGACGGCATGCGCGATCGCGCCGAGGCCGAGCAGCGCGACGAAGCCGGCGAACGCCCACGGCAGGGCCCTGACCTCCTGGGTCCGCTCGACCGAGGCCTCGGTGTTGAAGCCGATCTCATGGTCGGCCCCGAGGCCCGCGAGCCGCGGGTAGAGATCGGGTCGGGCGGCCTGGAAGTCGGTGAGCAGCCGGTCGTTGAGGCCGGCGGCCGGGGTGCCGGGCCTCGTCGTCGCGAAGGCGAGGTGCAGGCCCCAGCGGTCGTGGAAGAGCCGGGTGAAGCCGTCCGGGGTGACCCACGCCCCCGACGCGTACGTCGTCTGGATGCTCGACGGCACGAAGCCGGTCCCGGTCACCCGGTAGCTCTGCTCGGGTCCGTCGCCCGCGAGCTGCACGGTGTCGCCGATGCCGGCGCCGAGCTGGCGGGACGTGGAGGGCGCGAGCGCGATCTCGCCGGGACCGCTGGGCATCCGGCCGGTCGTCATGACCGTGCGCAGGCCGCCGTCGGTCGACCAGATGCTGACCGAGTTGAGGCCGTCGTCCGCGGTCGCCACGGCGAGCTCGACCGCGGCCACGCTCGCCGTGTAGGGCAGCGCACGCAGGGTGGCGACGACCTCGTCGTACGGCGCCAGGTCGGTGCCGTTGAAGCCGGTCAGCGCGGCGAACTGCCAGGTCTCGCCGAACCGCTCGGGGTGCCCGGAGGCGTCGTGCAGGCCGGCGGCCACCGAGAGGGCGCCGACCATGCCGGCCACGGCCGCGACCGAGGCCACGATCGCCGTGCGCACCGGCGTCGGGGACGTACGCGTGCCGGGGTCGAGGGCGTGGTGGACGCCGGTGCTGATCGGTGCGGCGACGCCCCAGCTGCGCAGCCGCGCGGCCAGCCCGGGGCGGGTGCGCGGGACCTCGCGCCGCGAGGTCGCCCTCGCGCCGAGGACCACGAAGCCGGCGAGGAGCGCCCCGAATGCCGCGAGGGTGCCGAGCAGCACGGCCGGGTCGACCGCCACCCCGGGGTCGGGCTCGACGTCGGTGGCCAGGCCGAACGGGAAGAGGGGGGACGCCGCGATCGCGAACGGTACGGCGAGGGCGAGTCCGGTCACGAGCGCGGCGCCGGGCACGAGCAGGGCGGACGCGAACCGCTGCCGCGGGGTGAGGCCGAGGGCCGCAGCCCGCCGCAGGTCCGCCGCGCCGGTCGCCGCGCTGCGATCGAGCGCCTGCCCGACGATGACCAGGCCGGCGATCGCGGCGGCGCCCGCGAACGCCAGCAGCCAGGTCGCCTCGATCCGCAGGGAGCGGCTGTACTGCTCATGGTCCGCGGCGAGGTTGACCACGTTGATGTCGGTCCGGCCGGTGAGGCGGGCCAGATCGGTCCGCAGCTGCGGCAGGTCGGCCTCACCGTCGCGCAGCCTGACCAGCGCGTTGAGCGGGGTCGAGAAGTTGCGGCCGTCGTAGAGATAGGCACGGTAGCGGCGGAAGAAGCCCCGGGTCGTCTCGAGCCGGCCGAGCCGGTC
Organism: Nocardioides ultimimeridianus; assembly: GCF_054777895.1. Lineage (NCBI taxonomy): Bacteria > Bacillati > Actinomycetota > Actinomycetes > Propionibacteriales > Nocardioidaceae > Nocardioides > Nocardioides ultimimeridianus. Next base: position 176,404 of record NZ_BAAHAB010000021.1, on the reverse strand, counting down.
CTGGGTGTCGGCCCACGGCGCACGCACGATCCCCACGATCCGCTCCTGCGGCCGCGGTCCGGCGAGGTCGTCGAAGGCCGGGTTCTGCGGCTGCTCCATCTGGCGACGGCTCATCATCCGGATCTGGATGGTGTCACCGACGGCGTACCCGTAGAGGTCCGCGAAGCGCTGGGTGATGGCGACCTCGTCGGCGGACGTCGGATCCGGGAGCCGGCCCGCGAGGACGACCGGCCGCTCCAGGGAGTGGAAGCGCGCGTCGGTGGTGACCGGCCAGTCGATCGCGGTCGGAGGCACCCCGGCGACGCCCTCGGAGAAGGTCAGGACGGTCGGGTCGACCGCCTCGACGTAGGGCAGCCGCGCGACGGAGGACCAGTCGAAGTGCGGCAGGTTCGGGGTGACGTCGGCGGTCGCGGGCTCGGTCACCGCGAGGAGGCGGTCCAGGGCCGTCGCGCCGCGGTGGGCGCCGACCACGACCGCCGCGACCGTGCCCGTGCTGACCGCGACCAGGAGCGTGAGGCCGGCCAGGCTGCGCCACCGCCGGCGTACGTCGAGGCGGGCCCAGGCCAGCAGTGCGCCCATCACTCGGCCCGCAGGACGGCGGCCACCTTGGCCCGCGCGGCGTGGCGGGCCGGCAGGGCGGCCAGCAGGTTCACGATCACCACGACCGCGGGGATGGTGGCCAGGATCAGGACGAGGTCGCCGGGGGCGACGTACTGCAGCGGGAAGTGGAAGGCGATCCAGCGCCAGGCCGTGCGGCCCAGGGCGATGCCGAGGGGCAGGCCGAAGACCAGGCCCACGACGGCCAGCGCGCATGCCTGGACCACGACGATGACCCGGGACTGGGTCGGGGTCATTCCGCCGGCGCGCAGCACCGCGAGGTCGACCGCCCGGCGGCGTACCGCCGAGACCAGGGCGTGCGCGATGGCCGCGACCGCCAGCAGGATGAGGAAGGCGGCCAGGAAGTAGGGCAGCTCGCGGGTCTGGCGCAGCGACTCGGTGACCCCGTTCGTCGCGATGCTCAGCTGCGCGGCGGCGGGCGTGTTGATGGCCCACCGGCAGGTGGGGTCGCTGTTGCCGCGGCACTGCGACTCGGCGAAGGCCTTCACGGCGGGCAGGGCGGCCAGGAGCTGCTGGTTGACCCGCGCCAGCCCGGCGGCGTTGCGCGCGTCCGGCGCGAGGGAGAGGAACAGGACGTGGAACTTGTCGTCCTTGAAGAGCTGGTCGTATCCGGCGCGGGTGATCCAGCCGCTCTCGTCGTACCCGTTGTGCGGACCCTCGGGCATCAGCGTCCGACCCACCACGGTGTAGGTCCGGGTGACGCTGCCCGACGTCAGCTCGGTGGTGTCGCCGACCTCGAGGCCCTGCCGCCGCATCTCCAGCCAGCCGAGCGCGACCTCGTTGCTGGACTCCGGCATCCGGCCGTCGAGCACCGTGGCGGCCAGCGGCTTGGTGCCGGGGTCCCAGCTCCACAGCTGGACCGACCCGGTGCCGTGGGGGAAGTCCGCGACCTGCGCGTGGGCGTCGTCGATGCCGGTGACCTCGGGCATCGCGTCCAGGGCGCCGACCATCTGGTCGGCCGGCACGAAGTCGTGGCCCTGGAAGCCGACGAACCCGAAGGCCTGGTAGGTCTCGCCGAACCGCTCGGGGTGGTCGACCGCGTCGCGCACCCCGTGCCCGAAGACCCCCACCGCGACCACGCCGATGACGCCGACGACGGCCCCCAGCAGCGCGGGACGCACCGGGGTGGCGGTCCGTCCGCGGCCGCGCTCGAGCGCGAAGCGCAGCCCCATCGTCACCGGCACCGGGGCGCGCAGGTTGGCGGCGAGCCGGGTGATCGACGACTCGCCCCCGCCGGCGGCGGCGCGCCTGCTCGCGGCGGACAGGGCGCTCAGCAGGGCGGCCGCCAGCAGCAGCGCGGCGATGAGGAGCAGGCCGCCCGCCAGCACCGGCCAGTCGATCCGCGTGCCCGGGGAGGGCTCGGCGCTCGCCGCCGTACCGATCGGGAACCAGCGCGAGGCGTACGCCGCCACGACGACACCGAGCACGGCACCGGCCCAGCACGCGGCCACGGGCGCCAGGACCGCGGCGGCGGTGACCTGCCGCGGCTCCATGCCGAGCGCCTGTGCGTTGTCCAGCTCGGCGACCGAGGTGGCGACGCTGCGCCCCAGCGCCTGACCGACGAGCAGCGTCGAGGCGACCAGCGCAGCGAGTGCGAACGCCAGCAGGAAGCCGGCCTCGCGCCGGTTGGTGGACTGCAGGTGGTCGTAGCCCTCGTCGTAGTTCCAGACGTCGATCGCCTGGCCGGTGAGGCGCTTGAGGTCCTCGCGCAGCTGCGGGATGTCGGCGGCTCCGTGCGCCAGGCGAAGCGCGTCGTTCTCCCAGCCGGCCTTGCCGCTCGCTCCCATGAAGCTCGAGCGGTAGCGCGGCAGCAGCGCCGGTGACAGCTCGACGTCGACCGCCGCGCCGCCGTTCTGCAGCGCCCAGGGGGCGACGACCACGCCGACGATCCGGATCCGCAGCTCCGGACCGGCCAGGTCGGCGTACGGGAGCTCGTCCACCTCGCCCCGGTCGGCCTGTGCGGGGGAGGTGAGCCGGTAGTGCAGCACCTGCCCGACGTGGTAGCCGCGGTCCTCGACGCCGCGGGTGATGACCGCCTCCCGTGGGTCGTTCGGATCGAGCATCCGGCCCTCGAGCACCACCGGTCGCTCGACGGTGCGCATCCAGTTGGCGTCGTCGTGGGCGAAGCTGGTGGCCGCGGTGATGTCGTCCTCGGCGAACTTGCCACCACCGCCGCCCAGGAAGAAGTGGCTGTACGCCGTGACGTAGGGCAGCTGGTCCACGGGCCGCCAGTCGATCCCGGGGATGTTCGCCACGACCAGCCCGTCGATCGGCAGGGTCTGCGCGCGCAGTCGCGGGAGGGCGGTGTCCCCACGATGGGCGCCCGCGGCCGCGGTCAGGACGGTGCCGGTCGCGAAGGCGGTCAGCAGGCCGAGCACGGCGAGCGAGACCCAGCGCCGGCGCAGGTCCCAGCGGAGCCAGGCGAGGACCCCGGCCATCAGGAGTCCTGAGCCGCAGCCCCGTCGAGCCGGCCGTCCCGCATCGCGACGATGCGGTCGGCGCCGGCGGCCACGTCGGGCGAGTGGGTGACCATCACGACCGTCTGCCCGGTGGCGTGCAGCCGCCGGAACAGCTCCAGGATCTCCTGCCCGCCCGCGCTGTCGAGGGCGCCCGTGGGCTCGTCGGCGAGCAGCAGGGTCGGCTGGTTGACCAGCGCACGGGCGATGGCGAGCCGCTGCCGCTGACCGCCGGACAGCACGGCCGGCACGGCGTCGCGCTTGTCGGACAGGCCGAGCAGGTCGAGCAGCTCGTGGGCACGGGCGGTGGCGGCGCGGCGCTTGGTGCCGGCGAGGACGGCGGGAAGCACGATGTTCTCGGTGGCGCTGACGCCGTCGAAGAGGTTGAAGAACTGGAAGACGATGCCGATGTGGCGGCGCCGGAACTTCGCCAGCCACGCCTGCGACCGGCCGTCGATCCGCTCGCCGTCGACCTCGATGGTGCCCTCGTCGAGAGCATCGAGGCCCGCGATCGCGTTGAGCAGCGTCGACTTGCCGCATCCCGAGGGCCCCGTGACCGCCACGAACTCGCCCTTGGCGATGTCCAGGTCGAGCCCGCGCAGGGCGCGGATCGGCGCCAGGTCCGCGGTGAAGGTACGCCGGGCCTCCCGCACCTGGACGGCGAGGTCGGTGCCGGCCGGGGTGCCGCCGGGCGTGGGAGCCGGTGCGGTGGTGGTCTCGGTCATGACGGCTCCTGAGCGGGAGTGGTGAGGGAGATGTCAGCAGTCTGTTCTTCTCCGGATCGGTCCGGAGGCGGAACGATGAAAAGCGAGAAAGCGGAAACGGGGGCGGCGCGCCCCTTGACGGCGCGGTCGCCCAGGGCCTTCCACCCCGAACCGCCGGCGTCGCCCCCCACAGCGTCGACGCCGGCGGCCCGGAGGGTCTCGGCCGACGCGACGGTGGTGCCGCCGGGCCGGGCGAGGTCCTGGAGTCGCGCGGAGATGTTCACGGTGTCGCCGACCACGGTGTACTCCAGCCGCTCCTCGCTGCCGAGCATCGCGGCGGCGACGTCGCCGGTGGAGAGCCCGATCCCCAACGGGAACGGCGCCAGCCCCCGGTCGGCCCAGACGAGGTCGAGCTCGCGCTGGCGCTCGTGCATGGCGCGGGCGGCACGCATCGCGGCGGCCGCGTGGTCGGCCTGCGGGTCGGGAGCTCCGAAGACGGCCATCACCGCGTCGCCGATGTACTGCATCACGGTGCCGCCCTCGCCGAGCACGGCCGCGTTCATCGCCTTGCGGTGCTCGTTGAGCTGCTCGGCGAGCGCGCTGGGGTCGGCGAGCTCGGAGATGGTGGTGTAGCCGCGCACATCCGACATCAGCACGGTCACGGTGAGCCGCTCGGTGCGCGCGACGGCACCCCGGTCGCGCTTGATCTTCGCGGCGAGCCCGGACGGCAGCAGCCGCGACAGGGTCTCGCCCTGCTCCTCGCGCTGCAGGATCGCCGCGTGCAGCTGGCGCAGCCGCTTGAGCGCCTCGCCCCGGCCGGCCGAGGCGTCCTTGGCCAGGGTGAGGAAGAGGTCCTCGATGGCGTCGTTGACGGCCTCGGGCGTCTTCTGCCGCGACTGGGCGATCGCCTTCACCGGCCGCCCCGCCGCGACCTCCTCGAGCAGCGTCTCCTGCTCGGTGGTCAGGGTGCCGGGCGTGCGGGCCGGAGCGACGAGCGCGGCCACGATCTCGGGGTCGAGCATCGACCCGCCGGTCGCGACCTCGCGGATCGCGCTGCCGAGCCGGTCGCCGTCGGCGACCCGGTCCTTGAGCAGGTAGGCGTAGCCCGCCGCCCCGTCCTTGAGCAGCGCGATGGCGTACTCCGGGTCGTCGTACTGGCTGAGGATCACGACCGCGGTGCCGGGCAGCCGGCGGCGTACCTCCCGGGCGCCCTCGATGCCCTCGTCCTGGAAGGTCGGTGGCATCCGGATGTCGGTGACCACGACCTGCGGTGCATGCTCGACCGCACGGTTGACCAGCTCGTCGTAGTCGCCGGCGACGGCCACGACATCGATCGCCGCGTCCCGAGCCAGCAGCGCACGCACGCCTTCGCGGACGATCAGGTTGTCGTCGGCGAGCAGGACGGTGATGGGCATGTCCCCATGCAACCGGTCCCGGCGACCCGGGACCATCCGGTCAGGACCACGATCCATGGGGGTGCCAGCACCCCCCTGCGTTGGCCGGATGGCCCTCTCGCGGGGGCGGGCCCCGGAGGCGGACCGTGGGCACATGATCACCGAATCGACCGTCACCTCGCTGTCCTGGATCCCGTCCGAGAGCGTCTCCGGTGCGCTGAAGCTCGGGTTCACCTCGGGCGTCAGCCACTACGACGCGCCACCGCCGGACCACATCGAGGACATCTTCGCGCTGCGCGACGCCGACGGGTTCCGGTTCGCGAACCGGCTGCACGCCTGGGTCGAGTTCGACGGCGACCGGGTGGTCCGCTGCGGTCAGACCGGTGGCGTGATCATGGGCGCCACGACCGTCCGGGTGGCCGGCCTCGACGCCACGTTCGCCGGCGTCACGATGCCGGACCTGCGCCCCGACCCCGTCGTGGGCGACGGCTTCGTGACCTTCACCCAAACCACCGGCGGCCGCACCGCGTGCCCGCTGCCGCGCAAGACCAGCCGCCCGCCGTACCTCCGGATGCGCTCGCCGATCGTGTGGAGCACCCTGGAGCTCACCCTCCGCTGCGACGGTACGTCGGACTTCGCCCTCACCAGCGCCAGCCCCTTCCCCCGGCACTGGGTGTACGACGACGCGGGCGACCTCGCGCTCAAGACCGGCGTCGCCGACTGGCCGGCCTGGACCTCGCAGCCGTCCTGGACCCATACCCCGTGGGGCGACACCAGCACGCCCGCGATGGTCACCGCCGCCGAGACCGCCCTGGAGCGCGAGCTGTCGCGGCTGATCATGGGCGGCGACGTGAGGCCGCAGGTCCGCGACCTGGCCGAGGGCGAGGTGCTGACCCGCGAGGGCGACCCCGGTGACGAGCTGATGCTGCTGCTCGACGGGGTCGTCGGGGTGTCGGTCGGCGACCGGCAGCTCGTCGAGCTCGGCCCCGGCGCGGTGCTGGGGGAGCGGGCGATCCTCGAGGGCAGCCGCCGCACGGCGACCCTGACCGCGGCCACCCGGGTGCGGGTCGCGTCGGTCCCGGCGTACGTCGTGGACCGCGACGCCCTCGCGCACCTGGCCGCAGGCCACCAGCGCGAGCTGGAGATGCCCGTCTGAGCCGTCTCCCGGCCTAGGATCGGCCGGTCATGAACCACCAACTCCCGCCGGCCCGCCCGCACCACAAGCTCACCGAGGACGGCCGCCCGGTCCGCGAGATCCTCACCTACTCGCGGCGCGGCAGCCGGTTCAGCGCCACCCAGGAGGCCGCCTGGACGGCGTACGCCGACGCGTTCGTCATCCCCGACGAGGCGGTCGACGAGCCGGGATTCTCCCTGGCCGGCGCGTTCGGGCGCGAGGCGCCGCTCGCGGTCGAGATCGGCGGCGGCATCGGCGAGGCGACGGCGGCCCTGGCCGCGAGCCGGCCGGACATGAACGTGCTCGCGCTCGAGGTGTGGCGCCCGGGCGTCGCCGAGGGGCTGGGCCGGGTCGGCAAGGCCGGCGTGACCAACGTGCGCTTCTGCAGCGTCGACGCGGTCTGGCTGTTCGAGACCCTGATCGCTCCCGACAGCGTCGCCGAGCTGTGGACCTTCTTCCCGGACCCCTGGCACAAGAAGCGCCACCACAAGCGGCGCCTGGTCACGCCGCCGCACGCGTCCCTGATCGCCTCGCGCCTCGCGCCGGGTGCGACCTGGCGGCTGGCCACCGACTGGGCCGAGTACGCCGAGCAGATGGTCGAGGTCCTCGACGCCGAGCCGCTGCTGGAGGGCGGGGTGACCGAGCGGTGGGCCGAGCGGCCGCTCACCAAGTTCGAGCGCAAGGGCATCCGCGCCGAGCGGACGATCACCGACCTCGCCTACCGGCGTGTGTGACGCCGACACACGAAGTTCACCCACGAGGACGGGCGTGTCGCACGGGTTGGTCACCGCGGCGGCGTAGTTTCACGATCAATGACCGGTGGGGAAGCCGGTCACCATCGGGAGGCCCGACGTGTTGATCCACGGAAGAGCAGCCCGGTCCGTCTACCAGGGATAGGGCCGGGGCGGCCCTGGTGGGCGCGTGCGGTCCGGTGAGGTGAGTCGTGGCGAACACGAAGGCACAGACCACAGCGCGCAAGGCTCGTTCGAAGGCCGACAAGGATCGGCGTACCTACGTCCTCGACACCAGCGTCCTGCTGGCCGACCCCGGGGCGTTGCGCAGGTTCGCCGAGCACGAGGTCGTGCTGCCGGTGGTGGTCATCACCGAGCTCGAGGGCAAGCGGCACCACCCCGAGCTCGGGTTCTTCGCCCGCGGGGCGCTGCGGATCCTCGACGAGCTGCGCATCGAGCACGGCCGGCTCGACACCGCCGTGCCGATCGGCGACGAGGGCGGCTCGCTGCGCGTCGAGCTCAACCACACCGACGCGACGACGCTGCCGTCCGGCTTCCGGCTCGGTGACAACGACACCCGCATCCTCGCCGTCGCGCGCAACCTCGCCGACGAGGGCTTCGACGTCACCCTGGTCTCCAAGGACCTCCCGCTGCGGATCAAGGCCTCGGCGGTCGGGCTGACGGCCGAGGAGTACCGCGCCGAGGCGATCTCCGACTCCGACACGGGCTACACCGGCATGACCGAGCTCGAGGTCGCGGCCGCCGACATCGACGAGCTGTACGACGACGGCACGCTCGACCTCGAGGCGGCCCGCGACCTGCCCTGCCACACCGGCCTGGTCCTGCTCTCCGACCGCGGCACCGCCCTCGGCCGGGTCGGACCCGACAAGCACGTGCACCTGGTGCGCGGCGACCGCGAGGCGTTCGGCATCCACGGCCGCTCCTCGGAGCAGAAGATCGCGCTGGAGATGCTGCTCGACCCGGAGGTCGGCATCGTGTCCCTCGGCGGCCGGGCCGGCACCGGCAAGTCCGCCATGGCGCTGTGCGCCGGGCTCGAGGCGGTCATGGAGCGCGGCCAGCACAAGAAGGTCGTCATCTTCCGCCCGCTCTTCGCCGTCGGCGGACAGGAGCTCGGCTACCTGCCCGGCAGCGCCGAGGAGAAGATGGGCCCGTGGGGCCAGGCCGTGTTCGACACCCTCGGCGCGCTGACCTCGAACGAGGTGGTCGAGGAGATCATGGCCCGCGGGATGCTCGAGGTCCTGCCGCTGACCCACATCCGCGGCCGCTCGCTGCACGACGCGTTCGTGATCGTCGACGAGGCCCAGTCGCTGGAGCGCAACGTGCTGCTGACCGTGCTGTCGCGGATCGGCGCCAACTCCAAGGTGGTCCTCACCCACGACGTCGCCCAGCGTGACAACCTGCGCGTCGGCCGCCACGACGGCATCGTCGCGGTGGTGGAGAAGCTCAAGGGCCACCCGCTCTTCGCCCACGTCACGCTGACCCGCTCCGAGCGGTCCCCGATCGCGGCCCTTGTCACCGAGATGCTGGAGAACCTCAGCCAGGTATGACGGGCGTGACAACTCCGGCCGGTGTGTCCGCCCGTGATGCGGACACACCGGCCGCGGTGATTTGCAACGCATCCACCCGTCAGGCAGGGTGGTGCGATCGCCAGGGCGCCGGCTGCGATGCCGGCCCAACTCGGACCGGCGATGTGTCGTGTCGCCCAGCCAGGAACTGAGCATTTGTCGAACTCCAGCCGCCCCGCGCCCAAGCACCGCGGAGCCCCTCGGCATGCACACCTGGCCGAAGCTCCCAAGCGAGCCGCCCGCAACACCGTCGTGCTGTCGTCGGTGGCCCTCGCCGTCACCGGTGTCTCGGTCGGTGCGGGGATGCTCGGCAAGGACGCCGGTGCGCACGGCGCGGCCGACCTCAGCGGGTCGCTGGTCGCCGACGGCTCGGCGCTGAGCACCACCGCGACGACGGTCGCCACGCCCGTCGTACGGGCTCCGGAGCTGTCGCGCGGCGACGCCCGCCCGGCCGCGGACCCCTCGAAGCTGGCCGCGGTCGTCGACGACCAGCCGGCCGCGATCACCCAGTCGCGCACTCTCTCGCAGTCCGACCCGCACGACATCGCCAAGGCGCTGCTGCCCGAGTTCGGCTTCAGCAGCGACCAGTACGGCTGCCTGGAGTCGCTGTGGAACCGGGAGAGCGGCTGGAACGTGCACGCCGCCAACCCCTCGGGCGCCTACGGCATCCCGCAGTCCCTGCCCGGCTCGAAGATGGCCTCCGCCGGCTCCGACTGGCAGGACAACCCGGTCACCCAGATCAAGTGGGGCCTGGGCTACATCCAGGACCGCTACGGCAGCCCCTGCGGCGCCTGGGGCCACTCGCAAGCCACGGGCTGGTATTAGGCGAGGCCCCGCGGCGCGGTCGTTGGTTTCGATACGTCGCTCGCTGGCGCTCGCTCCTACTCAACCAACGACAGGCGGGTCTTCTGCACCTTCCCGAGCTCGTTGCGGGGGAGTGAGGCGAGGAAGCGGACCTCGCGGGGCCGCTTGTGGGCCGACAGCTCCGCGCCGACGTACGCCGTGAGCTCCGCGGCCAGGTCGTCGGCGGCGGCGTACCCCTCGCGCAGCACGACGCAGGCCACGATCCGCTGGCCCAGGTCCTCGTCCGGCGGGCCGATGACGGCGCACTCGGCGACGGCGGGGTGGCCGAGCAGGGTCGACTCGATCTCGCCGGCGCCGATCCGGAAGCCGCCCGACTTGATCAGGTCGACGGAGGCGCGCCCCACGATCCGGTGCACCCCCTCCGGGTCGATCACGGCCACGTCGCCGGTCCGGATCCAGCCGTCCTCGGTCCAGGCGGCGGCCGTGGCGTCGGGCCGGTTGAGGTAGCCGGCGAACAGGGAGGTGCCGGTGCCGCGGACCTGCAGCTGGCCGATCGACTCCCCGTCGGCGGGGACGGGCCGGTCCTCGTCGTCGCGCAGGCGCGTCTCCACGCCGGCGATCGGGACGCCCACCCAGCCGGCACGGGCCACGCCGTCGGCACGGGTGGCCACGGTGATCAGGGTCTCGCTCATGCCGTAGCGCTCGACGATCCGGTGGCCGGTGAGCTCCTCGACCCGCGCCAGGACCGGGACCGGCAGCGGCGCGCTGCCGGAGACCAGCAGCCGGGCGTCGCGCAGGGCCGCCGCGTGCTCAGGCTCCTCCGCGATCCGGCTCCAGACCGTGGGGACCCCGAAGAACATCGTCGCGCCCGCGCGGGCCGCGTCGGCGTACCTCTCGGGGGTGGGGCGGCCGGTGTGGATCAGCCCGCCGCCGACGTGCAGCGGGCCGAGGACGCCGAGGATCAGCCCGTGCACGTGGAACAGCGGCAGCCCGTGCGCGAGCACGTCACGGGGCGTCCAGGCCCATGCCTCGGCGAGGCCGTCGAGGCAGGCCAGGATCGAGCGGCGCGGCAGCAGCACGCCCTTGGGTAGCCCGGTGGTGCCCGAGGTGTAGAGCACGAACGCGATGTGGTCGGGGTCCACGGCCCCGGGTGCGTACGGCGCCCGCGCGCCGACGCGGGCGGGCAGGTGCGGCAGGCCGGTCTCCGGCGGGGGCGCGCCGAGCCAGGCCTGCGGCCGGGAGTCGTCGAGCACGTGACGCAGCTCCGCGGCGCCGGAGTCCGGCGGGACCAGGACCACCGTCGTGCCGGACAGCACCGCGGCCACGACCGCGATCACGGTCTCCATCGTCGCGGTGGCGTTCACGGCGACCCGGTCGACGCCGTCGAGCTCCTGCGCGGCCGCGGCCGCCGCGGCCAGGAGGTCGGCGGTCCGCAGCGTCGTGCCGTCGACGGTGAAGGCGTGCTCGGAGTCGGCGGCGTCGGGCAGCAGGTCGCTCACAGGTGCATTCTGCCGGGGCGGCGCGACACGCCGTACGCGGCACCGGAGCATCGCATCCGCGCTGGTCGGGTAAGGATGTGGGAGACCTCGGACGCACCCGCGTCCGCTCGGAAGGGGATGCATCATGGAACTTCTCTGGACCATCATCGTGACCCTCGTGGGCGGCCTGATCATCGGCCTGCTCGGCAAGGCGGTCGCTCCCGGCGACCGCGACAACATCCCGCTGTGGCTCACCGTGGTCTGCGGTGTCATCGGCATGCTCGTCGGCAGCTTCGTCTACTGGGGCCTGTTCGGGCACAACAACAAGCCCTTCGACGGCCACGCCGCCACCTGGGACAACTCCACCAACGGCGTCGACTGGATCCGTCACCTCTGGCAGATCGTGGTGGCCGCGCTGGCGGTGATGGGCGCCGCCCTCGCCACCGGCCGGAGCAAGAGGGTCTAGCTCGGGCGGGTCATCGACTCCACGTCGAGCGCGGCGTCCAGCTGCTCCAGGCTGAGCTCGCCGCGCTCGACGTACCCCAGCGCGAGGACGGTCTCCCGGATCGTGGCGCCGTCGGCGAGCGCTTTCTTCGCGATCTTCGCCGCGGCCTCGTAGCCGATCACCCGGTTCAGCGGGGTCACCACCGACGGCGAGCTCTCGGCGTAGCGGCGCAGCCGGGCGGGGTCGGCGGTGATGCCGTCGATGCAGCGGGTCGCGAGCGTGCGGCTGGCCGCGGCGAGCAGCCGCACCGACTCCAGCACGTTGCGCGCCAGCACCGGCATCGCCACGTTCAGCTCGAACGCCCCGCTCGCGCCCGCCATCGCGACGGTCGCGTCGTTGCCGATGACCTGCATGCACACCATCAGGGTGGCCTCGGGAAGGACCGGGTTCACCTTGCCGGGCATGATGCTCGAGCCCGGCTGCAGGTCGGGCAGGTGGATCTCCGCCAACCCGGTCGTGGGGCCCGACCCCATCCAGCGCAGGTCGTTGCAGATCTTGGTCAGGCCGACGGCGTACGTCCTCAGCACGCCGGACAGCTCGACCAGCGAGTCGCGGGTGCCCTGCGCCTCGAAGTGGTTGCGCGCCTCGGTGAAGTCCTGGCCGGTGGCGCTGTTGAGGGCCTCGATCGCGGCCTGCGCGAAGCCGGCGGGGGTGTTGATGCCGGTGCCGACGGCGGTGCCGCCCAGCGGGAGCTCCCGCACCCGGTGCAGTACGTCGATCAGCCGCTCGCCTGCGAAGTGGACCGTCGCGGCGTACCCGCCGAACTCCTGCCCGAGCATCACCGGCGTCGCGTCCATCAGGTGCGTGCGCCCCGACTTCACCACGCCGGCGAACTCCTCGGCCTTGGCCTCGAGCGAGGTCGCGAGGACGTCCAGCGCGGGCAGCAGGTCGCGCATCACCGACAGCGTGGCGGCGACGTGGATGGCGGTGGGGAAGGTGTCGTTGCTGGACTGGCTCGCGTTGACGTGGTCGTTGGGGTGGACCTCGAGGCCGTCGCGCGCCGCCAGCGAGGCGATGACCTCGTTGGCGTTCATGTTGGAGCTGGTGCCGGACCCGGTCTGGAACACGTCGATGGGGAACTGGTCGTCGTGCTGGCTGGCCGCCACCTCGCGTGCGGCGCTCTCGATCGCCGACGCCTGCTCGCCGGTGAGCACCCCGAGCTCGCCGTTGGCCACCGCGGCGGCCGCCTTCACCTCGCCGAGGGCGTGGATGAGGGCCGGCTCGATCGGCGTACCGCTGATCGGGAAGTTCTCCACCGCCCGCTGGGTCTGCGCCTTCCACAGCGCGTCTGCCGGGACCTCGACCTCGCCCATCGAGTCGTGCTCGACGCGGAACTCCTGCTTCGTCACCCTCCCGACGTTAGCCGGTCGACTCGCAGGACAGGAGGGGTGAGGAGGCAGCCGGGTAGGGCAGGCTGACCGCATGCACTACGTCGGAGTGGACCTCGCCTGGGGCGAGCGTCGGCCCACCGGGCTCGCCGTCGTCGACGAGGAGGGCCGCCTGGTGCACGTCTCGGCCGTCACGACCGACGACGAGATCGCCGCGGCCCTGGCGCCGTACGTCGACGGCGACTGCCTGGTCGCCCTCGACGCACCGCTCGTCGTCACGAACCCGACCGGCGCGCGGGCCTGCGAGACCGCGCTCAACCGCGACTTCGCCCGCTTCGACGCCGGCGCGCACCCCGCCAACACCGGGAAGCCGGAGTTCGCCGAGCAGCCGCGCGGCGCCCGGATCGCGGCCCGGCTCAAGCTGGACATGAACCCCCGCTCGGGCCGCAGCCGCCGCGCGATCGAGGTCTACCCGCATCCCGCGACGGTCGCGCTGTTCCGGCTCGGCCGCACGCTGAAGTACAAGAACAAGACCGGCCGCAAGGTCGAGCAGCTGCAGGCCGAGCTCACCGTGCTGATGGGGCTGATCGAGGGCCTCGCGCACGCCGACCCGCCGCTGGCCGTCGCGGGCGCCGCCTGGAGCACGCTGCACACCGCGGTGCAGGAGGCGCGGCGCAAGAGCGAGCTGCGCGTGGTCGAGGACCAGGTGGACGCGGTGCTGTGCGCCTACATCGGGCTGTTCGCCGATCGGCGGCCGGACGCCACGACGACGTACGGCGACTTCGAGACCGGCTACATCGTCACCCCGACCCTCCCCGAGGACCTGCGGCCGACACCCCGGGCCAAGCGCGCCGCGGCGGCGGCCGCGGGTGACGCCGGCGCGGCCGTGCGGGCGTACGCCGAGCGCTTCCCGGAGGTGCAGCGTGGCACCGACCTCTACGTCCAGCTGGTCACCTCGATCCTCGACGACGCGGGCATCAACTACCTGACCGTGACGGGGCGGGCGAAGACGGTCACGTCCTTCGCCGGCAAGGCCGTGCGCACCGTCGAGGGCCGCCCGCTCTACACCGACCCGTTGCGCGAGATCACCGATCAGATCGGCACCCGGGTCATCACCTACGTGCACAGCGACGTGCAGGCGGTGGCCGAGCTGCTCGGCCAGGCCTTCGTGGTGCTCGACGACCGGGACATGGGGCAGGAGACGGCCAGCGAGGGTCGCTTCGGCTACGCCAGCCGGCACCTGCTGATCGGCGTGGAGCCCGACGGTGGCGGGGCCGGCTACGAGACCCTGCGCGACCTGCACGCGCAGGTGCAGATCCGCACCGTGCTGCAGCACGCGTGGGCCGAGTTCGAGCACGACATCCGCTACAAGGGCACCATCCCCGACGCCCACATCCCCGACTTCGACCGCCGGTTCACGCTCGCGGCGGGGCTGCTGGAGCTGGCGGACCGGGAGTTCTCCACGATCCGCGACCGGCTGCGCGAGCCGCTCTCCACCGCGGCCCCGGAGACCGAGGACGACGACCCGCGGATCAGCCCGCGCGAGCTGGCCGCCTTCCTCGCCGGGCAGTACGCCGACGCCGGCTGGTCGCGCACCGACCACTACGCCTGGATGGCCGGCCTGGTCCTCGAGCTGGGCATCACCTCGCTGGCCGAGCTGGGGGAGACGCTGCGCTCGGTCGACGCGGAGGCCCTGGCCGAGCGGATGGACTACCGCTACCCGCCCGGCGCCGTACGCCGCCTCGACGACGCCCTGCTGTGGACCTACGGCGCGGCCTTCGTCGAGCTGCGCGGCAACGCGCACCGGACCGCCGCGCTGCGGGCGCGGCTGGCGAAGATGCGGCCCAGCGAAGCGTGACGCGGGCTCCGTCGGACTGCGCGGGCCTCACTGCCAGATCTGGTAGCGGACCGTCACGGTGAAGCCCTTCACGTCGTAGTGCTGCCGCGCTGCGGTGCCCGCGGTCCAGAAGACGTACCGGGCGCTGCCGATCCTCTTCACCATCGTCGACGCGGCCTTGCGCGGTCCGGCCCAGGTGCCGGCCCTCGCACCGAGGATCGTCTTGGCCACCTTGTTGTTGCGCGACGGGTCCTCGTAGTACATCACCGCCACCGAGCGGCCGAAGCCCTTCGCGGCACCGCCGTAGGCGCTGATCTGCACGTCCCGGTACGTCGCCGCGGCCGGCAGCCTGACGGAGTGCTCGGTCGCGACCGTGCTGTCGACGCCCGTGGTCGAGCGGCACCGGGTGTTCGCGAAGTAGCCGAGCGAGCCGGCCCACCCGTGCGAGGAGGGTGACGCGAGCCGGGAGCAGCGGCCGACGTACTGGTCGACCTTGGAGGCCTTCGCGGTGACCGTCTTCGTGAAGGTCCTGGCGGCGAGTCGCTGGACCTGCACCTTGAGGGTCGGGCCGAGGTTCCCGTTCGCGTCGCTCAGCTGCACGGTGTAGCCGCCCGAGGGGAGCGGGACCCCGTCCTCGTCGCGGCCGTCGAACTGCGCCTCCCAGGACTGGCCAGGAGTGACGATGCCGGGGAGGAACGAGCGCACCAGCTGACCCGTCGGGCCGAGCACCGTCCAGGTGTCGCCGTCCTCGGCGTTCGCGCCGGTGGCGGTGATCGTGACCAGGTCATCGCCGGCGCCGCTCTCGGGGCGGACGTAGGTGTGCGTCACGTGCAGCGAGCCCGGGTCGATGGTCGGGCCGGTCTTGTCGACCCGGAGGGAGCCGCCCTCGACCGGGACGTCGGTGTACGTGCCGAAGTCGGGGTCGTGGAGCGTCAGGGTCCCGACGACGGTGTAGTCGCCGTCGGGGACGTCCGTGGTGTCGAGCGTGACGGCGATAGGCGTGCCCGCGGTGAGCGATCCGGTGGCCGTGCCACCGCCGCCGACCTGGGTTGCGGGGGAGCCGGTCTCCAGGTGCCACGACAGCGTGTAGGAAGCCTCGGCCGTCGAGGGGGTGGGGTCGACCGTGTAGACCGGGTCGGGCGCGGCCGCGGTCGCCACGCCGACATCGCGCAGCCAGACGGCGCTCGCGGTCCGGCGTACAGCGAGGTCGTGCTCGAGCGGCGCGGTGAAGCCCAGGTCGTTGCAGACGAAGGGGCTGCCGCTTCGGCACCGCGTGATGCGGACGTAGCCGGAGCCATCGGCGTCGGCGGGCAGGACCGTCGTCCCGTTGTGCGCGACGACCGTGTCGAAGCGCTGGCCGTCGCTCACGAAGATCGCGTGGAGGTCGCCGCCGCCAGTGTCGCTGACGGTGATGCTGGGGTCGCCCTGACCGGGGCCGATCGTGCCGTCGTCGAACCAGGTGACCTGGGGCGTGACGTCGGTCGGGGTGAAGGCGGCGCTGGTGGCGAGCGACGAGCACGAGCCGTCGGCGGTCGCGGTGGGGCAGGCGGCGGCCTGGACATCGGTGGTCCCGCTGCCCGAGCCGTATCCCCAGGTCTCGAGGTCGAACGACCCGGTGCCGCCCGCTAGGGTCACCATCGACGTGGCGGTGTCGTTGTCCATCCGCACGAACACGTACGGCTGGTCGCTCGTCACCGTGCCGGTGACGTGCCCGGGCGTCGATGCGTCGAGGTTGGAGAACGTGGGTGCCGCCGGTACGGCGTGCGCGGGCGCGACGCCGAGGACGGTGAGCGGGCCGGCGATGAGCGCGGCGGCGAGCAGTCGACGCATTGGGATCCCCCTGACCGGCGCCGCGTCGGCACCGCGCGAGGATCGTACGACGCCCTCGGGCCGCTCCGTGGGTGAACCGGGATCCGCGCGCGCCTGCCCCGCGACCTCGGAACCGCCCGGGTCAGCGGGCGCGGCCCGGGAGGAGCGAGGCGATCAGGCCGAGCACGGCGAGGAGCGCGCCGCCGAACAGGATCGCCTGGAGCCCGGTCAGGTAGATCGAACCGTGGCCGGGGTAGTGGGCCCACTTCGAGGAGGGCGTGACGGCGACCCGGACCGAGTCGCCGGGCCGGGGGCGGGTGCGCGCGCAGTAGGACAGCCAGCCGGTACGGCGTACGCCGTGCTCGGTCCAGTCGACCTCTGCCGCCGGCCCTCCGATCCGGCCGCACTGGCCCGGCGCCGTGCCGGTGCCGACCGTGGCGGTCACCTCGTGCTGGCGCAGCAGCAGTTGGTCGCGCATGTCCGGGGAGAACGCGAGCCCGACCAGGGCGACGACCACGAGGATCAGTGCGACGAGCACGCACCCGGCCAGGTAGTAGCCGCCGACCTGGCGGACGCGTCGCACCGAACGGGCCCGCTACTCCGCGGACCGCACCCGGATCCCGGTGATCGGGACGGTCACCGAGCCGCCGGGGTCGGCGAAGAAGTCGTTGCCCTTGTCGTCGACCACGATGAAGGCGGGGAAGTCCTCGACCTCGATCTTCCACACGGCCTCCATGCCGAGCTCGGGGTACTCGATGACCTCCTGGCTCTTGATGCAGTCCTGCGCGAGCCGCGCGGCGGGGCCGCCGATGGAGCCGAGGTAGAAGCCGCCGTACTCGTTGCACGCCTCGGTGACCTGCTTGGAGCGGTTGCCCTTGGCGAGCATCACCATCGAGCCGCCCTCGGCCTGGAAGGCCTTGACGTAGGAGTCCATCCGGCCGGCCGTGGTGGGGCCGAAGGATCCGGAGGCCATCCCGGCCGGGGTCTTCGCCGGGCCGGCGTAGTAGACGGGGTGGTCCTTCAGGTACTGCGGCATGCCCTCGCCCGCGTTGAGCCGCTCCTGGATCTTGGCGTGCGCGATGTCGCGCGCCACCACGAGCGGGCCGGTGAGGGAGAGCCGGGTCTTGACGGGGTACGACGAGAGCTGGGCCAGGATCTCGCCCATCGGCCGGTTGAGGTCGACCTTGACGACCTCGCCGCCGGAGATGTCCTCGGCGACACCGGCGTCGGGCATGTACTGCGCCGGGTCGGTCTCGAGCTGCTCGAGGAAGACGCCCTCGCTGGTGATCTTGCCGAGCGCCTGCCGGTCGGCCGAGCAGGAGACGGCGATCGCGACCGGGCAGGAGGCGCCGTGGCGCGGGAGCCGGACGACACGGACGTCGTGGCAGAAGTACTTGCCGCCGAACTGCGCGCCGATGCCGAAGGACTGGGTCAGCTTGAAGACCTCCTCCTCCAGCTCCACGTCGCGGAAGCCGTGCGCGTCCATCGACCCGGAGGTGGGGAGGTTGTCGAGGTAGTGCGCGGAGGCGTACTTCGCGGTCTTCAGCGCGAACTCCGCGCTCGTGCCACCGATCACCACGGCGAGGTGGTACGGCGGGCAGGCGGCCGTGCCGAGGGAGCGGATCTTCTCGTCGAGGAACTCCAACAGCCGCTTCGGGTTGAGGATCGCCTTCGTCTCCTGGAACAGGAAGGACTTGTTGGCCGAGCCGCCGCCCTTGGCCATGAAGAGGAACTTGTACTCGGGCGACTTACCCTCGCCGCCCGGGGTGGAGTAGAGCTCGATCTGCGCCGGCAGGTTGGAGCCGGTGTTCTTCTCGTCGTACATGGTCAGCGGCGCGAGCTGGCTGTAGCGCAGGTTGAGCCTGGTGTAGGCGTCGTAGACGCCGCGCGAGATCCACTCCGCGTCGTCGCTGCCGGTGAGCACGCCCTCGGACTTCTTGCCCATCACGATCGCGGTGCCGGTGTCCTGGCACATCGGCAGCACGCCGCCGGCACTGATGTTGACGTTCTTGAGCAGGTCGAGCGCGACGAAGCGGTCGTTCCCGGACGCCTCGGGGTCGTCGATGATCTTGCGCAGCTGCTGGAGGTGCGCGGGGCGCAGGTAGTGGCTGATGTCATGCATCGCCTCGGCCGTGAGCTGCTGGATCGCCTCGGGGGCGACCTTGAGGAAGGTCCGTCCGTCGGGGCCCTCGACGGTCTCGACGCCCTCGGTGGTGATCAGCCGGTACGGCGTCTCGTCGTGCGAGGTCGGGAGGAGGTCGGAGTACCGGAACTCTGCGTCAGCCACGGCTCGCAGGATATCCCCACGGACGCGCGAGGGCCCGGCCGCCCATCGGCGGCCGGGCCCTCGTCGGGTGGTTCAGCTGATCTGCGTCGCGGCGACCGCCAGCTCGATGACCGCACCGACCGGAAGGTTGCCCTTGGGCGTGCCCAGGGTGATCCGGACCGCGGCGATCTCGTTGCTGTGCGTCGTCGGGTTGCTGGTGCGTGCGTTGAGCACGACCTTGCCCAACCCGGCGACGTTGATCGTCGTGTTCGGGCCGACGTTGATCGGGATGGCGTGACCGGCGACGACGAGGTTCACCGTCGTCATCTTCAGGCTCCGGGTCCAGACCCCGTCCTGCATCCGCCCGTACGCGACGACCTTGATCGCGGTCGCCTTGACCAGACCGCCGAGCAGGTTCAGCCCCGCCACCTGGCTGGTGTTGCGGATGTAGGCGTTGCCGAGCGTGTCCTTGTCGGAGGTGCTCGTCGTGGTCACGGCGCCCGTGGTGAGCACGCCGGGGACGTTGACGGTCGCGGTGGTGCGCAGCAGCGTCTTGTTGTGGCTGCTGTCGAACGGCGTGCCGATGAAGGCGGTGGGGCCGCTCTCGATCCGGGCGAGGTCACCCGCGGCGACCTTGGCCTGCGTGCCGTAGGCCATGCCGTAGAGCACCGCGCCCGGCGACGGGACGGTGTTGCTCAGGAACTGGGTCTCCGGGTTGAGCAGGATCGTCACGTTGGCGGGCATGCCCTGACGGGGCTCGAGCAGGGTCAGGCTGAGCGCCCAGCCGATGTTCGCCGAGCCGGAGCCGTCGTGGGTGCTCTGGCTCCAGTTCATCTGGACGTTCGCGACGCCCGGGATGGTGACCTGGTAGTTCTTCGGGATGTTCAGCGGCAGCTTCACGCCGGCGATGTGGATGCCCGCGAACTGGGTGTTGGCCGAGGTCGTGATCGTGCCCGACGTCGTACCTGTCGTGTACATGTTCGTGGTCACGGCGTCGATGTGGATCAGCCCGGACAGCACGTCGACGTTGGCCGTGCGCGCCCAGGAGTGCAGCGACGTCGTGGTCTCGGTCTTGGTCGCGACCGTGCTGGTCTGCACGGCGCCGGTCTTGACCGCGCCGCCGGCGATGTTGACCGCCGCGGTGCTGTTGGAGCGCCGCGAGCCGTTCGGGCCGCCGGTGATCGTGCTGGCGGCGGTGAGGTCGGAGCTGACCGTGCCGTCACCCAGCCGGACGTACGTGGCGCCCGCGCTGGCCTGGTAGGCCCAGAGCTTGGTGGCCGCCTGTGCCGACGAGGGAACCGCGACGAGGCTCAGCGAGACGCCGAGAAGGAGGAGGAGGGGGAGCAGGAAACGCGTTTTCATGGGAGGGGACTCCGAATCCCGAGGGAGGGGTGGACGTGGAGATGTCGTCAGGATGTCACACGAGGGTTCCGGGCGGTGTCTCCATGCCGACAACGACCGTTACCCCCAACAGGAGGAAGTCATGACCACCCGCATCCCCGCGACCGAGATCGACGGTCTGTACGGCGCCCTCGTCAAGCGGTTCGCCGCCAGGATGTTCGGCCACGTGCCGGAGTCGCTCGGCGTGATGTGGCACAACGTCCCGGTGCTCAAGGCGAGCATGGGCTTCGGCCAGAAGGTGCAGAAGTGGGACCGCTGCGAGGAGAGCCTGAAGTCCTTCGCGCACATGGCGGTGGCGTCCTACATCGGCTGCACCTGGTGCCTGGACTTCAACTACTTCATGGCCAAGGACAAGGGCCTGGACCTCGCCAAGGCCCGCGAGATCCCGCGCTGGCGGGTGTCCACGGTCTTCAGCCCGCTGGAGCGGGAGGTGCTGGAGTACGCCGAGGCGATGAGCGCCACGCCCGTCGAGGTCACCGACGCCATGGTCGAGAGCCTCACCCGTCAGCTCGGTCCGGCCGCCGTCGTGGAGCTGACCAACGTGATCGGCTTCGCGAACCTCACCACCCGCGGCAACGTCGCGCTCGGCATCGAGTCCGAGGGCTTCGCGGCCGCCTGCGGGCTCGCCCCGCTCGCCGAGCCGGCGGTCGTAGGGTCCTGACCATGAGCGAGGACCCGTTCATCACCCACCGCAGCCTGCTGTTCACCGTCGCCTACGAGATGCTCGGCTCCGCCGCCGACGCGGAGGACGTCGTCCAGGAGACCTGGCTGCGGTGGGCGGGCCTCGACGAGGGCGCGCGGGCCGAGGTGCGCGACCCGCGCGCCTACCTGGTGCGGATCGCGACCCGGCAGGCGCTCAACCGGCTGCGCACGATGGCGCGACGGCGCGAGGAGTACGTCGGCGAGTGGCTCCCCGAGCCGCTGCTGACCACCCCCGACGTCGCCGAGGACGTCGAGCTGGCCGAGAGCGTCTCCATCGCGATGCTCACCGTCCTGGAGACCCTCACGCCCACCGAGCGCGCCGTGTTCGTGCTGCGCGAGGTCTTCGACCTGCCCTACGACGAGATCGCTGCCGCCGTCGACAAGTCGGCGGCGGCCGTGCGGCAGGTGGCGCACCGCGCGCGGTCGCACGTCGAGGCGCGGCGGCCCCGGGTCAACGTCGACAGGGGCGAGCAGCGGGCCGTCGTCGAGCGGTTCCTCCGCGCGGTGACCACGGGCGACGTGCAGGGCCTGATGGACGTGCTCGCGCCCGACGTCGTGGTGATCGCCGACGGCGGCGGCTTCGCGACGGCCTCGCGGGTCCCGATCGAGGGCGCCAAGCGGGTGGTGGCGTTCCTGAAGAACTTCCCGAGGATCGTGCCCGACGCGACCGTCGAGACGATCTGGATCAACGGGGCTCCCGCAGCCCGGCTCGACCTGGGCGCGTTCGGGATGACCGCGATCAGCGTCCAGATCGAGGACGGCCGGATCAGCCGGATCTTCACGATGCGCAACCCGCACAAGCTGGAGCGGCTCGACGAGCCGACCCCGCTTCAGCGCTAGTCGCCGGAGGCGGCCGCGGCTGCGGCGGCCGCCGCCCGTGCGACCCACGCCGGCTCCTTGCCGTAGCGCTGGCTGGGGATCATGCGGCCGGCGGCGCAGTCGTCGAGCAGCTGCTGCATCCGCTTCTCGCGGGTGGCCTCCTGCTTGGCCGTGATCACCCAGTTCGCGCACAGGTGCCGGTACGACGGCGTGGCGATCGCCCAGAACGCGCTGGCGGCCGGGTCGGCGGCCAGCCGCTCGGCGTACTCCACGGGGAGCTCGGGCTTCTCGGCCTTCTCGTAGGCGTGGATCGTCGACGGCCGTCGGACCTCCCAGATCGCCAGGCCCGGCGGCTGGATGCGGCCCTCGGCGCGGAGCCGGTCGAACAGGGCGAGGTTGACCTGGGACCAGTTGCTGGTGGGCTTGCGCGGGGTCCAGCGCTGGCGGATCGCGTCCTCGTCGATGCGCTCGATCCTGGAGTCGATCCAGCCCCAGCACAGCGCCTCGGGGACGGCGTCCTCCCAGGTCAGACCGCGGTCGGCGACGTGCTTCTTGCGCAGCCCCATCCAGAGCTCGGTCTCGGTGGCGTGGCAGCGCTCCAGCCAGGCGCGGAACTCGGCGGCGTCGGCGAAGAAGCGGGCCGGCCGCTCCGGCGTACCGCCGAGGCGACCGGGGAGCGATGACTGCTCGTCGGGCATGGCGCCAGCGTGCCATCCCTCACCGACAGGCGCGTCCTAGAGTGAGCGCGTGCTGGACGAGTGGCAGGTGGCCGACCTGGACCTGGGGGCGTACCTCGCCCGGGTCGGCGTCGAGCCGAAGGAGCCGAGCGTGATCGCGCTCGGCGAGCTGCACGAGGCGCACGTGCGCACGTTCACCTTCGACAACATCGACGTGCTGCTGGACCAGCACCCCGGCGTCTCCCTCCCCGCGATCGCGGAGAAGTTCCTCGGGCGCGGCCGTGGGGGCTACTGCTTCGAGCACGGCTCGCTGTTCGCGGCCGTGCTGGAGCGGCTGGGGTACGACGTACGCCGCCAGCTGGGCCGCGTCGACAGCCCGACCGGGGTCGCGGCCCGTACCCACCTGACCGTCGGGGTCCGCCTGGGCGAGCGGTGGTGGCTGTGCGACCCGGGGTTCGGGATGAGCCTCATCCGGCCGATTCCGCTCGACGACGCCCGCGAGGCCGACCACTACGGCTGGCGTAGCCGGGTCGTGGCCGCGCCGGAGGTAGGCGGGTTCGAGCTGCACCGCGAGCGCGACGGCGGGTGGCAGCGGCTGCACACGATCGACCTGCTCCCGGTCCACCCGTCCGACATCGTCGAGGGCCATCACTTCACCAGCACCTTCCCGGGCTCGCACTTCCGGTCGGGGCTCATGGTGGCTCGCTACGTCGACGACCGCCACGTCACCCTCACCCACCAGACCGTCACGATCCGACAGGCCGGCCGGCCGACCGAGCACCGGCAGCTGCGGCCCGAGGAGGTCGGTGCCTGGCTGGACGAGCTCGAGGTGGCGCTGACCGCCGACGAGGGTCGCCGGCTGCACGCCAGGATCCGGGAGCTCGTCGCCCCGTAACAGGCCGTAACAGGCCGCGTCTTGGGCGCCCCTCATGCCCCTGGCAGGGTGGAGCCATGGCTTCGGAGCAGCACAGCGAGTGGTGGCGTGACGCCGTCATCTACCAGGTCTACCCGCGCAGCTGGGCGGACGGGGACGGCGACGGCGTCGGCGACCTGCCCGGCATCACGAGCCGGTTGGAGCACCTGGTCGACCTCGGCGTCGACGCGATCTGGCTCTCGCCCTTCTACACCTCGCCCCAGAACGACGCCGGGTACGACGTCGCCGACTACCGCGACGTCGACCCGCTGTTCGGCAGGCTGGCCGACGCCGACGTGATGATCGGTCGCGCCCACGAGCTCGGGCTGCGCGTCATCGTCGACCTGGTCCCCAACCACTCCTCCTCGGAGCACCCGTGGTTCCAGGCGGCCCTCGCCAGCCCGCCCGGTAGCCGCGAGCGCGCCCGCTACCTGTTCCGCGACGGCAAGGGCCCCGGCGGGGACGAGCCGCCGAACAACTGGCCCAGCGTGTTCGGCGGGCCGGCCTGGGAGCGGGTCGAGGACGGGCAGTGGTACCTCCACCTCTTCGACGCCTCCCAGCCCGACTGGGACTGGACCAACCCCGAGGTCCGCGAGGAGATGGAGTCGGTCATCCGGTTCTGGCTCGACCGCGGCGTCGACGGCTTCCGCGTCGACGTGGCGCACGCGCTGGTCAAGGAGCCCGGCCTGCCCGACCAGGACATGACCCTGGACGTGCAGAAGGTGGAGACCCGCGCGTTCCCGATGTGGGACCGCGACGGCGTCCACGACATCTACCGGCGCTGGCGCACCCTGCTCGACGAGTACGACGGCGAGCGGATCCTCTGCGCCGAGGCCTGGGTGACGCCCAACGAGCGGCTGGCGCGCTACGTCCGCCCCGACGAGATGCACCAGACGTTCAACTTCGACTTCCTCCTGACGCCGTGGCGCGCGCCGCTGCAGCGGGCCGCGATCGACCGGTCGCTGTCCTCGACCGGTGCCGTCGGTGCGCCCGCCACGTGGGTGCTCTCCAACCACGACGTCCCGCGGCACGCCACCCGGCTCGGCTTCCCGCCCGCGGACTCGGTCTCGATCGCGGGCATCGGTGCCGACGACCCGCAGCCGGACGCGGCGCTCGGCCTGCGCCGGGCCCGCGCGGCGACCACCTTGATGCTGGCGCTGCCCGGCTCGGCGTACCTCTACCAGGGCGAGGAGCTGGGTCTGCCCGACGCGACCCGGCTGCCCGACGAGGCGCGCCAGGACCCGACCTACGAGCGCTCCGGGCACCGCGAGCGTGGCCGGGATGGCTGCCGGGTTCCGGTGCCGTGGCACAGCGGTGCGCCGTCGTACGGCTTCGGGCCGGGGGAGGCGAGCTGGCTCCCGCAGCCCGAGGAGTACGGCGCCCTCGCGCCCGACCTCCAGGACGGCGACCCGGACTCGACCCTCGAGCTCTACCGGACGCTGCTGCGGGTGCGCCGGGAGCGGGGGCTCGGGCGGTCGACGCTGTCCTGGGCCGACGACACGGGCGAGGAGCTGCTGTCGCTGACCCTCACCACCGAGGCCGGCACCACCGCGGTGCTGGTCAACTTCGGGGCCGACCCGGTCCCGATCCCGGACGGTGCGGCGGTCCTGGTCGCCAGCGGGCCGCTCGCCGACGAGGGCGTGCCGTGCGACACGGCGGTCTGGTTGCGACCCGCCTGACCGCTACGCCTTGACGGCGAAGAAGCACAGGTGGCCGGTCACGACCAGCTTGCGCGCGTTGCGCAGCTTGTTGCCGTCACCGGGGTTCTCGACGTCGATGTGGTGGTTGAAGCCGCTCTCGGTGTGGAACGACCGGCCGAAGGCGGGCGGGCCGAACAGGGTGCGCAGCACCATGCTCGCGCCGTCGATCCCGGGCCGCAGCTCGATGTCGCCGAACCCGTGGTCGCGGAAGACGGTCACCAGGCCGTAGGGCGTCCAGTTGAAGATCGACTCCGCGTGGTACGGCTCCAGGAAGCTCACCGAGCCCGCGAACACGCCGCCCGGGCGCAGCACCCGCGCGATCTCGCCGACCGCCTGGTCGGGGTGGCGGACGTGCTCGAGGACCTGCTTGGAGAAGCACAGGTCGAAGGAGCCGTCCTCGAAGGGCATCCGGGTGCCGTCGTACGCCACGAACCGGACGTCGTCGCCGGTGTGCCGCGACTTGACGGGGACGGAGAAGTCGATGCCGGTGTAGCTGAGGTCGTCGATGATCTCGCGCAGCTCGGGCAGCCGGTCGCCGGACCCGGCGCCGAAGTCGAGGATCTGGATCCGGCCGTCGGTGCGCGGCACCTGCTCGAGGTTGCGCTGCAGCAGGCTGAGGGCGGTGAACTGGCGGGTCGGTCCGCCCGGGATCGCGTCGCCGATGCGGCGCATCAGGTGCCGGGCGGGGTCGGGCCGGCGGCCGGGGCTGCCGGCGTTGGCGACCTTCGTGGGGGCGGCCGGCGCGCTCGTCGTGTCCGTGCCGCCGCGGCGCAACCTGCGCAGCAGCGACCTCGGCTCTGAGGTGTCGGGGTTGCTCACGGTGCGCCCTTCCGGGTCTCGGCAGGCCCGCCGATCGACGGGCCCGCCCACCGTAACCGACGCTCGGTCGGCTCCCCGGGAGGCCCGGAGCAGGCGCGGTCAGGCGTGCGCGCGGTCGGCCGTGCGGCAGATGGCGGCGACGAAGGTGTCGAACAGCTCGACCGGCAGGTCGTGCCCCATGCCCGCGATGAGCAGGATCTCGGCGCCCGGGACCGCCGCCGCGGTGGCGCGACCACCGGAGACGTGCACCATCTTGTCCGCGAGACCGTGGACGACGGTGACCGGGATCCGGAGCTCGCCGAGGCGGGCGGTGCGGTCCGGCTGGGTGAGGACGGCGAGCATCTGGCGCATCACACCCTCCTGGGAGATGCCGCGGTCGTAGGTCTCCCCGGCCCGCTTGCGCAGCTTCTCGTCGGTCTGCTGGTAGCCGGGCGAGCCGATGATCCGCCACACCTTCTGCGCCGCGTCGAGGTAGGCCTCCCGGCTCGGGCCGCGGCGGGCGAGGAGCAGCGGGATGAGCGAGGGGTGCGGGCCGCCGACCCGGCGGCTGCCGGTCGTCGACATGATGCTGGTCAGGCTGAGCACCCGCTCGGGCTGCTCGATCGCCATGGTCTGGGCGATCATGCCGCCCATCGACACGCCGGCGACGTGCGCTGCGGGGATGCCGAGGTGGTCGAGGAGGCCGAAGGCGTCGCCGGCGAGGTCGGAGAGGCCGTACGCCGCCCGCGCGCCGCCGCCCACGAACGCGCGGATCAGGGTGTGCGGGCGCACCCGGCCGCGGCCGCGGCTCGAGCGCCCGGTGTCGCGGTTGTCGTAGCGGATGACGTAGAAGCCCGCCCGGGCCAGCCGCTCGCAGAGGTCCGGGTCCCACCAGGTCATCGGGCCGCCCAGGCCCATCACCAGCAGCAGCGGGTCGGCCGCCGGGTCGCCGAAGGTCTGGTAGCAGACCTCCAGGTCGGCCGACAGCGGTGCGAGGAGCTCGGGGGACGTCTCGACGGTCTGCACGGATCCAGTGTGACCCGAAGATGCTTGATATGCCGATGGTTGTTGGGTCAACAACGTAACATCGGTGATGTGAGTCACACTCTCGCGCCGTTCCTGCTGCCCGCCGGGTTCAGCCCGCCGCCGCTGCGCGCCCTGCTCCACGAGGCCAGCCTGGTGGAGGAGGCGGGTCGCGCCGTCGTACGCCGAGGTGCGGGGGTGGTGCGCCGCGCGGAGCCGCTCGGTGACGGCGACCCGGTGCTGCTCGTGCCCGGCTTCCTGGCCGGCGACTGGACGCTCGGGGGGCTCTCGGACCGGCTACGGCGCGAGGGCTTCCGCACCTACCGGTCGACCATCCACGCCAACATCGGCTGCACCCTCAACGCCGCCGCCCTCGTCGAGGCGCGGCTGGAGTCGATCGTCGAGCGGCGCGGGCAGCGGGTGCAGATCGTCGGGCACTCGCTGGGCGGGATGATCGCCCGCGGTCTCGTCGTACGCCGCCCGGACCTGGTCTCGGGCATCGTCACCATGGGCAGTCCGATGCAGGCGCCGGCCGCCCACCACGCGCTGCTGACCGGCGGCGTACGGCTGCTGCTGCGGCTGAGCGCCGCGGGCATCCCGGTCATGTCGACCGATTGCGTGTCCGGCCGCTGCGCGCACCTGTCCTTCACCGAGAGCCGCGAGCGGCTGCGCCCTGGCGTCGCGATGACCAACATCTACTCGCGCCGCGACGGCATCGTCGACTGGCGCGCCTGCCTCGACCGGCAGGGCACCGCCGTCGAGGTCACCGCGTCCCACATCGGGATGGCGTTCGACCCGCGGGTCGGGGACCGGGTGGTGGAGGGGCTGCTGGCGAACCGGGTGGCGGCGGAGGACCTCGAGCAGATCGCCTGACCACGTCCCCGATGCCGGCTGTCTTGCGGCCACGAGAGCCGGGCCAGCTACGTCAGACAACGCCGCGCGGCAGCGCGGCGCGAGGAACGAGCGACGCGCTCGCGCCATCAACTAGTCGAAGTTGACCGCGGAGAACGCCCGCAGCTTGACCAGCTTGTGCTCCGAGGTGATCGTCCGGACCGTCCCGCTCCGCGACCGCATCACCAGCGACTGCGTCACCGCGCCACCACCCCGGTAGCGGACGCCCTTGACCAGCTCGCCGTCGGTGATGCCGGTCGCCACGAAGAAGCTGTCGTCACCGGTGACCAGGTCGTCGGTGGCGAGCACGAAGTCGGGGTCGAGGTTGTGGCCGGCGTCCAGCGCCTTCTGCCGCTCCTCGTCGTCCTTGGGCCAGAGGCGGCCCTGGATGGTGCCGCCGATGGCCTTCATCGCGCAGGCGGCGATGATGCCCTCCGGCGTACCGCCGATGCCCATGAGCAGGTCGACGCCGGTGTCGGCGCGCGCCGCCATGATGGCGCCGGCGACGTCGCCGTCGGTGATGAACTTGATCCGCGCGCCGGTGGCGCGGATGTCGTCGACGAGCTGGTTGTGGCGCGGCCGGTCGAGCAGCACGACGGTGACGTCGGAGGGGTTGGACCCCTTGGCCTTGGCGACCTGGTGGATGTTCTCGGCGACCGGGTAGCGGATGTCGACGACGTCGGCGGCCTCGGGGCCGGTGACGAGCTTCTCCATGTAGAAGACGGCCGACGGGTCGTACATGGTGCCGCGCGGCGAGGCGGCCAGCACGGCGATCGCGTTGTTCATGCCCTTGGCGGTCAGCGTGGTGCCGTCGATCGGGTCCACCGCGATGTCGCACTCGGGGCCGGTGCCGTCGCCGACCTGCTCGCCGTTGTAGAGCATCGGGGCGTCGTCCTTCTCGCCCTCGCCGATGACCACGGTGCCGTTCATGGCGACCGAGGAGATCATCACGCGCATGGCCTCGACGGCCACGCCGTCGGCGCCGTTCTTGTCACCGCGGCCGACCCAGCGGCCGGCGGCCATGGCGGCTGCCTCGGTGACCCGGACGAGCTCCAGGGCCAGGTTGCGGTCGGGGTTGGACGGCTCGACGGCGAGGGCTTCCATACCGCGAACCTTAACGGCTTCTGGGGCATCCGCTGCCGGGCAGCACCCACCGTGGATGGACAATGGTCGGCGATGAGTACGACGGAGCACACCGGCCGGCCGGGCAAGTACCAGCGATCCGCCTTCGGGCTGGTGGTCGCGATGGTCACCACCGTCGTCGCGGTCGTCGCGGTCCTCGCGTTCATGGGGCTGTTCCGGCACACGACGGTCACGAAGCCGCAGGCGCTCGACTACCGCGAGGCGGTGACCGCGGCCCAGCAGGGCAGGCTCGACGTGGTCTACCCGTCGACCCTGCCGGAGGGCTACATCGCCACCCAGGCGCGGGTCCCCGACGACAACGACGGGTTCGAGATCGATCTGCTCAAGGGCGACACCGCCGACGCCGACTTCATCGGCATCCGCACCGCCCGCAAGGCCAACATCGCAGCGCTGGTCCACCAGGACGTCGACGCGAATGCCGCCAGCACGGCGTCGTACGACGTCCCCGCGACGATCGCCTCGCCGGTCGCCACCACCTGGAGCGGCTGGCAGGAGGGCGGCAACAGCGGGTACGCCGCCGAGGTCGGCGACCTGACGGTGCTCGTCTACGGCTCGGCCCCGGCCGCCGACCTGCAGCAGGTGGTCGACCTGCTCAGCACGGCGCCCCTGAAGCGGGCGAAGTAGCGGCTCAGTCCTCGTCGCCGGCCGCGACCACGGCGTCGAGCTTGGCGCGGGCACCGTCCAGCCACTCCTGGCAGACGGTCGCGAGCTTCTCACCGCGCTCCCACAGCGCGAGCGACTCCTCGAGGCTGGTGCCGCCGGCCTCGAGCTGCTGCACCACCTCGATCAGCTCGGCGCGCGCCTCCTCGTAGCTCGGTCGCTCGTCAGTCATGCGTTCTCCCCATCGATCTGCTCGATCCGGTCGGTGGTCACGTGGATGCGGCCGTCGGCGACCCGCACGCTCATCGCGTGTCCGGTCCTGACGCCGGCCACGCTGGTGATGACGTGCCCGTCGGCGTCCTGCAGGACGGCGTACCCACGCTGCAGGGTGGCCAGCGGCGACAGCGCGCGGGCGCGCGCCCGCTGGTGCCCGATGTCGTCGGCGGCGCGGTCGAGCCGGTGGGTCAGCGTGCGGCGCATCCGCTCGCGGGCCGCGACCAGCTCGTCCTCCTTGCTGGCGAGCAGGTTCCGCGGGTCGGCGAGGGCCGGCCGGGACCGGATCGCGTCGAGGCGCGCCTGCTCGCCGGCGAGCAGCCCGGCGAGGCTGCGCCGCGCCCGCTCCCGCGCCTGTCGTACGCCGTGCAGCTCCTGCACCACGTCGGGCACGACCAGCTTCGCGGCGTCGGTCGGGGTCGAGGCGCGCAGGTCGGCGACGAGGTCCAGCAGCGGTGCGTCCGGCTCGTGGCCGATCGCCGACACGACGGGGGTCCGGGCGGCGAAGACCGCGCGCACCAGTCCCTCGTCGGAGAAGGGCAGCAGGTCCTCGACCGAGCCGCCGCCGCGCGCGATGACGATGACGTCGACCTCGGGGTGCGCGTCGAGGCGGCCCAGCGCCTCGATCACCTCCGCGGCGGAGCGCTGACCCTGCATCGCGGCGTACGCGATCTCGAACGTGACGCCGGGCCAGCGGCGGGTGGTGTTCTCGACGACGTCCTTCTCGGCGGCGGAGTTGGGCGCGGTGATCAGCCCGATCCGGTTCGGCAGGAACGGCAGCCGACGCTTGCGCTCGACCGCGAACAGGCCCTCGGCCGCGAGCAGCTGTCGACGGCGCTCGAGCCGGGCGAGCAGCTCGCCGAGCCCGACCATCCGGATCGTCCGGGCCTGCAGGGAGAGGGTGCCGCGGTTGGGGTAGTACGACGGCTTCGCCTGGATCACCACGCTGGCGCCCTCGGTCACCGGCGTCTCCAGGCCGTCGAACAGCACCCGCGAGCAGGTCACCGGGACCGAGATGTCGGCGATCGAGTCGCGCAGCGTCATGAAGACCGTCTGCAGGCCCGGGCGCCGGCTGATCTGCGCCACCTGGCCCTCGACCCACACGACGCCGAGCTGATCGATCCAGCCAGCGATCGCGTTCGCGATCTGCCGGACCGGAGCGGGCTGCTCGGCGGACGTCTGCATGGCCACGGCCCTCACCCTATGTGCGGTCGTCAGGTTGAGCGGGCCGGATGGTGCACCGCTCAACCTGACGACCCCGATAGCCTCGGGGCGTGCGCGTCCGGATCGACCTTGCCTACGACGGCACCGACTTCAAGGGCTGGGCCGCGCAGCCGCTGCTGCGCACCGTGCAGGGCGAGCTCGTCGCGGCGCTGGAGACGGTGCTGCGGGTCGCACCCGGCACGATCCGGGTGACCTGCGCGGGTCGCACGGACTCCGGTGTCCACGCGCGCGGCCAGGTCGCGCACTGCGACCTGCCCGCCGAGGTGGAGGACGGGACGGTCGAGCGGTTGGCGCGCCGGCTCAACGGCGTACTGCCCGGGGACCTGCGGATCCACTCGCTCGCGCCCGCTGCCGAGGGCTTCGACGCGCGGTTCGCGGCGCTGTGGCGGCGCTACGCCTACCGGATCGCGGACGCGCCGGAGCTCGTGGACCCGCTGCGGCGGCGGTACGTCGTGACCTGGCCGCGGCCGCTCGACGTGGACGCCATGAACGCCGCGGCGTCCCGCCTGGTCGGGCTCAACGACTTCGCTGCCTTCTGCAAGCAGCGCGAGGGCGCCACCACGATCCGCACCCTCGAGGAGCTGTCCTGGTCGCGCGACGCCGACGGGCTGCTGGTCGGCCACGTGCGGGCCGACGCCTTCTGCCACTCGATGGTGCGGGCGCTGGTCGGCTGCCTGGTCGCCGTGGGGGAGGGGCGGCGCGACGCCGACTGGGCCGCGGCGATCCTCGCGGGTCGCCGTCGTGATCCCGAGGTCAAGGTGATGCACGCGCACGGGCTGACGCTCGAGGAGGTCGGCTACCCGGCCGACGAGGAGCTCGCGATGCGCGTCGAGCAGACGTCGGCGAAGCGGCAGACCGCGGAGCTGGATGGGGTGGATGAGGGATGAGCGAGGACCACTACTTCTCGGCGGACCCGGCCGCGGCCTTCCAGCGCGCCCCGGTCTCGGCGCACGTGTGGGGGCACGACCTGGACCTGGTCAGCGGGTCGGGCGTCTTCGCGCAGGGCCGCGTGGACATCGGTACGTCGGTCCTGTTCCGCGAGACCGAGCCACCCACCGGCGGCCGGATCCTCGACCTCGGCTGCGGGTACGGCGTCATCGGGCTGGCCTGCGCGGTCGCGGCCCCGTCGTCGGTGGTCACCGCTGTGGATGTCAACCGTCGGGCGCTGCTGCTGGCCCGGGAGAACGCCGAGTCGCTCGGCGTGGCGGACCGCTTCTCGGCCTACGAGCCGGACGAGGTGCCCGCCGACGCGACCTTCGACGAGATCTGGTCGAACCCGCCGATCCGGATCGGCAAGGACGCCCTCCACGAGCTCCTGCTGACCTGGTTGCCGCGGCTCGCGCCCGGCGGGCGCGCGGTCATGGTGGTCGGCAAGAACCTCGGCGCCGACTCGCTGCAGCGCTGGCTGGGCG
The DNA here is from genome assembly GCF_054777895.1 of Nocardioides ultimimeridianus. Classification (NCBI taxonomy): domain Bacteria; kingdom Bacillati; phylum Actinomycetota; class Actinomycetes; order Propionibacteriales; family Nocardioidaceae; genus Nocardioides; species Nocardioides ultimimeridianus. The sequence goes on along the minus strand of NZ_BAAHAB010000021.1, from coordinate 144,138 downwards.
ACCAGGGCTGGCCGGCCGAGCGGCTCGCCTCGGCCAAGGGCTTCCGGGTCCTGGAGGTCACCGCCGCCGGTTAGGTACGACGGCGACCGGGCAGGTCGCCCGCTGCACGAGGTGCGTCGCCACCGACTGCAGGAAGAACTCACCGAGCAGTCCGTGGGAGCGCGCGCCGACGACGATGAGGTCCTTGCCGTCGGCGCGCTCGAGCAGCTCGATCTCGGCGGAGTGGTGACCGACGACCACCTCGACCTCCACGTCCGGGTACTTCTCGCACAGTCCGGCCGACGCCTCGGCGATGAGGCGGCGTACCTCGTCCTCGTCGATCTCGAGCACCGCCGCGTAGCCGCCCTCGGGGACCACCGGTCCGAGCAGCCAGTCGCTGTGCACGATCGTCAGCCGCGCGCCCTGGCGCGACGCGGCGTCGAACGCGAACTCGAGCACCGGGAGCGCACGCTCGGTGTCGTCGATCCCCGCGATCACGCCGTTGCCGGTCGGCGCGTGCTCGCCCGGACGGACGACCATGACCGGGCACCGCGCATGGCGGGTCAGGTGCAGCGCGACCGAGCCGACGTGCGAGGGCCCGAACATGCCCCGACCGCGGGTGCCGACGACGACGAGGTGGGCGCGCTCGGAGAGATCGGTGAGGATCTCGCGGGCGTCGCCCAGCACGATGTGGCTGTCGATCTCGACACCGGGGCTCTCCTCCTGGAGCCGGTGGACCAGCGCCATCAGCTCCGAGGCAGCGGCCTTGTGCAGCGGGGTCTCGAACGCGGCGAGGTTGCGGGCCCAGTAGTAGGCGTCCAGCGGCGCGATGGCGTGCACGAGGTGGAGAAGGCGGTGCTCGGAGGCAGCCATCGCGGCGGCGACGCTCGCCGCCTGGGTGGAGTGCACCGATCCGTCGACGCCGACCACGATGCCGTTGAGGTGGGGGAGGTTCTTGTCCATGACCCCACCCTGCGCCGGCCGCGACCGAGGTGTGCAGCGGCGAAGGTCACCGGTCGGGGGACGAAGGTCCCGCTCACGTGAGCCCGAGGGTCGCGGCCACCGCGACAGCCGGTACGACGTGTCCGCCGAGCACCGCGGCCGCGAAGGTCCGGTCGCCGGCGGTGAGGGCGGCGACCGCCTTGGCGAGCGTGTTCGCGCCCAGGCCCAGGGCGATGGCCAGCACCGCGGTGTCCGGAGGGATCCGCCCGTCGTGGACCAGGGTCGCGACCGCGACGCCGGCCGCGTGCGCGTCGGCCAGGCTTCCGATCACGGTGCTGGTCGTGGCCCCCGCTGCCCCGAACCGGTGGTCCATCCACGTGGCGAGCAGCAGGACCAGCGAGATGACGGCCGCGAGGACCAGTGCGGGGGCGAGCGCGAACGGGCGTCCCGCCGGTGCGTGGTCGGCGCGCGCCGGCGTACGACGTGCCAACCACCAGGTCTCGGCGGCGAGGACCAGACCGGCGGCTGCGAAGGCCGGCGCCAGCCGGGCCGCGACGTCGGCGTCCGCGACCGAGACGACCACCGACATGAGGACGAGCGTCGAGATGCTCGCGGCGAGGGCGCCGGCGACCGCGGCGGACCTGGGGATGCCGCCGGTGCGGGCGCGGCTGCCCATCGCGCCGACGGTGGCCGTCCCGGAGACGAACCCTCCCGCGATGCCGGCGACGACGAGTCCGCGGGAGGCTCCCAGCGCCCGCGTGGCCGTGTAGCCCACCCAGCCGACGGTGGTGACCAGCACGACCAGCAGCCAGATGTGGCGCGGCACCCACACGCCGTACGGTCCGAACCGTCCCGTCGGCAGCAGGGGGAGGACGATGAAGGCCGCGACGAAGAGCTTCAGGGCGTCCTGCAGCTCCAGCTCGGTCATGGTCTCGCGGACGAAGCGGTGGATCCGGTGCTTGGCGGCAAGGAGCACGGCGGTCGCCACGGCGAGCCCTGCGGCGAGCGCGGTGTGGGTGACGGTCAGCGCCCCCAGCGCGGCGGTCAGCACCAGGGCGATCTCGCTGGTCAGCCCGCGTGCGCTCGAGCGCAGGTAGAAGACCGATGCCAGCATCGCGACGCCGAGCAGGCAGCCGGCCGTTGCGGTGTCACCGAGGTGGGCGCCGACGCAGCCGAGGAGGGCCGCCACGGCGTACGTGCGGATGCCGGGGCCGCCGGTGGTCGCCTTGGTGCGCTCGCGTTCCATCCCGATGACCAGGCCGACGGCGAGCGCGACCCCGGAGACGAGCCATGGCTGCATCTGACCAGCGTCGGTCGCGGGTCCGGCGCGCGGCAGGGTCGGGTGACCCGGGCCGGGGTGACGTTCGTCCCGGCGTCAGGGCGTGAGAGCGACGGAGGCGAGGAGCGCCCCGACCCCGGCGTCCGGTGCCGGGGTGCGCTTCCACAGGGTCAGCAGCAGATCGGCCGCCGTGCCGGTGAGCTCGATCGGGTCGCCGCCGCCGATCTCCGTCGTCCGGCCGACGTCGGTGGCGGTGAGGACCAGCGTCCTCGCCAGAGGCTCGGTGCGGCCGAGTCGGACCTGGCGCGGGTAGAACATCGTCGCGACCTCGTCGACGCCGTCCCAGGCCAGCTCGGGCCGCGGCTCCCAGAGGTCGCCCCGGCCGGTGGCGAGGAGGGCGTCGTACAGGTGGATCAGGGTCTCGTGGACCTGGCGGCGCTGCCAGAAGCCGACGGTCCGATCGGGGCCGAAGGTCCAGGCGGGTGCGGTGGGGTCGGTGTCGAGAACGGAGGTCAGGCGGCCCGCCGCGGCCCGGTAGGCAGCGACGAGATCGTCGGCACCGACAGGCTCCGAGCTGCCGTTCGGGTCGCCCTCGGTGACGGCGTGCGCCGCCCAGAGGTGGACCTCGCGGACGTGGTTGCCGAGGTCGGCCAGCGACCAGCCGGGACAGCTCGGCACGGGCGCGTCGAGGTCGCCCCGCGCCAGCTCCGCGGCGAAGCCGTCGGTCAGTGACGTCAGCTCGGCGATCCAGTCCATGCCGTCGATCATGACAGCGACGGCGGCCGGAAGTCCGGCAGGAACTCCTCCATGATCGCCCGGAACGGCGCCTCCGCCTCGAGCTGGCTGAGCACCCCGACGCCACCGAGCCAGGTCCGGTGGATGAGCACGTACGACGGCGGCAGGTTCAGCTTGATCGTCACCGTGTACGCCGGGTCCCGCGGGTTGTTCAGACGCTGGAACTGCTCGCGCATCCACTCCCGGCTGAACCGGAACTTCTCGACGAGCGTCGGGTCGACGAACGGCGCGAGGTAGTCCATGAGCAGCTGCGGCTCGATCCGGATCCGGTCCTTGAGGAAGCCCTCCTCGCGCAGTCCGGCGATCAGGGCGTCGCCGTCGCCGGCGGCGCAGAGCGTGATCAGCCGGCCCATCGGCGCGGGGAGACCCCGCTGCGGCAGGCGGGCAACGGCGCCGTAGTCGAGGACGCCGATGCGGCCGGGGCTGCCGTCCTCGTTCGGGACGATCCGGAAGTTGCCCGGGTGCGGGTCGGCGTGGAGCAGACCGGTGCGGGCGGGCCCGGAGAACAGGAAGCGGGTGAAGATCTCGCCGTAGTGGTCGCGCTCCTCCGGGGTGCCGTTCGCGATGATCGCGGCCAGCGAGCTGGTCGAGTCGAGCCACTCGGTGATGAGGACGCGCGGACCGACGGCGACGACGTCGGGCACGACGATGTGCGGGTCGCCCCGGAAGGCCTCGGCGAACTGGCGCTGGGCATCGGCCTCGAGCTCGTAGTCGAGCTCCTCGCGAGCGCGGGCCTGCACCTCCTCGACGAGCGGCTTCATGTCGACGCCGGGGATGAGCGGGCCGATCGCCCGCGCGGCGCGCGCGAGGGTGCGCAGATCTGCCATGAGTGCATCGCCCGCGTTGGGGTACTGCACCTTCACGGCGACCCGCCGCCCGTCGTACCAGCGACCCTCATGGACCTGGCCGATGGACGCCGCGGCGGTGGGGGCGCCGTCCAACCAGACCAGCTTCGTCTGCCAGTCGTCGCCGAGGTCCTCGGCCAGGGTGTCGCGCACGGTCTGGGTCGGCATCGGCGGTGCGGAGTCCTGCAGCCGGGTCAGCTGCTCGCGGTACGGCGCCGCCATCTCCTCGGGCAGCGCCGACTCCAGCACCGACAGGGCCTGGCCGAACTTCATCGCACCGCCCTTGAGCTCGCCGAGCGTGCGGAACAGCTGCTCCGCCGTACGCTGCTGGATCTCGCTCATCACCGCCTCGGCCGGTGCGCCGCCGAGGCGCCGGCCGAAGCCGACCGCGGTCCGCCCCGCGTGCGCGAGCGGCAGCGCCGCCAGACGGGCGGTCCGGGCGGCAGCCTTGCGGGGGAGGTCGGCCATGTGCCCATTCTGACGGGCCGTCTGCAACGGTGCAGGATGTTTCGCGATGCCTGACCCGTCCGTCCTGCCCCTGCTCGCGCTCGCGGCCCTGGCCGCCGGGTTCGTCGACGCCGTCGTGGGCGGCGGGGGACTGGTGCAGCTGCCGGCGCTGCTGCTGGGCCTGCCCGGTGTCGCGCCGGTGCAGGTGCTGGCCACGAACAAGCTCGCGTCGGTCTGCGGGACCTCGGTCGCGTCGGCGACGTACTACCGCCGCGTCCGCCCCGACCCGCGCACGTTCGGGCCACTGATGGCGTGTGCGCTCGTGGGTGCGCTCGGAGGGGCGGTGATCGCCTCGCACCTCCCGGCCGCGGTGTTCCAGCCGGTCGTGCTGGTCGTCCTGGTGGTCGTCGGTCTGTACGTCGTGCTGCGTCCGACCCTCGGCGCCGCCACGTCGCTGCGGTTCTCCGGGCACCGGCACGTCCTCGCCGCGATGGGGGTCGGGTTCGTCATCGGTGTGTACGACGGTGCCCTCGGCCCGGGCACCGGCAGCTTCTTCGTGATCACGCTGGTCGGCCTGCTCGGCTACGACTTCCTCGAGGCCTCCGCCAAGGCCCGCCTCGCGAACTGGGCCACCAACATCGGGGCGCTGCTGCTCTTCGTGCCTTCCGGCGCCGTGCTGTGGCGGCTCGGGCTGGTGATGGGGCTGTGCAACCTGGTCGGTGGCTACCTGGGCGCGCGGGTCGCGGTGTCGCGGGGGGCGCGGTTCGTCCGGGTGTTCTTCATCGTGGTGGTGTCTTGCTTCATCGTGCGGATCGGGTGGAGCGTGTTCGGGTGAGCATCAAGGTGGACCTGGACGAGCTGGCTCGCATCGTCGGCGAACGGGGGAGCGGCTACCTGCTCACCACGTCCTCGCCGTCGGTCAAGGTGGTGACGGTGGACCCGGTGGTCTTCGACGGGGTCATGCGGGTGATCGGTCCGGGAGGCGGCACGCTCGCCAACGTGGCCGCCAACCCGGTGGTCACCCTGGTCTTCCCGCCGGCGGAGGTCCACGGCTACACGCTGCTGGTGGACGGGTCGGGGGTGGTCGCGGGCGAGGACGTGGTCATCACCCCGTCGGCTGCCGTCCTGCACCGTCCCGCCGCCCATGCCGACGGGCCGCTGCCTCCGGAGGGGTGCGGGCACGACTGCTCTCCCGTCGCCTCGTCGGTGGTCGAGTAGCCCGAGCCGTTAGGCGGGGGCGTATCGAAACCAACTCCTGCTCCGGGGCTGGTGTCGGGCGGCCGCACCTTAGCTCGTCGTCACCCGCCGTCAAGGACGCCTTCGGCGCCGCTGCGCGGCCGCTGCGCGGTCCTTGACTGCGGGTCCCGGACGACGAGCTGGACGGCGCGACAACGGCACGGGCTTCGCCCGCGCCGCCGCTTCGCGGCCGCCCACAAAACCTGTCCTGACCTGGGGATTTGTTCGATTTCGGGGTACCGAAAGCGTTCGAACAGGTGTACTATGAGAGGTAGTTGATCAGTCCGTCTCGGGGAGCTTGTCATGGTTGCAGGAACGGTGTCGTTGCACCCGATCCTCGGCTGCGCCCAAGCGCTGCAGAACGAACTTTCGGCGGTCGCGGACATGCCGGCTGACTACCTCCGCACCCGCGACAAAGCCGAGCTGCTCACCGACCTCGCCCGCGTGGAGGGCCAGCTCGCGGAGCTGAAGCTCCGCGTTCTCGCCGCCTCCTCCGACGTTGCCGAGGAGCACGGCTCGCGTGACGCCGGGTGCTGGCTCGCCCACACCACCCGCATCACCGCCCCGGCCGGCCGAGCTGCGTTGCGTCTGGCCGAGGCGTTGGAGCAGCATCCGCTCACCGCCGCCGCACTCAGGTCCGGCGACGTGAACGAGGCCCAGGCCCGGGTCATCATCCGGTCCGTCGACAAGCTCTCCGACGCCGTCGATGAGTCGGTGCGGGGCCAGGCCGAGGCGCACCTGATCGAGCTGGCCGCGATCTACGACCCGAAGGACCTCCAGGTCCTGGGCACCAAGATCCTCGAAGTCATCGCACCCGAGATCGCCGAGGCCGAGCTCGGCAAACGGCTCGAACGTGAAGAGCAGGCAGCTCGCGACGATGTCGCCATCAGGATCCTGAAACGTGGCAACGGGATCACGCGCTGGATCTGCGACCTCCCCGACTCCGTCTCCGAACGAGCCCTCACCTACCTCGAAGCCGAAGACTCACCCCGCGTCACCCAGACCCGAGCCCGCAACCGAGGCGAGGCGTTCTGCCGCCTCCTCGAACTGCTCGACCCCAAGCGGCTCCCCGACCACGGCGGCGACGCCACCACCGTCATGGTCACCATCTCGCTCGACCAGCTGGCCGAGGACCTCGGGTCCGCCATGCTCGGCGAGATACCGATCAGCGCCGGTGAGGCTCGCCGGTTGGCGTGCAAGGCGAAGATCATCCCCGTCGTCCTCGGCGGCAAGTCCGAGCCCCTCGACCTCGGCAGAGCACGCCGCCTGTTCCAACCGCCGCAACGCAAAGCGATGCGCCTACGCGACAAGCGCTGCCGTGCGGAAGGGTGCTCGATACCGGCTGCCTGGTGAGAGGCCCATCATCTGAAGCCGTGGTCGGAGGGCGGGAGGACCGACCTCGCCGACGGCGTACTGCTCTGCTCCCACCATCACCACCGGGCCCACGACACCCGCTACGCGATGACCAAGCTCGCCACCGGCGACTACAGGTTCCACCGCCGCACATAGGTCGGCAGCGAGGACCAGCGACCGTGCCTCACCATGGGGGTCATGACACGCGATTCGTGGGACCCGTACCCGGCGTCCTCCGCCGGAGCGGGTCAGCTTCCGGACGCCTTCGGGCCGGACGGCGTCCGCGTGACTCTGCGGGTCGAGCCTGCCGTGGACCGTTGGCGACGTGGCCTGAAGATGACCGCGGTCCCGAATCCCCTGGTGCCGGCGGCGATCGTGCGCGCCGAGCAGGGCTTCTTCGCCGGATTGGCTCAACGGTATGTCTTCGGTGGCAAATGGGTGGTCGACGTCGAGGCCGACAGTGGCCGCAGGCTCCGGATCGAGGAAGCGACGCGAGAGTTCGCGGTCGCCACCGCGAAGCGAATCCATGCCGGCGTCCGCGAGCGCGGCGTCGCGTTCCTGGACGTCCTCGAGCCCTGACGCTCGATGCCGGCGGCCGCCGGTCACCAGCCCCGAGGCGGGCGGATCGCGTCAGCGCTCGTTCTCGGGCAGCTCCCGGTGCGGCATGAAGCGACGTACCTCCTGGGGCCAGCCGCAGGCCGTGGCGATGCGCCCCGCCCAGTGGCGGGCCTCCTCCTCGGTCGCCACGTCGATCACCGCGAACCCGCCGAGGTGCTCCTTGGTCTCGGCGTAGGGGCCGTCGGTGAAGACCGGGGTCCCGCTCGAGGCGTCGACGGAGAACACCGGGTCCGCCGCGTCGATGCCGCCGGTGAAGATCAGGACTCCCCGCTCCTTCATCTCTGCGATCAGCGGACGCAGCGTCCGGGACTTCTCGGCGAGCTCCTCCTCGGTGTGGTCGGGCACCCACTCGTCGTTGAAGGCGATGACGTACTCAGGCATGACTTCCTCCTCATGGGCAGGCTCCAGCAGCCACCCTCCACCCTCCCCACGAACGACGGAAGCCGAGTTCGACAGCCGATCCGGATCGAGGGCGGGCCAAAGGTCGGACACCGCGAGGATCGCGGCCTTACGGTGGGGTGGTGCATGCGCGTGTCTACCTGCTCTTCCGCGCGTTCTGGCTGCTCGCGGCCGTCGCGCTGCTGCTGCTCTGGCTCCACATGCACGATCTGCCCCACCACCAGTACCGATCGTTCGCGGTCGCCACGATGTTCCTGTGGTCGCTGCTGATGATCTGGCGTCCGGACGGCCGGTTCGGCACCAGGCGCGCAAAGGGCCGATAGACCCCGGGCTATGCCTCCTGCGGGAAGGGGATGCCGGTGTTGGCGTGGCAGCGGTAGCCGTGCGGGTTCTTGTGGAGGTACTGCTGGTGGACCGGCTCGGCGTAGAAGTACTCGCCGGCGGGGGAGATCTCGGTGGTGATCTCGCCGTACCCGCGGCGCGCGATCTCGTCGCCGTAGATCTTGGTCAGCTCGCGCGCGGTCTGCTCCTGCTCGGGGGAGCGGAAGAAGATCGCCGAGCGGTACTGGGTGCCGATGTCGTTGCCCTGGCGCATGCCCTGGGTCGGGTCGTGGACCTCGAAGAACTGCTTGACCAGATCGGCGTACGAGACGACCTGGGGGTCGAAGACGACGCGCACGGCCTCGGTGTGGCCGGTGCGGCCCGTGCACACCTCCTCGTACGTCGGGTGCGGGGTGAAGCCGCCGGCGTACCCGACCGAGGTGGACCACACGCCCGGCTTCTGCCAGAAGATCTCCTCGGCGCCCCAGAAGCAGCCCAGCCCGAACTCCGCGACCTCCAGCCCGTCCGGCGGCGGGTCGGTGACGAGGGGGGTGTGCAGCACGATGTTCTCCGCCGGCACCGGGAACGGGTAGTCGGCGCGGCCCGGCAGGGCGCTGGTCGGGTCGATCATCTGGGTCTTGCGGGAGGCGAACACCCCTCCATTCTCCCCGTCTGCGCAAGTGCTGGCATGGTGGAGCCATGGGTCGATGGCGCGAGCTGCCGATGGGGCTGCGACACCTGATCAGCCTCGGCTTCTGCCTGCTGATCACCCCGATCGCGCTCGCCCTCCTCGACTTCGGCGCGGACGACTACATGCGGCGCGTGAACGTCCTCATCGCCGTGGGCCGCAGCGACACCGTCAAGGACGTCGCCCTGATCGGTACGGCGTGCGTGCTGCTCATCCTCGTCGCGGCCTGCGGCCGGGTCTCCGGCGTGGGGCCCGTGGTCGCGGGGGTCCTGTACGGCGTGCTCCCGTTCGCGTGGTTCGTCCTCGACAACGAGGGCTTCCTGCGCACGATGGTGCGGCTGCCCTCGACCCACCTGTGGTTCGAGGCGGCGCCGTACGAGCTGCCGCTCGCGGCCGTCCTCCTGGTCGGCGCGGGCGTCGTGGGGCGCTGGGGTCCACCACCCGCGACCCCACCTGGGTAGGCTCGCCGGGGTGACCGACCGCGACCTCTCCCATGACTTCGACGGGGCCGGGTTCGAGACCCGCGCGATCCACTCCGGCTACGAGCCGGACCCCACCACCGGTGCGGTGATCCCGCCCATCTACGCCACCTCGACCTACGCCCAGGACGGCGTCGGCGGGCTGCGCGGAGGCTATGAGTACAGCCGCTCCGCCAACCCCACCCGCACCGCCCTGGAGTCCACCCTCGCCGCCCTCGAGGGCGGCACGCACGGCTTCGCGTTCGCCTCCGGGCTCGCCGCCGAGGACACCCTGGTCCGCTCGCTGTGCACGCCCGGCGACCACGTCGTGCTGCCCAACGACGCGTACGGCGGCACCTTCCGTCTCTTCGACAAGGTCGAGCAGGCCTGGGGCATCGAGCACAGCCCCGCCGACCTCACCGACGTGGCGGCGGTGGCCGAGGCCATCCGCCCCGGCCGCACCAAGCTGGTGTGGGTCGAGACGCCCACGAACCCGCTGCTCAACATCGGAGACATCGCCGGCATCGCCGAGATCGCCCACGCCGCCGGCGCGGTGCTCGTCGTGGACAACACGTTCGCGTCGTCGTACCTCCAGCAGCCGCTCGCGCTGGGCGCCGACGTCGTCGTCCACTCCACGACCAAGTACGCCGGCGGCCACTCCGACGTCGTCGGCGGGGCCCTCGTCACCAGCGACCCGAGGATCGCCGAGCGGATCGGCTACCACCAGAACGCCATCGGCGCCGTGGCGGGGCCGTTCGACGCCTGGCTGACCCTGCGCGGCCTGAAGACGCTGGCGCTGCGCATGGACCGGCACTGCGACAACGCCGAGAGGGTCGTCGACTTCCTCTGCTCCCACCCCGCCGTCGGCGAGGTCATCTACCCGGGCCTCGAGACCCACCCGGGCCACGAGATCGCCCAGCGGCAGATGCGGCGCTTCGGCGGGATGGTGTCCTTCCGGGTCCACGGCGGCGAGGAGAAGGCGCTCGCCGTCTGCGCCGCCACCCAGGTGTTCACCCTGGGCGAGTCGCTGGGCGGCGTGGAGTCCCTCATCGAGCACCCGGGCCGGATGACGCACGCCAGCGTCGCGGGCACCGAGCTGGAGGTGCCGGCCGACCTGGTGCGGCTCAGCGTCGGCATCGAGACCGCGGAGGACCTGATCGCCGATCTCGAGCAGGCCCTGGGATGAGCGAGCCGGAACCGGAGCCGGACGCCCCACCCCCGCCGGAACCCGACCCCGCGTCCGACCCGGATCCGGATCCTGAGCAGCCTGGAGACCGCCGCGAACGCGACCTGATCCGGCGCTTCGCGCAGCTCTGGCACCAGCGCGAACGCGAGCGCGAGGTGCCGATCATCACCACGGGCCCGTCCGACCTGCGCCCGGCCTCGGTGCCGCACGGTCTCGACCTCGCCGCCAGCTGGGCCTGGCGGCTGCTGATCATCGGCGGCGCCCTCTACGTCCTGCTGCAGTTGGTCGCCTTCTTCGCGCTGGTCACGGTCCCGATCGCGGTGGCGCTCCTGGTCAGTGCCCTCGCGGCGCCGTCGGTCGCCCACCTCGAGCGGCTGCGCGTGCCGCGCGGGGTGGCCGCCCTCATCGTCGTCCTGCTCGGCATCGCGACGGTCGTCGCGCTGCTGACCTTCGCCGGCCAGCAGGTCGCGAACGGTGCGGCCGACCTGGCCGACTCGACGGTCAAGGGTCTCGGCGAGGTGCGCAGCTGGTTGCAGACCGGGCCGCTGCACGCCAGCGACAGCCAGATCAACGACTGGATCCAGAAGGCCCAGGACACCATCACCAAGCAGTCCGAGGGCGGGCAGGTCCTCGGCCGCGTCACCGAGCTGGGGTCGGCCCTCGGGCACGTCCTCGCGGCCTTCTTCATCACCCTGTTCGCGACGTACTTCTTCCTCGCCGACGGCCGCCAGATCTGGACCTGGATCGTCCGTATCGCGCCGCGCGCGGCCCGGGCTCGGGTGGACAGCTCGGGCCAGGTGGCGTGGCTGTCGCTGGTCCAGTTCGTGCGGGCGACCGTCATCGTGGCGCTCGTCGACGCGCTCGGCGTGGCCATCGGCGCGGGGATCCTGAAGGTGCCGTTCGTCCTGGCGATCGGCGTCCTGGTATTCCTCGGTGCGTTCGTGCCGATGATCGGAGCGACCGTCGCCGGGACCGTCGCCGTCCTGGTCGCGCTCGTCGACCGCGGCCCGCTCACCGCCGCCCTCATGGCGGCCGTCGTCATCGGCGTCCAGCAGCTCGAGGGTCACGTCCTGCAGCCGTTCCTGATGGGCCGGTGGGTCTCGCTGCACCCGCTCGGCGTGATCGTGGCGATCGCCAGCGGCGTGCTCGTCGCGGGCGTCGCGGGTGCCCTGGTCGCCGTACCTCTGGCTGCCGCGGGGAACGCGGTGGTGCTCCACCTCGCCGAGCTCGCCGGCACGCCCGACGACCCCGAACCCGTCCCGGAGGGAGCTCCCGATGCCTGACTTCGGCCTCGCGGAGATCGAGGCGGTGCGGCCCCTGGTCGACTCCGTCGCCGTGCGTACGCCGATGCACGAGTCCCGCTGGCTCAGCCAGCTCGCCGGCGTCCCGGTCTGGCTCAAGTGCGAGAACCTCCAGCGCACCGGCTCCTTCAAGGTGCGCGGTGCTGCCGTGCGGATCGCCCGGCTGTCGCCGGAGGTCCGCGCTCGTGGCGTGGTCGCGGCGTCCGCGGGCAACCACGCGCAGGGCGTCGCGCTGGCCGCCCAGCAGCACGGCATCCCCGCCACGGTCTTCATGCCCGACGGCGCGCCCCTGCCGAAGGAGCGCGCGACCAGGGCGTACGGCGCCGACATCGTCTTCGGCGGTCCCACCCTCGAGGACTGCCTCACGCTCGCGCAGGCGCGGGCCGACGAGACCGGCGCGACCCTCATCCACCCCTTCGACCACGCCGACATCGTGGCCGGGCAGGGCACCCTCGGGCTCGAGGTCGTCGAGCAGTGCCCGGACGTCGCGACGGTGCTGGTGCCGGCCGGCGGCGGCGGGCTGCTCGCCGGCGTGGCGCTGGCTGTCAAGGGTCGGCGCCCCGGGACGCGCGTGATCGGGGTCCAGGCCGCCGGCGCCGCGGCCATCCCGCCGTCGCTCGACGCCGGTCACCCGATCCGGCTCGACCGGATGTCGACGATGGCCGACGGCATCGCCGTCGGCCGGCCGGGAGCGTTCACCCTCCCGCTCGTCGAGGCGTACGTCGATCAGATCCGCACCGTCTCCGAGGAGTCGCTGTCACGCGGCGTGCTCGCCCTGGTCGAGCGCGAGAAGCTGGTCGTCGAGGCCGCCGGTGCGGCCGCCGCGGCCGGGCTCGCCGACCTGCTCGACGCCGGTGAGCGGCTGCCCGGACCGGTCGTGGTGGTGCTGTCCGGCGGCAACATCGACCCGCTCCTGCTGGGCAAGGTCATCCAGCACGGCATGGCCGCCGCGGGGCGCTACCTGAGCGTCGACGTGCACATCCCGGACGTCCCGGGCGGGCTCGTCGGGCTGCTCCGCGAGATCGCCGACGCCGGGGCGAACGTCCTCGAGGTCGCCCACGAGCGCGTCTCGCCCTCGCTGCACGTCGGCGAGGTCGTGGTGCACCTGCAGCTCGAGACCCGCGGCCCCGAGCACGCCGAAGCCGTGCTCGCGCGGGTGCGCGAGCACGGCTTCGTGGTGGGTCAGTAGCGCCTACGCGCCGTACGGCTTGGCGTCGAGGATGATGACGGTCTGGGTCTTGCCGTTGACCTCGTAGGAGACGGTCTCGCCCTTGCTGTGGCCGTTGATGGCCGCACCCAGCGGCGCCTCGGGGGTGTAGACCGCGATGTCGGACGGCGCACCCTCGCGGGCGCCGATCAGCAGGAAGGTCTCGGCCTCGTCATCGTCGTCGCCCTCGAACTTGTAGGTGACGACCATGCCCGGCTCGACCACGCCGTCGTCGGCGGGCGGGGCGACGATCTCGGCGCGCTCGATCATCTCCTGGAGCTGCGCGATGCGGCCCTCGTTCTTGCCCTGCTCCTCGCGAGCGGCGTGGTAGCCGCCGTTCTCCTTCAGGTCGCCCTCGTCACGGGCGGCGCTGATCTCGGCGACGATCTCGGCGCGGCGGGGGCCCTTGAGGTGGTCCAGCTCGGCCTTCAGCTTGTCGTAGGCGTCCTGGGTCAGCGCGACCTTGCCATGCTCGGTCTGCGTCATCGGGGGCCTCCTGCGGTCGGTTCGGGTGATGCTCATAAAGGATCACCGCCCGGGGCTGTCCCTCGGGCGGCGGAGGGGTAAGTCTACATCCGGGCCCGACGGGAGCGTCAGACGCGGCTGACCGCGACAGCGTCGACTTGCACCGTCTTGCCCGAGGACAGCACCTTGACCGAGACCGTCGCGGTGCGCAGCGAGAAGGCCGGCAGGGTGATGGTCCGGCGCGCCGAGGTCCCGGAGTGCAGGTCGATGCGGGCGATGCGCACCCCGCCGACGTACACGCCGACCACGCCGCAGGTCGCGCACTTGCGCGCCACCAGGGCCACGCGGTCGAGAGTGACCCCGGTGAGCGCGAGCGACGCCCCGTGGTGGGTCGTCGTGAGCGCCGTACCGTTGAACCAGCCCCTCGGCGCGGACCTCGCCCAACCGCTGGAGGCGGCGAGGTCGCGGTCGTCGAGGGGGATGGCGGTGCACCGCGCCGCCGACCAGGCCGAGGTGTTGCCGGCCGCGTCGGTCGCGTCCACGTGGAAGCAGTACGTCGATCCGCGGGCCAGCGACCCGACGCTGCGACCGGTCGCCGTCTCGGGCGAGGTGGCCGTCCCGGTCCAGGCGCCGAAGTCGGCGTTGTAGGGAGAGCTCTCCCACTCACTGCCCCAGCTCGCGATCCCGGCCACCGCGTCGCTGCCGCTCCAGGCCAGACCGACCCGCGTGGCGACGGTGACCCGGCTCGTGGGCGCGGTGAGCGCGGCTGCCGGTGCGGTCGTATCGACCTTGAAGACGTCGTCGAATCCGGCCGTGTTCGTCTTGGAGTCGGTCGCCGTCACGTGCAGCGTGTGCGTGCCGTCGGACAGGCCGGTGAGGGCGAGCAGCTTGGCGCCTTGGGTGCTGTTCCCGCAGGTCGTCGCCGCGGCGCCGTCGACGGAGCACGTCAGGTCCTGGAGGTAGAAGTTGTCGGTCGCGTGGACGGGGATCGACGGTGCCTGGCTGCCGTACGCCTTGCCCGCCGGGTCGTCGAAGGTGACGACCGGCGGCGTCGTGTCGACGAGGATGCTGTCGGAGTCGATGTACTCGCGGCCGTCGCTGGTGGTCGCCACGACGTTGAGCTGGTTCCAGCCGTCGACCCGGTTCGCCCGCTCGACCGGCGAGGAGCACGGTTGCCACCAGTCCTCGTCGATCACTCCGACGTTGCCGACCCCGTGCAGGAGCTGGCACTTCACGACGGTGGTGAACCCGCTGCCCGCCGCGGGGTCGGTGACGGTGAAGTCCCAGTGCACGGTGTTGGAGTTGGCCGCGGGGGTCGTGTAGCTGGAGAGGTTGACGTGTGGGTCGGCCGAGGGCACGCACAGGACGCTCGTGGTGATGGTGCCGCCGTTGAGGGTCTCGGTCACCGACGACCAGCCGGTGCTGGTGGGGTGCGAGTCGACACTGATCGCGCCGCTGTCCCCACCGGAGTGATAGGTGCCGCCCGCGATCGGCCGCATGCCGGCGGCGCAGCTGGCAGACGCCCCGGATCCCCATCCGGCAGCATCCGAATGCGTGACCCAGCGCGGGCCGGGGATGTTCGCGGTCGGTACGCAGTGCACGAACAGGTAGTTGTTGGAGCCCACGTCGCTGCTCCACGTCCGCGCCGTCCAGGCCGTCCCGCCGTTGCTGGGCGTGGAGGTGAGCGTGGTGCCGCCGGAGCCGGTCGGGTCCACGCTGCCGGTGAGGGCCGTCCATCCGGGGTCGCACTGCACCGTGCCCGTGGCGATGTCGTTGCTCCCGGTGGTGAAGGTTCCGACCTTGAGCACGGAACTGGAGAACGCGCTCGATCTCAGGCAGACCACCGTCGCGACCACGTGGATCGGTGTGGTGAACGAGGCGTTGCTGGCGTCCAGCAGCAGGTCGTAGGACCCGCCGTCACCGAAGTTGACGTACTCGGTCAGCCGGCGCACGTCGTTCGCGCCCGCGTCGACCACCCATCCGGCAGTGATGGGCGTCGAGCCGCTCGCGCACTTGGGAGTCAGGTGGACCGGTTGGCAGCAGACGTAGTAGGCGGACGCCGACACGCTGGTCGTGCTCCACAGCGAGGAGGTGGCGTCGGCGGTCGGTGCGGTTGCGATCAGGCCGAACGCGAGCACGAGCTGCAGGCCGGCGAGCAAGGCGATCAGACGGCGCATGGTGACTCCCAGGGACATCCCGAGAGGTCGGCTCTGCGCTCATTCTCACCCCATCCGTGCCGGATGTCCCCCCGAACTTCAGCGGGGGCGGGGCTGGCCCGGCGCCGTACAGCCCAGCCACTCGACCGACGCGGCCTCACGGGTGGTCGTGAAGGTGATCCGGTAGAGCTGGTTCGGCTTCGCGTCGCGGGGCGGGGTCACGCTCGTTCGCCCGACCTCCTCGCCGTCGCTGGCGAGCGCGCGGGCCGTGCAGGTGGCGTCGACCGGCCCGTCTCCGTAGCTCACCTGGTACTCGATCCAGGCCTGGTGCGTGCCGTGGCCCTTGGGCCCCTCCGCCGAGGACACCGCGGGGTCGGAGTTCCCGGAGATGGCCCACACCAGCCAGGCCACCAGGGCGATCACGACCAGGCCGACGACCACGGCCACGACGAGCCGGCTCGTGCCCGACGGCCTGCCGTAGCGCTGAGCCAGGGAATCGGGCGTGCTGCTCACGGGTTCATGGTGGCATGGCCTCCGGCACTAATCTCGTGCGCATGCCCACCGAGCGCACCGGTCTGCGTCTGATGCACGTGCACGCCCACCCCGACGACGAGTCCAGCAAGGGTGCGGCGTCGACGGCGCGGTACGTCGCCGAGGGCGTCGACGTCCACGTCGTCACCTGCACCGGTGGCGAGCGCGGCTCGATCCTCAACCCGAAGATGGACCGGCCCGGGATCCTGGAGAACATCCACGAGATCCGCCGCCAGGAGATGGAGCGGGCCCGCGACATCCTCGGTGTCACCCAGGACTGGCTGGGCTTCGTCGACTCCGGCTGGCCCGAGCCCGACGAGGACGGCAACAAGCCGCCGCTGCCGGAGGGCTGCTTCGGCCTGGTGCCGCTGGAGGAGGCGGCCCGCCCGCTGATCCGGCTGGTGCGCAGCTTCCGCCCGCACGTGATGACGACGTACGACGAGAACGGCGGCTACCCCCACCCTGACCACATCAAGTGCCACGAGGTGTCGGTCTACGCCTTCGAGAAGGCCGCCGATCCGGCGTACGAGCCGGAGCTGGGGGAGGCGTGGCAGACGCAGAAGCTCTACTTCCACCACGGCTTCAACCGGCCGCGGATACAGGCGCTGCACGACGCGATGGTCGAGCACGGCCTGGAGTCGCCGTGGGAGGAGCGGCTCAAGGACTGGAAGCCCGACCCGGAGTGGGACGCGCGGATCACCACCAAGGTGCCCTGCGCGGAGTACTTCGGCGTGCGCGACCAGGCCCTGCTCGCCCACGCCACCCAGATCGACCCGGACGGGTTCTGGTTCGCCGTACCGCGGGAGATCCAGGAGAAGGTGTGGCCGACCGAGGACTACGAGCTGGTCACCACTCACGTCACGAGCCCGACCCCCGAGGACGACCTGTTCGCCGGGATCACCGTCGAAGTGGGAGAATGAGGGCGTGTTCACCCTGACTGCCGCCCCCGCCACGCCCCCGCCGGACAACTCGGTCGTCGCGGGGCCGCTCGGGTTCGCGGTCTTCATCCTGCTGATCGCGGCCACGGCGTTCATCTGCTGGAGCTTCACCCGGCAGCTGAAGAAGGTCGAGAAGGCGAAGGCCGCCGGGGTGTTCGGCCAGGACGTCGCGGAC
The DNA here is from genome assembly GCF_054777895.1 of Nocardioides ultimimeridianus. NCBI lineage: Bacteria > Bacillati > Actinomycetota > Actinomycetes > Propionibacteriales > Nocardioidaceae > Nocardioides > Nocardioides ultimimeridianus. The sequence continues at coordinate 126,819 of NZ_BAAHAB010000021.1, read as the reverse complement.
CAGATGGCGCGCGAGAAGGCCGACTACGAGCAGTACGAGTCACCCACGAAGCACGACGCCGAGGCCTGATCCGTGGTCGGCCTGGACCAGCTGGCCGGGTTCGCCCTGGCCGCCTTCGTCGTCATCGTCATCCCGGGGCCGAGCGTGCTGTTCGCGATCGGCCGGGCGATCAGCTACGGCCCCAAGGTGGCGCTCGCGACGGTCGTCGGCAACACCAGCGGCCTGACCGCGGTCATGTGCATGGTCGTCGGCGGTCTCGGCACGATCGTGGCCACCTCCGACGCGGTCTTCATGACGATCAAGCTGGTCGGCGCGGCGTACCTGGTCTACCTGGGCGTCCAGGCCTGGCGCCACCGCAAGCAGGTGCAGTTGACCACCTCCGGTGAGCGCGGGCCGATGACGCCCTGGCGGGCGGCCCGGCAGGGATTCGTGGTCGGGGTGAGCAATCCCAAGGGCTTCATGATCTTCGCCGCGCTCCTTCCTCCCTTCCTGGACCGCTCGGCGGGCGCGCCGCCCGCGGCCCAGCAGATGCTGATGCTCGGCTGGATCGCGGTCGTGATCGGCCTGCTCAGCGACTCGGTGTGGGCGCTGGTCGCGGGTCGGGCCCGCGACTGGTTCGCCCGCTCGCCGAAGCGGGTGCAGCGCCTCGGCGCGGTCGGCGGTACGTCGATGATCGGTCTCGGCGTCGGCCTCGCGGTGACCGGCCAGCCGAACCACTGACCCGGGTCGGCCGCCGGCTGTCGGTGGCGTGTGACAGGTTGGCCCCGTGGCGGAGCGTCCCGATGTCCCTCTCGACATGGTCGAGCGGATCCGTGCGGTGCTCGAGCCGCTGCCGCAGGTCCACGAGGAGTCGGCGTGGGTGGGTCTGCGCTGGCGCGTGGGGCAGGCGACGATCGCCCACGTCTTCGGCGGCGAGGACCAGCTGTTCCGGGTGATCTTCCGCGCCGAGCCCGACGAGGTGATGGCGTTCGCGCACCTGGGCGCGCCGTACTTCAAGACCGAGTGGGGCGGCAACGTCGTCGGGCTGCTGCTCGACGACGCCACCGACTGGGTCGAGGTGGGCGAGCTGCTCACCGAGTCCTACTGCCTGCAGGCGCCCGCCAAGCTGGTCGCCCTCGTGGAGCGGCCCGCCTGACGCCGGCTCAGTCGAGCAGCCGCTGGTAGTAGCGGATGGTCTGCTGCTGCTTGCCGAGGTCGGCGTACCAGGTCGTGAGGTGGCCGCGGCAGCGCGCGCGGGCGCGCAGGGTGTCGTAGCCCTGGCACTCGGCGAGCGCCTCCGACAGCGTCTCGGCGTAGTCGATGGTGCCGTTGAGGTGCTGGACGTCGAACCCGTCGTCGGCGTTGCCACGGACGTCGATGATGGTCAGCCCGCTGATCCGCGGCGCGCGCACGGTGTCGCCGGATGAGGGGGAGAGCCCGGCGCCGAGCGCGAGGCCGGCGACCAGGGCGGCCAGGGCGAGGGCGAGCGCGCGGACGGGCCGGCGAGATCGAGATGAGGTGGAGCGGGGCATGGGTGCCTCCCGAGATGAGTACGCCGGACCCTCCGGCACCACGCACGCTAGGAACCGAGCCCGACACCGGGCGGCCGGTCGTCGTACCCCCTGTGGACAGACCGCCGGCAGCCCCGGCCTGTGGAGGGAGAACGGGTCCGTCGTGTGACGCGTGGGACGACGTGCGACGCTCTGTGTCACATTCGTGCGCCGACGGGCGTCGAGTCAGCGAACACATCGGATCCACCCAAGGAGCCCTCATGTCCTACGACGTCGACTTCGTGAACGTCTCGACGACCGGCCTGGAGACCTCGCCGGTCGCGGAGGCACTCGCCGGCCTGCGCGCCAACGAGGCGCGCTACTTCAAGAACAAGTACGACCACACCTTCACCACCGTCCCGGCGTCGGAGAACCCCGAGCTGCTGGCCTGGATCGAGCGGATCCTCAAGGAGGAGCGCGACATCGTCATCGAGTCGACGCCGCTCGAGGTCGCCGACGTCGAGGTCGAGGGCATCAAGTGGCCCTACGTCATCTACGAGTCGGGCCTGGTGGTCAACGTCCTCTACACGATCGAGGACGGTGGCAAGCGGGCCGTCGGCTTCAAGCTCTCCCAGGGCATGGACGTGCCCGCCGAGCTCGCCGACAAGTTCAAGTTCGCCCGCCAGAAGTCGAAGCTGGCCGGGGAGATCCGCGGCACCTTCTTCGTGATCAAGGGCTCCTACTAGGCGCCTCAGTCCTCGACCGGGTCGGCCGCCTTCTTCGACGCCCGCTTGGTACGCCGGACGCGCCGGCGCAGCTGCAGGATCCGCAGCGTGCCGGCGCACACCGCGATGAGCAGCCCCGCAGCGACCGCGGCCAGCAGCGCGACCGCCAGCGGCGGGTGCCAGGTCCAGCCCAGGAAGCGCACGGCGACCGCAGCGGTGTTCTGCGCGATGAAGACGATCAGCAGCACCAGCAGCACCGCCAGCCCGACCACCGCGGTCCAGGTCTTGCTGGTCCAGGAGCTGCGCAGCGGGTCGTGAGCGGGCTCGTGGTGTTCGTCCGAGATCCGGTCGGTCATCGTGGACTCCTCCTCGTCCGGGTGCTCGGAGGCTACAACGCGCGCGGGCCGGCGTGAGGGAGGACGGACGCCGGGTCGGTGTCTAGTCAGCCCCTAGCCGTCCGCGGGTTTTCGGCGCACGATGAGCAGCGGACGGACCATGATCGGCGGCAGGGGAGTCGTGGGGACATGAAGCTGGGCAACAGGCGTTTCCTCGTTCTGATCTCGGCTGCGGTCGTCGCAGTGGGGCTGGCGTTCGCGCCGGCCCACGCGGCCGTCTCGCACCAGGACGGCGACGAGTCGCAGGAGCTGGCCGACTCATTGGCCACGTTCTTCGGGCCGCGCTCGGCCCCGGCGGCCACCGTCGATCCGAAGGCCTACGCCGCGGCGGCCGCCGTGGCCGATCACGTCCCCTCGATTGACAGCACCCCGTGGAGCGAGCTGGGCCCCTACCGCTACCTCCCCGACGACCGGCGCTACCTCTCCCAGGACAGCAACAGCGGGAGCGGGAGCGGCTACAACACCGGCCGGATCACCGGCGTCGCCGTGGCACCGGACGGTGACGTCTACGCGGCCGGCGCGGGCGGAGGGGTCTGGCGGTCGACCGACGCGGCCCACCAGCAGTGGACGCCGGTCTTCGACACCCAGGACACCACGGCCGAGGGCACGCTGGCGGTCGTGCCGTCGAGCGACGGGAACCCGAGCCACTACACCGTGTACGCCGGCACCGGCGAGCCGACGATCAACCTCGACTCCTACGCCGGCATCGGCATCCTCGCCTCGACCGATCACGGCGCGAGCTGGAGCCGTGTCGGCGGCGACGAGCTGACCGGCGCGGCGACGTACCGGATCATCGCCGACGGCGACGTCCTGCTCGCCGCGACGAGCCACGGCCTGTATCGCAAGGCACCCACCGACGCCACGTGGCAGCGGGTCATCGGCGATCCCGACACGAACACCGGCACGCCGAACGCCCAGGTCCTCAACCTCGTCTCCGACGTCGCGGTCCGTCCGGGAACGGGTGGACGCGAGGTCCTCGCCGTACGCGGGTGGCGTGCCGGTGCCGCGACGAACGGGCTGTACGTCTCCTACGACGCGGGGCGCACCTTCAAGGGGCCGCTGGCACCGCAGGGCTACGTCGCGCAGTCGGCGCAGGGACGCGGCAGCATCGCGTACTCACCGGACGGCTCCAAGCTCTACGTGATGATCGAGGACCCGGTGGCGTTCAACCACACCGGCGGCGGGACGCTCCTCGAGGGCATCTACCTGTCGACGCGCGACGTCCGCGGGCCGTTCAACCAGATCGCGAGCCCCGAGGTCCTGATGAACAGCGGCTCCGCGCAGAAGCCGGGCGCGATCGGGACGGGATACAAGCCCGGCGTCCAGGCTTGGTACAACCAGTTCCTGGCCGTCGATCCGGCGAACGGCAACCACCTGTACGTCGGGCTCGAGGAGGTCTACGAGACGACCGACGCGGGGAAGACCTGGACCACGGCGGCGCCGTACTGGAACCTGACGCTCAAGTGCTTCAACGCCGACGCCACCGACTTCGGCGGCTGCCCGAACACCACGCACTCCGACCAGCACGCGGCCACGATCGCGAACGGCACGGTGTGGATCGGCAACGACGGCGGCGTCTACTCGCGCCCCACGAGCGTCCACACCGCGGGTGGCTCCTGGACCGACCACAACCGCAATCTCGGCACCCTGCAGTACTACTACGCCGACTCCGGAACCGACCCGGCCACGGGCCGGACCGTGTTCTGGGGTGGCCTGCAGGACAACGGGACCTCGAAGCTCATCGAAGGCACCGACAGGCTCCACCCGCTCGAGGCCAGCGAGCCGTTCGGCGGTGACGGGGGCGAGACGGTCGTCGACTCGGCCAACGCCGACAACGTGATGACCGAGTACACCGACCTCTCGCCGGCGGTGACCAACGATGGCGGACGCACGTTCGTGGACGCCGTACCTGCTGACCCGAACCCGCTGTTCATCGCGCCGTTCGTGCAGGACGACACGGTGCAGAGTGACTTCTACGCCGGTGGGGAGATCCTCTGGAGGTCGACCAAGGGCTTCCACACGACGGCCGCGGACTGGTCGCCCCTGTTCGACACCGGGGCCGGTCGGTCGATCACCGCACTCGCCGTCCGATCGGGCGTCGGGTTCGCCTCCTGGTGCGGTCCGTGCTGGCCGGGCTATGTGTCGGAGGTCGGGTTCAACCGGGGCATCATCACCAACGCCGGCACGGGCAGCTGGCACCAGCTCGACCTCGGCACGGTCCCGGCCGGGTGCGATCGGGTGCCGAACCGCTACATCACCGGCATCGCCATCGACCCGGCCGACCCGCAGCACGTCTACCTGTCGCTGTCGGGATACGCGCGGCACTGGATGGTCGGGCCCGACGACCCCGGCGTGGGCCACATCTACCAGTCGACCGACGGCGGTGCCTGCTGGCGCGACATCAGCGGTGACCTCGTCGACGCGCCGGCCAACGACGTGATGATCGTCGGCAGCCACCTCGTCGTGGCCGACGACGTCGGTGTGTTCGCCTCGGGCCTCGGCGGCGGTACGTGGAAGCGCGTGGGTGTGGGTCTCCCGCACACGATCGCCGCGGATCTCAACCTGACCCCCGACGGACGGGTGCTGGTCGCGACCCACGGCCGCGGGCTCTGGACGATCCCGCTCTCCGCACTCGGATAGTTGCCCGGTGTCCGGCCTCCCGACGACACACGGGAGGACGGGTCGACGCGTGACGTGGGGAAGCCCGCGGCGTTATCTTCGGTAGCCCCCACCACGTGCGGTTACACGACAGGACTGACTCGGCATGTTCGATCCTCGTACGGCGCGCTTCCGCGCCCTCGCTCTGGTCTCGGTCGCCGCGACCGTCGGCGCTCTCGCCGTCACCGGCTCCAGCCACGCCAGCGCGCCCACCTCCGGCACCCTCACCGACACCAGCGGCGCGCTGACCTGGACCGGTGGTCCGTTCGTCGCGGCCAACGCGACCGCGCAGGTCAACGGCGTGCCGGACTGCACCGTCCCGCAATCCTGCGACGACTTCACGCTGCACCTCTCGACCCCGGCGGGGTACGGCGACACCCACCAGCTCCAGATCGCGGTCGGCTGGGCCAACACGGCGGCCGACTTCGACGTCTACCTGCTCGACGCGGCGGGCAACCTGGTCAGCTCGGCCGCATCGAGCGCCGACCCCGAGACGATCCTGACCGCGCCGAACACCGGCGACTACACGGTGCGGGTGGTGCCGTTCGCGCCGCTCGGCTCCAGCTACACCGCGACGGCCTCGCTGGTCGACAAGCCGGCGAACCCGGCCCCGGGCACGGCCACCCCGCCGGGCTTCGCGACGTACGCCGCCCCGAGCAGCTTCGCCGACGCCAACAACGCCGGCGAGCCCTCCATCGGCACGAGCTGGAAGTCCGGCGCGACGATGTACCAGGCGGGGCTCTCCACCTTCAAGGCGACCTTCGACGACGCGGCCAGCCCGGCGACGGCGTCGTGGAGCGATGTGTCGGCCAAGGCCGCGAGCGGCTGCCCGCAGGGCTCCACCACGTCCCTCGACCCGATCCTGTGGACCGACCACACCACCGGCCGGACGCTGGAGTCCCAGCTCTCGGGGGTCGACTCGCTGACCTGCACCACCGACAACGACGGCGCCGCGTGGGCGCCCTCCCAGGGTGGCGGCATCCCGAGCGGGATCGACCACCAGACGATCGGCGGCGGCCCCTACTCCGCGAGCGGGGTCGGCGCGCTGCCCACCTCGACCTACCCGCACGCCGTCTACTACTGCAGCCAGGACATCGCCACCGCGTTCTGCGCCCTCTCGCGCGACGGCGGGACGACCTTCGGGGCCGGCGTGCCGACGTACAGCCTGCTCGACTGCGGCGGCATCCACGGCCACGTCAAGGTCGGCCCGGACGGCACCGTCTACCTGCCCAACCGCGGCTGCGGCGCCAACGCTGCCGTCGTGGTCTCGCGCGACAACGGCGCCACCTGGGCGGTCAAGAAGGTGCCCGGCACCAGCATCAGCGACGCCGACCCGTCGGTCGGGGTGGGTGCCAACGGCACGGTGTACTTCGGCTACGTCGGCGCCGACGGCAAGCCGGGCGTGGCGGTCAGCCACGACCACGGCGACAGCTGGGTGGACCTGCAGACCGTCGGCACCGAGTTCGGCATCCAGAACGCCGTCTTCCCGACCGTCGTGGCCGGTGACGACGACCGCGCGGCCATCGCGTTCCTCGGGACGCCGACCGGCGGCAACTACCAGGACACCGCGAACTTCAAGGGCGTCTGGCACCTCTACGTGTCCACGACGTACGACGGCGGCCGGACCTGGCAGACCTCCGACGCGACGCCGAACGACCCGGTCCAGCGCGGCTCGATCTGCACCGGCGGCACGACCTGCGGCAGCGATCGCAACCTGCTGGACTTCATCGACTCGACCATCGACAGCCACGGCCGGATCGAGGTGGCGTACGCCGACGGGTGCATCAACACCTGCGTGACGAACACCGGCGAGACATCCGGCGCCGGCCCGGCCGACGCGCAGGCGGCGTACGCGACGATCGCGCGGCAGAGCAGTGGTTTGACGCTCCTGTCCGCCTTCGACCCGGCGACCACCACCGCGACGAAGAAGACGAAGAAGCGGTGATCCGAGAGCTGGCGGCGGTCGCGGCGGCGGCCGCCGTCCTCGCCCTGTCCGCGGGGTGCGGCGACGAGGACCACGACGCCGACGCGCAGTCCCTGGGCACGGCCGCCGACCTCGCCACCTGCTACGCCGACGCCACCGCGGCGGCGACGCCCTACCCGGCCGGGTTCCCGCCGGCGTACCCGTTCCCGCAGCGCAGCGTGGTCTTCCACGCCGAGGATCGCGGCGGCGACGGGACGGTCGTCACGGCGATCTCGAAGCTGCCGTTCAAGGACGTGCTGGCCTTCCTCAACGGGCCGGTCGCGACCGCGGGGTTCACGGTGACCGGTGGGGAGACCGAGGAGCACGACGCCGAGGCCGAGTGGTCCGGCAACGGCTTCCACGGCCGGTGGGCCATCCGCGAGTCGGCGACCTGCCCGGGGGAGACGACGATCCAGGTGCTGTCGGCGAAGGACTGAGCCTCGGCGAGGTCAGGCGAGGTCAGGCGAGGTCAGGAGGAGGTCAGGAGGCCGTGCCGACCGCGCAGGCCACCGCCTCCGTCACCGGCACCGCGCCGCTGTAGAGGAACCCCTGGACCTGCTCGCAGCCGTGCGCCCGCAGGTAGCTCTCCTGGTGCAGGTGCTCGACGCCCTCGGCGATGACCTCCATCCCGAGCGCGTGCGCCATGCCGATGATGGCGTCGACGATCGGGGCCTGCGCGACGCCGGGCTGGATCTTGTTGACGAAGGCGCGGTCGATCTTGAGCCGGTCGATCGGGAAGCGAGTCAGGTAGGCGAGGCTGGAGTACCCCTGGCCGAAGTCGTCGATCGCGATCGTGATCCCGCTGTCGCGCAGCTCGCTCAGCACGTCGAGCACGTCCCAGCGCTCGTCCATCAGGACCCCCTCGGTGATCTCCAGCTCGAGCTGGTCGGCGGCCAGGCCGGAGCGCTGCAGCGCGCCCCGCACCGTGTCCATCCAGCCGGCGCTGTGGAACTGGCGCGGCGAGCAGTTCACCGCGAGCCGGAGCCGGCGGCCGAGCACGCGCTGCATCTCGGCCACGTCGTGGCACGCGCGCTCGAGCACCCACGCGCCGAGCTCCACGATCATGCCGCTCTCCTCGGCGACGGGGATGAAGTGGTCGGGCCGCACCGGGCCGCGGCGGGGGCTGTGCCACCGGGCCAGGGCCTCGAAGCCCACCACCTCGCCGGTGTCCAGCGCGAGCTGCGGCTGGTAGGCGACGGAGAGCTGTCCGGTCCGCAGGGCGACGCGGAGGTCGGAGGCCATCGACGTACGTTCGTTGGCGGCGTCCAGCATCGGCTCGGAGAACCAGGCGAAGCCGTTCCGGCCGGCCGCCTTGGCGTGGTACATCGCCGTGTCGGCGAGGCGGAGCAGCGCCGAGGGGTTGTCGGCGTCGCGCGGGCAGAGCACGCCGCCCGCGCTCACCGTGACGGTCAGCTCGGTGCCCTGGATGACCAGCGGCGCGGTGAGCGCGCGCAGCAGCTCGTGGATCGACTCGGTCAGCGCCGCGGGGTCCTCGACGCCGCTGAACAGCACGACGAACTCGTCGCCGCCGAGCCGCGCGACCATGTCCGCCCTCGGCGCCCAGCGCTTGAGCCGGTCCGCCACCTGCAGCAGCAGCACGTCGCCCGCGTGGTGCCCCAGGGAGTCGTTGACCCGCTTGAAGTGGTCCAGGTCCAGCAGGACGAGCGCCGCCAGGGTGTCCTCGGACCGGGAGCGATCGATGGCGCCGACCAGGTGCCGCACCAGCATGGAGCGGTTCGGCAGGTTGGTCAGCGCGTCGTGGCTGGCCATGAACAGCACCGCGGACTGCGCCTGCCGGTGCTTGGTGATGTCGTACGCCGCCGCGAGGTACCCGGTCACCGAGCCGTCCGGTCCGACCAGCTGGGTGATGCCCTCCGCCACCGGCACCATGGTGCCGTCGCTGCGCCGGTAGTCGCGCTCCCGCTCGGTCCCGGCCCGGGTCGCCAGCGAGTCGGCGAGCAGCTCGGGTCCGCCGCCGTGGGCGTGACCGATGCCGCTCAGCGGTCGGCCGATGAGGTCCTCCGGCGTACATCCCAGGAGTCGGGTGGCGCTCGCGTTGGCCGACACGATGATGCCGGCCGGGTCGGTGGAGATGACGCTGAACGGCACGCTGTCGAGGACGGAGGAGTGCGCTGACGAGGAGTCGCCGGTCGCGACCACCCGCGCGTCGGGCCGCGGCTCGCTGGCGACGATCGAGGCGAGCACGAACCGGTCCTCGCCGATGACGATCGGGTTGAGGCTGACCTCCACCCGCACCTCCGAGCCGTCCTTGCGGCGCGCGTAGACCTCGGTGCCGGCGCCCATCAGCCGGCGTCCGGGGGAGTCGAAGTACGCCGTCCGCAGGTGCGCGTGGCCGCCCCTCCCGCGCTCGGGGAGGAGGTCCTCGATCCGCATGGTCAGCAGCTCGTCGCGCGCGTACCCGAACGCCAGCTCGGCCTTGCCGTTCACCAGCGTGATGCGGCCCTCGCGGTCCACCATGACCAGCGCGTTCGGGGCAGCGCTGAGGATCAGGCCCAGCCGGCGCTCGTGGTCGGCGGTCCCGTCCGGCGGGTGCTGCGTGACGTTCTCCATGCGTGCGTGTCCTCCGTACGCCGGAGGCGCGCTCATCGGCGTGAGCGTCCTCTGCTGCTTCCAGTCGGCAGGGCGGCCGCGGATCTGAACCACGCGGGTCAGGCGCTCAGCACGGCCCTGACCTCGGCGACCAGGTCGAGCTGGCGCGACTTCTCCACGAAGCGGGAGGCGCCGGCGGCGAGCGCCTGGTCGGCGACGGTGTCGGTCGAGAACCCGGAGAGGACGATGATCCGCAGTCCCGGCGCGGTGTTGCGCATCATCGGGATCGCCTCGAGCCCGTCCATGATCGGCATCGCGAGGTCGATGACGACCACGTCGGGAAGCTGCTCGATCGCCAGCGCGACCGCGGAGGCGCCGTCGCCGGCCTCGCCCACGACCTCGAAGCCGGCCTTCTCGAGCTGGTAGCGCATCAGCGTGCGGATGCCCTCGTAGTCATCGGCGAGCAGGATCCGCGCGGCCGGCGGCGCCGGGGGCGGCGGGGCGCTCACCGACGGCTTGGCGTCGATGGTGCGCACCAGGCTGCCGGCGGTCGGCACCGGCAGGTCGGCGCCCAGCAGCAGGTCGCTCATCATCGTGCGAGCGGCCGCGAGCGTCTGGTCGAGCTGTACGCCGGCGGCGTCCAGGTCCCCGACGTGCAGCGCCATGGCGGCGACCGCGAGGCCCTGCACGACCTGGTCGTTGAGCTCGAAGGCCTGTCGGCGGCGTACCTGAGCCTCCCGCAGGTCCCCGGCGAGCCGCTCGCTCTCCTCCTCGGCGCGGACCCGCTCGGTCACGTCGACGCAGGTGCCGCGCATCCGGATCGGCGTACCGGTGTCGTCGGTGACCACGACGCCGTTGGTGTGCAGGTAGCGGATCTCGCCGTCGGGACGGACGATGCGCTCGACGACGCGCCAGCTGCCGCCCGTGGCGTAGGCCTCCTGGTGCATCGCGATGACCTTCTCCCGGTCGTCGGGGTGCACCATCTCGAGGAACTTGTCGTAGGCGGCGTTGAAGGCGCCCGGCTCGTGACCGTAGATCCGGTAGAGCTGGTCGGACCATGAGTTGGTGTCGGTGGCGATGTGCCAGTCGTAGTCACCCATGTTCGCCAGCTGCTGGGCGTTGTCGACCCTCGTCTGCAGGTCCGCGAGCGCCTGCTGGGTCTCCGCGAGCTCCTGGCGGAGCTGCTCCTCGCTGGTCATGGGTGCCACCTCTCATCGTTCGTGCCGCGGATCAGCGGGCGCGTGCCCGGATCCGTCCACCCCTCCCTTCGGCAGCGAGGGGGTGGGTCCTGAGGACACGCGCGGTGCGGGGTGGGCCGACTTCCTCATGCCTCCTGGGCAGCGACCGCCCGTGTGCCCGCCACGCCATGGGTCAGCAGCACCACCGTTGCGCAGATCAGCACCAGGTTCTTCAGCACGAACTCGCCGTCCGCCGTCAGCAGCAGCGGGTCGTCGTGCTGGAACATGATGCTGGGCACCATCACGAACGTGAGGAACGTGCCGACGAGGTGTGCGGCCAGCACCGGCAGCACCACGCGCAGCGCGATGCCGGCGATCACGCCCACGCCGAGGACGAGCTCGACCATGCCGAGGGTCGGTACGACGACATCCTTCGGCGCCCAGGGCAGGGTGCGGTGGACGAGGTCGGCGACGGGCGAGCGGCCCACCACCTTGAGCACGCCGAACCAGATGAAGACGAGGCCGAGGATCGTCCTCATCGCCGGAAGGGCCAGCGGTCGGAGCAGTGCGTGGACCCCCGCCTCGACGGTCAGCAGTCGGTCGACGACCGGCACCGAGGGCGGATCCGGAGTGCGGTGCGCCGTCGGGTGGATCACGTGGAGGCGCCTGCTGCGAGGTGGCTTCGCACCGGAGGGCGCGCGAGTAGTGGCCATCGGGACCGTCCTTGGGAGTGAGCGAGGGAGGCCGTCCGCTTCTCGCCGGGGAGTGAGCGAGTCCGAGGGGCCTGCGGATCCAGCCGTTTCCCCGAAGGTAGGGATGCCGGCTTGGACGAACCTTGGCGAGCCGACGCCGGGGCGACGACGGGGCAACGATCGTTGGAAATACCTGACGAGTCAGATAGTCTCGCGTCGCGCAAGCTCCTGCGCCGCAGGAGGACGCCCCGCCGCACCAGGAGGGATCCCATGTCCGCATCGGACAACAAGGCACTCGTGATCGCCTTCTACGAGCTGGCCTTCAACGCCGCCGAGCCCGAGGAGGCCGCGGCCCGCCATCTCGGCGAGAGCTACATCCAGCACAACCCGGGCGCCGGGGACGGCCCGGACGCCTTCGTCGGCTACGTCCACTGGCTGCGTGGGCAGTTCCCGGAGCTCCACCTCGAGATCAAGCGTGCGATCGCCGAGGACGATCTGGTCGTCACGCACAGCAACCTGCACCTGATGCCAGGAGACCGCGGCATGGCGGTCGCGGACGTGTGGCGCGTCGCGGAGGGCAAGATCGTCGAGCACTGGGGCGTCGTGCAGGAGGTCCCAGAGGAGAGCGCGAACCAGAACACCATGTTCTGAGCCTGCTCGGGGTCGCTTCGGTCCCTGCCGGGCCGGTCGATGCGGGACGTGTCGCAGCGAACGAGGCATGATCATCCGCAGACGGCGTCGAGCGGAATGTGCAGGGCATGGACGAGCAGGCGAACATCTCCACGGCCAAGGAGGCTGCCGGCCACGACCTGGTGGTCGCCTTCGGGCGACTGCAGGGCGCGGCCAACCGGCTCGAGTACATCGTCGGTCGTGCCCTCGAGCAGGAGTGCGGCATCACTCACCTGATGTTCGAGGTCCTGCTGATCCTCGGCCGTGCCGGCGAGCCGGGCCTGTCCATGCGCGCCCTCGCCCAGGAGCAGGTCCTGACGACGGGCGGGGCGACGAGACTCGTCGACCGGATGGAGGCGGCCGGGCTGGTCGATCGCGTCGCCGATCCCGAGGACGGGCGCGGCCGACTGGTGCGCCTCACGCCGGAGGGCGAGCAGACCGCGGTCGAGGCGGCACGCGTGCATGTGGCGAATCTTCGGGAGTACTTCCTGGCGCCCCTGCCGCCCACGCACCTGGACCGGTTCGCCGAGGACCTCCGGACCCTCAGTCACGCAGCGCGGGATGCGCTGCCGCGCCTGCCCTGACCGAGGAGCGTTGCGGGCGCGTGGAGCCAGGCCGGAATATCTGACGAGTCAGATACATTGCAACCGGTGCAAGCATCCACCCATCGCTAGGAGCCGAAGATGAGCACGCTCTCCTTCACCGTTCTCGACCTGGACTTTCCCGCTGGCAGCAAGAACAAGACGGCAACACTCGTGACCGGCGAGACCGACGCGCTGCTGGTCGACGCCGGCTTCACCCGCGCGGACGGCCACCGGATCGCCGCCGAGGTCCTCGACTCGGGCAAGAGGCTGACGACGGTCTTCGTCAGCCATGCCGATCCCGACTTCTACTTCGGCGCGGAGGTCCTCGCCGACGCCTTCCCCGATGCCGCGTTCGTCGCCACCCCGCTGGTGATCGAGCACATCCAGCACTCCTACGAGGGCAAGCTGACCGCGTGGGCCGGCCTGGGCGCCAACCTCCCCACGCGTCTCATCGATCTCGAGCCGCTGACCGGCGACCTCCTCCTTGAGGGGCACCGCTTCGAGCTCAAGGGCGGCACGCCCGCGCTGCCCGACCGTCACTACCTGTGGCAGGCCGAGCACCGGGCGCTCCTCGGCGGGGTCCTGCTCTTCCAGCACGAGCACGTCTGGGTCGCCGACACGCCCACCCCCGCGGACCGGACGGCGTGGATCGCCGTGCTCGACGAGATGGCGGGGCTGGATCCGGAGCTCGTCGTACCGGGTCACCGCCTGCCGGGCACCCCGGCGGACGGGTCCGCCATCAGCGCCACGCGGGACTACCTGCTGGCGTTCGAGGAGGAGCTCGGCAGGGCGGCCGATGGAGACGCGTTGATCGACGCCCTCCTGAAGCGCTACCCGGACCACGGGATGCAGATCGCCGCGCAGATCGGCGCCAAGGTCGCCCTCGGCGAGATGACGTGGGGCTGACATGACCGACCCGACAACCTCCTGCGCCCCCGCTGACGTCGTACGGCGCCTCTACCTCGCCTCCGCTGCCGGCGACCTGGCGGCGATCCGTGCCGGGCTCGCTCCCGACGTGGAGTGGACGGAGATGGCGGGCTTCCCGCTCGCCGGCACCTATCGGACGCCCGAGGGCGTCACGGCCAATGTCATGGAGAAGCTCGGCGCAGAGTGGGACGACTGGACGGCCCACGACGACAGCTACGTGGTCGACGGCGAGAACGTGGTCGTGCTCGCGCGGTACACCGCCGTCAACAAGGCGACCCGCAAGCCGATCGCCGTCCGGGTGGCCCACCACTACACCGTGCGCGGGGGCCTGATCGTCCGGTTCGAGCAGTTCGTCGACACCGCGCTCGTCCGCGACGCGATGACGCCGTGACGCCCTGACGCTCGCGGAGAGGGCGGTCGCGGCGCCACCGCGGCCCAGTGAGGACGACCGGTGTCCACGCCAGCGACGCCGAATGTCTGTGGTGCCTCCTAGGCTGGAGGGATGGCCGACCCTCTCGCGACCGAGCCCGTCCGGATGGGTTCGGCGCGCGGGCGCTGGGTGCTGCTGACCACCGTGCTCGGGTCGGGTCTCACCATGCTGGACTCGACCGTCGTCAACGTCGCGCTCGAACGCATCGGCACCGACTTCGGGGCGGGGTTCTCCGGCCTGCAGTGGACGATCAACGCCTATGCGCTGACCCTCGCCGCGCTGATCCTGCTGGGTGGCTCGCTCGGCGACCGGTTCGGTCGCCGGCGGGTGTTCCTTGTCGGCGTGGTCTGGTTCGCGGTCGCCTCGCTGCTGTGTGGGATCGCGCCGTCCATCGGGACGCTGATCGCGGCCCGCGCGCTTCAGGGTGTCGGGGGAGCGCTGCTGATGCCGGGCAGCCTGGCGCTGATCTCGGCGTCGTTCCACGGCGAGGATCGGGCCGCGGCGGTGGGGGCGTGGTCGGGCCTCGGCGGCGTCGCAGCCGCGATCGGCCCGCTGCTCGGCGGCTGGCTCGCCGACATCGACTGGCGGTGGGTCTTCCTGATCAACGTCCCGGTGGCCGCGCTGGTCGTCGTGGTGGCGCTGCGCTTCGTCCCCGAGAGCAGGGACCCCGAGTCCGCCGACCGTGTCGACGTCGTCGGCACGCTGCTGGGGGCGGCCGGCCTCGGCGCGCTGACCTTCGCCCTGACGCGGGCGGGCGACGTGGGCTGGGCCTCCTCGGTGCTGCTCGTCGGTGGGGCCGGGGTGGCGCTGCTCGTCGCATTCGTCGTGGTGGAGTCGGTCTCCGACCATCCCCTGGTGCCGCTCCGCCTGTTCCGCAACGCCCAGTTCAGCGCCGCCAACGTCGTCACGCTGCTCGTGTACGCCGCGCTCGGGGTGATCTTCGTGCTCCTGGTGCTGCAGCTGCAGGTGGTCGCCGGCTGGTCGCCGTTGGCGGCCGGCACGGCGATGCTGCCGGTCACCGTCCTGATGCTGCTGTTCTCGGCCCGCGCCGGCGGGTTCTCGCAGCGGATCGGACCGCGGCTGCCGATGTCCGTCGGGCCGCTCCTGGCCGCCGCGGGCGTGCTGTGGATGGGGCGGCTGGGTCCGGATGCGACGTACGTCCGGGACGTCCTGCCGCCGGTCGTCCTCTTCGGTGCCGGCCTGACGCTGATGGTCGCGCCGTTGACCGCGACCGTCCTCGACGCGGCCGAGGACCGCTTCGCCGGGATCGCGTCCGGCATCAACAACGCCGTGGCCCGCACGGCCGGCCTGATCGCGGTCGCGGTGATCCCGGTGGCCGCCGGGATCGGCGGAGCCGACTACCGCGACCCGACGGCCTTCGACGCCGGCTTCGGCAAGGCGATGACGATGTGCGCGGCCCTGCTCGTCGGCGGTGGCGCCCTCGCGTTCGCCTTCGTCCGTCGTCCGGCGGCCGCCGCCCAGCCCGAGGAACCGGGGCACGAGCCCCGCCTGCACATCGAGGACTGCCCGCACTGTGGTGTCTCGGGACCGCAGCTGCATCCGGTCGAGCACCTGCACTGACAGCACTGTGATCCTCCTAGGCTGGAGGAATGGCCAACCGTCTCGCATCAGCGACGAGCCCGTACCTGCTGCAGCACGCCCAGAACCCGGTGGCCTGGTGGGAGTGGTCGCCGGAGGCCTTCGAGGAGGCCCGGCGGCGCAACGTGCCGGTCCTGCTGAGCGTCGGGTACGCCGCCTGCCACTGGTGCCACGTCATGGCCCACGAGTCGTTCGAGGACGAGGCGACGGCGGCGTACATGAACGAGCACTTCGTCAACGTCAAGGTCGACCGCGAGGAGCGGCCGGACGTCGACGCGATCTACATGCAGGCCACCCAGATCATGACCGGGCAGGGCGGCTGGCCGATGACGGTCGTGCTCGACCACGAGGGGGCGCCTTTCTTCGCGGGGACCTACTTCCCTGACCAGCCGCGGCACGGGTCACCCTCCTTCAGGCAGATCCTCGAGGCGCTCAGCGACGCATGGCGCACCCGCCGCGTCGACGTGCACGCCGCGACCGAGCAGATCCGCGGCCACCTCACGCAGTCCGGGCAGCCTCCGGCCGCGCCCATCACGCGGGAGGTGCTCGACGCCGCCGTGGAGCGGCTCGCGAGCGAGTTCGACCCGATGGCGGGCGGCTTCGGGAACGCGCCGAAGTTCCCGCCGACGATGGTGCTGGAGTACCTGCGCCGGTACGACGGGCCGCACGCCGCCAAGGCGCATCACATGCTCGCGCGGACGACCGCCGCGATGGCCGGCAGCGGGATGTACGACCAGATCGCCGGCGGCTTCGCGCGGTACGCCGTGGACCGCGGCTGGATCGTCCCGCACTTCGAGAAGATGCTCTACGACAACGGGCAGCTGCTCGGTCTCTACGCCCGCCTCGGCACCGAGCAGGGCGACCGGATCGCCTCCGAGACAGCGGACTGGATGCTGCGCGAGCTGCGCACCGACGAGGGCGGCTTCGCCTCCGCGCTGGACGCCGACTCCGAGGGCGTGGAGGGCAAGTTCTACGCCTGGACGCCGGCCGAGCTGGTCGAGGCGCTGGGCGAGGCCAAGGGGCGGTGGGCCGCCGAGCTCTTCGGAGTGACCGAGGCGGGCACGTTCGAGCACGGGAGCTCCACCCTCCAGCTGCGCCACTTCCCGACCGATCCCACCGAGCAGCGCCACCTGAGCGAGGTGCGGGCCCGCCTGCTCGACGCCCGCGCCCAGCGCGTCCGCCCGGCCCGCGACGACAAGGTGGTCGCGGCCTGGAACGGCCTTGCGATCAGCGGTCTGTGCGACGCCGGCCGACGGCTGCAGCGCCCCGAGCTGATCGAGGCGGCGGTGGACGCCGCCGAGCTGCTCGTCCGCCTCCACCTGGTCGACGGCCGCCTGCTCCGCGTCTCCCGCGACGGCGTCGCCGGCAGCCACGCCGGTGTGCTCGAGGACTACGGATGCGTGGCCTCCGGCTTCCTCGCGCTGGCGCAGGCGACGGCCGAGGTCCGGTGGCTCGACCTGGCCACGGCCCTTCTCGACGAGGCGCTCACCGGCTTCGCGGCGGACGACGGCGGCTTCTACGACACCCACGCCGACGCCGAGCAGCTGCTCACCCGGCCCCGCGACCCCGGCGACAACGCCAGCCCCAGCGGGCTCTCCAGCCTGGTCCACGCCCTCGTCGAGGCCCACGCGCTCACCGGCACCGGACGCTACCGCGACGCGGCCGAGGCCGCCCTGGCGAGCGTGTCGGCCCTGGCCGAGCGCGCCCCGCGCTTCACCGGCTGGAGCCTCGCGGCCGCCGCGACCCTGGCCGCGAACGGCCCGGTCGAGGTCGCCATCGTCGGCGAGCCCGGTCCCGAGCGCGATGCCCTGGAGGCCAGCGCCCTGCGCATCCCGGGCGCCGTCGTCGTGAGCGCCTCGGCATCGACCGGCATCCCCCTCCTGGACGGTCGTACGCCGGTCGACGGGAAGCCCGCCGCCTACGTGTGCCGCGGCATGGTGTGCGACCTGCCTGTCACGACCGCCGACGACGTACAGGCCGTCGCGCGCCGCTCCGCCGCTGGGTGAGCCCGCGGCGGGGAGCTCCGCGCGTCAGTGACCCGTCGGCCCGAACGGCTGGTGGATCCGCATCGCGGAGGCCTCGCGGCCGCGGGCTAGGTCGGTCTCGGGACCGCCCTGGCGACGGGAGATGTGGGTGCCGGGGTGCCGGCGGTCGACGTACCAGGCGACGCCCAGGAGCAGAGCCATGATGCCGGCGACGATGGACCAGAAGATCATGCGGGGATCCTGCCCTGCCGCGACGGTGGCAAACCGGCGTCGGGGTGTGGCCGTCACCCCGCAGCGCGCGCCTCGCCCGCCTCGATCTCCTTCATCAGGTCCACGCAGTAGCGCCCGAAGTCGATCTGGATCGTGTGCCGCGGCGAGGCGTAGTACTGCTCGAGGTGCGCGGCCTCGTCCGCCGCCATGATCCGCAGCTGCTCCTCGACCGGCGGCAGCGCGTAGCGCCCGGTCAGCAGCCGCGCGAGCAGCTTCGACTGCTGCTCGGCCAGGTTGACGATGGTCGGCGACGACTGGGCCAGCCCCATGAAGAACAGGTGGTCCACGCCCGGCTTGATCATCCGCTTGAACAGCGGATAGCGGTGGTCGGCGTCGGGGTGCAGCTCGGCCTCGGCGCTGTCGAAGAACGGGAACTCCATCCGGTAGCCGGTGGCGCAGATGACCACGTCGGCTTCGACGGAGGACCCGTCCACCAGGTCCACCCGGCGCCCCGAAAGGCCGACGATCTCGGGCAGCATGTGGATGTCTCCGGAGCCGGCCTTGGTGAGGAAGTCGGCGCTGACCGACGGGTGCGCGGACAGCGGCTCGTGGTCCGGCTCGGGCAGCCCATAGGCGCTCATGGACCCGACCAGCTCGCGGATCAGCTGCCGGCTCGCGGCGAGCGCCACGTCCTTGGGTACGTCGGGCGGCGCCATCACCTTGTCCGCCGCCTGCCCGTTCCGGTACTTCGGCAGCACCCACACCCCGCGCCGCGCGGAGACGTAGAGCTTCGACGCCATCCACGGCGAGGAGAGCTCCGAGGCGATGTCCATGGCCGAGTTGCCCATGCCGACCACGACCACCGTCCTCCCGCGGATCTCGATCGGCTCGAACGGGTTCACGTAGTGGTGGCTGTGCAGCACCTCGCCCTCGAAGCCGTCCGGCTCGATCGCCCAATCCGGCAGGCGCGGGCTCCAGTGGTGGCCGTTGGCCACGATCAGGTCGGTGTAGTCGCGGGTCTCCCCGGTCGTCAGCGTGACCCGCCAGCCGTCACCGACCCGCGTCGCCCGCTCGACCCCGACGCCGAGCTCGATCCGCTCGCGCAGCCCGAAGTGCTCGGCGTAGTCGCGGAAGTACTGGTGGATCAGGGTGTGGTGCGGGAAGTCCGGGTACGACGCCGGCGCGGGGTAGTCCTCGAACTGCAGCCGGGTCGTCGAGGTGTCGATGTGCAGCGACTCGTAGACCGAGGAGAGGCCGTTGGGGTTCTTGAAGTACCAGTTGCCGCCCACGTCGTCGGACAGCTCGAACTGGTCGTAGTCGACGCCGAACTCCTTCAGGCGCTTCGCTGTCGTGAGGCCCGAGCAGCCGGCCCCGATGATGCACGCCCTCACGCGTCCGCTCCCTCCAGGCAGGCGAAGGCCGTGCGCAGGTAGGCGTCGGTCCGGGCCGAGGAGGTGAAGTGGTCGACGAGCCGGTTCATCGCGTAGGCGACGGTGACGCGGCGGTCGAGGTCGTTGACGACGATCGCGCCGCCGTACCCCGTCCACCAGCAGACCCGCCCCTGCGGTACGGCGGGCGCGGACTGCGGCTGCGGCTGGCTGTACCCGATGCCCCAGCGCAGCGGGACGAGCAGCACCTTGTCCGGACCGTCGGCCTGGACCTCGAAGATCCGGTCGATGGTCTCCTTCGACAGCAGCCGTACGTCGTCGAGCTCGCCGCCGTGCGACACGACGGCCTGGATCCGGGCGATCGAGCGGGCGTTGCCGTGGCCGTTGGCGCCCGCGACCGAGACCCGGCGCCACTCCGGGGTGTTGCAGCCGGCCATGTCGAGGACCGGGTTCACCAGCGTCGGGATGAGCAGGTTGTCCGGCGGCAGCGCCTTGAGGTCGAGGCCGCCGGGCGGCGGGGGCACCAGGTCGGCGCAGCGCGCCATCGCGTCCTCCGGCACGCCGAGGTGGAAGTCGGCGCCGAGCGGCTGCGCGACCAGCTCCGTGAACAGCTCCGACAGCGGCCGGCCGGTCGCACCGCGCACGAGACCGTCGACCAGGTGGCCGTAGCAGACCATGTTGTAGCCGGCGGCCGATCCCGGCTCGAACCAGGCGTCCTGCTCGGCGAGCAGGTTGTTGGCGTAGGGCAGGTCGAGCAGTCCCTCGATCGTCAGCGGCGCGGTCCATCCGGGGAAGCCCGAGGTGTGCGAGAGCACGTGCCGCACGAGCACCCGGTCGTCGCGGAACTCCGGCCAATAGCGCTGGACGGGCGCCTCGAGGTCGAGCACGCCACGGTCGACCAGCACCAGCGCGGTCAGGGCCGCCATCGTCTTGGTCACCGACCAGACCTGCACGATCGTGTCCTCGGACCAGTCGGTGCCGTCCTTCGCCGTACCTCCCCACAGGTCGACGACCAGCTCGCCGTCGCGCACCACGGCGAGCGACGCGCCGAGGTCGGTGCCGTCGGCGAGGTTGCCGGCGAGCAGGTCGCGGAGCGGCTCGAAGCCGGGGGAGCAGGTGCCGTGGACGGTCATGCCCCCACTGTAGGAACACGTTCTAGCGGGAGGAAGGGGGTGGTCGGGTCTAGCGTCGCCACCATGGTGGCTCCCCTTCCTCCGGTGACTCCGAACCGTGACCGCTTCTACGACGGAGGTACGCCGACCGAGCCGCCCGACCCGTCCCGCGAGCCGCGGATCTCGCTGATCCGGATCGACGACGGCGGCGTCGAGCGCTTCCGGATGGGGCGCCGGATCGCCTACCGCGACCGGCAGTACGGCGAGCTGCTGGTGCCGCCCGACCTCGACACCTTCGTCACCGACCTCACCTCGGTGCCCACGCTGTTCACCTGGCTGGTGCCGAAGACGGGCCGCTACCTGCCCGCCACGTTGCTGCATGACGGCCTGGTGCACGGTCCGCACGAGCCGGCGACGTACGTCTCCACCGACGGGCACGTCCTGGACCGCGTCGAGGCCGACCGGGTGCTGCGCACCGCCATGCGCGACCTGCAGGTCGGACCGGTGCGCGGCTGGCTGATCTGGTCGGCGGTCACGCTCGGCACCATCTGGAGCGGGCACGCGCGGTGGAGCCGGCGCGAGCACCTGCGCTACCTGGTGCCGATGCTGGCCTCGCTCGGCCTGGTGCTGGTGCTGGGTGTGATCGCCACGCTCGACCTGGTCGACGTCGTCGACTGGCTGCCGTGGATGGGCGATCGGCCGTGGTGGCTGGAGCTCATCGGTGGTCTTGCGGGCGCCATCGTCATCCCACTCGTCCTCGGCCTGACCTGGGGCAGGTTCGCCATCGCCGGCGCCATCACCGGGATCGCGCTCGCGGTGCTGCTGCACGCCACGGTGCTGCTGGCCGGGATCACCGCGCTCTACCAGGTCGCGGAGTGGATCGCGCGGCGTCGGCCGATCGGAACCCTGGTCGGCGCGGGCGTGGTGGTCGCCGCCTGTGCGGTGCTGACGGTGCTGCTGACGGCCACCCAGTAGTTTTCGGGGTGTGACGGTCCTCGACTGCCGGCACTTCGCCGTGGGGGAGTGCCGATCCTGCGCCTGGCTCGGTCAGCCGTACGCCGAGCAGCTGGCCGCCAAGGACCGCGCCGTCCGGTCGGTGGTGGACGCCGGTGAGTGGCTGCCGCCGCAGGCGAGCGCCTTCGCGGGCTTCCGCAACAAGGCCAAGCTGGTGGTGACGGGGACGGCCGACGCCCCGGTGCTGGGCATCCTGGGCCCGGACGGCGACGGCGTGGACCTGCGGGACTGCGGGCTCTACCCGGCCACGCTGCAGGCGGTCCTCCCCGTGCTGGCCGCGTTCGTCGGGCGGGCCGGGCTGGCGCCGTACTCGGTGAGGGAACGGACCGGGGAGCTCAAGCACCTGCTCGTGACCGAGTCGCCGGACGGGGAGCTGATGGTGCGCTTCGTGCTGCGCTCCACCGAGGCCGAGGCGCGGATCCGCAAGCACCTGCCGGGCCTGCTCGCCGACCTTCCGCGGCTCCGTGTTGTCACTGTCAACATCCAGCCCGCCCACGCGGCGGTGCTCGAGGGGGAGCGCGAGATCGTGCTCACCGAGGCCGACACCCTGCCGATGCGGGTGGGCGATCTCACCCTGCACCTGCGCCCGCGCAGCTTCTTCCAGACCAACACCGCGGTCGCGGCCGCCCTCTACCGCCGCGCCGCCGGGTGGATCGACGAGGTCGCGCCCGCCTCGGTGTGGGACCTCTACTGCGGCGTCGGCGGGTTCGCGCTGCACGCCGCCGCGCCGGGTAGGGACGTCGTCGGCATCGAGATCAGCGCCGACGCGATCGCCTCCGCCGAGCGTTCCCGTGACGAGGCGGGGCTGCCCGGCCGGGTCCGGTTCGAGGTGGGCGACGCGACGGCGTACGCCGCCGGGCGACCCGCCCCCGACCTGGTCGTCGTCAACCCGCCGCGGCGCGGGCTGGGCACGCTCGCCGCGGACCTGGAGGCGCTGGCGCCGCGCCATGTCCTCTACTCCAGCTGCAACCCGGAGACCCTCGCCCGCGACCTCGCGGTCATGGGCGGCTACCGGGCGGTGCGGGGGCAGCTCTTCGACATGTTCCCGCAGACCGGGCACGCGGAGGTGCTGGTCCTCCTCGAGGGCGGCGCGACGCGGTGATCGAGCGTCAGTGCTGGGCGTAGGTGGCCATCGAGACCCCGACGTACTGCGCGATGAACGCGGCCACGGTGAACCCGTGGAAGACCTCGTGGAACCCGAACCACTTCGGCGAGGGGTCCGGCCACTGGAAGCCGTAGACCAGCCCGCCCATGGTGTAGAGCATGCCGCCGACCAGGATCAGCACGAAGATGGCCACCCCGATGCCGACGCCGAGTGCCAGCGCGCCGTGCAGGAACGCCGGGATGAAGAAGACCGCGGCCCAGCCGAGCGCGATGTAGACCGGCGCCGAGAGCCAGCGCGGAGCGCTGGGCCACAGCATCTGCAGGGCCACTCCCACCGCCGCGCCCGTCCAGACGATGCCGAGCATCCACCACCGCGCGGCCCCGTGCAGCAGGGTCAGCGCGAAGGGCGTGTAGGAGCCCGCGATGAAGATGTAGATGTTGGAGTGGTCGAGCCGGTTGAGGATGGTCCACACCTTCGGGGACCAGGTCCCGCGGTGGTAGACCGCGGAGGTCCCGAAGAGCAGCAGGGCCGAGGCGACGTACAGCGAGGAGCCCACACGCGTCGCCGCCGTGGGCGAGAGCGTGATCAGCACCGTGCCGGCTGCGATGATCAGCGGGGTGGTGGCCGCGTGGAGCCAGCCGCGCAGGTGAGGCTTGACGTCGGCGACGGCCTCCCGCACATGCTCGCGGGTCTTCGACATCGCCTGGTTCATGGCGACAGGCTAGTGGGTGTGCGGAGGGACCGACGAACCCTCGGACGGCTGCACGATCACGAAGCCCGGACCCTGGAACGCGACCTGGAACGCCTCGCCCGAGCCGCGGCCGATCAGCGCGCCGGCGGTGAAGGTGGAGCGGATCGAGGTCTGCAGGTGGATCGACCACGCGACGAGCGCGTTGGCGTCCGCGAAGGTGGGCGCCTCCTGGGCGTTGAGGACCACCGGCTCGCCGTCGGTGACGATCGCGACCCAGCCGGTGCCGCGCAGGGTGGTGTTGAACAGGCCGCCGGCCGCGATGCTGCCGCCCTTGACCCGCTCGATGTTCCAGTCCAGCGACGCCGAGAACGCCAGCACGTTCTTGCCGTTGACCGACAGGCCGCTGTTGGTGAGGTGCAGCACGTGCACGTCCTTGGCCTCGTCGGCCAGGAAGACGTCGCCCTGCCCGCTGACCTGCATCAGCGACAGGCCCTCGCCGGTGAGCGCCTTCTTCAGGAAGCGGGCCGCGCCGCCGCCCTGGTAGGCGAAGTCGACGGCGCCCTGGTACGCCACCATCGCGCCGTGCCGGGCGAGGAACGGCTGGTCGATGCGCACCCGCAGCAGCTTCTTGTTCTGCAGCGTGGCGCCGGTGCCGCTCACCTCGCCGAACCGCCCGTCGACCAGGTCGCCGGAGATGCCCGCGAAGGCGCCCTGGAGGTTCGGGTCGGTGGGCGCGTACGCCGGCGGCTGGGCGGCGACGGGCTGGGCGACGGGCTGGGCGACGGGCTGGTACGCCGGCGGCGCGGCCGACGGCTGGACCCAGCCCGTGGCCGGGTCGGACGTGATCTCGGCGGATGCCTCGGCCGGCGCCTCGGCGGGCAGCTCGGCCGGGGCCTCCTCCGCGGCAGGCTCGGTCGCGGGCTCGTCGGCCACCGCGGCGAGCTCCTGGGCGTCGATCAGCTGCGTCTCGGCGTGACCCTGCTCGGCGTACCGGCTCTGCTCGGGGGTGCTCGGCCCCTCGAGCGGGTCCGAGCCGACATTGCCCTGGTTGCTGATGTGCTCGGTCCACTGGGTGCCGTCCCAGTAGCGCAGCTCGTGCCGGCCGGTCGGGTCGGGATGCCAGTTCGCGGGGGTCATGGCGCAATCGTGACATTCCCGTGGCTGCGCTCGGAAGCGAGTGCCCGGTGTGACGGCCCCGGACTGGTTACGATCGTCGGGTGGCGGATTGGAAGCGGGGCGTGCGCAGGGTGCTCTACCCGGCGTACGAGGCACGGATGCTGCGCCGGATGCCCGACAACCTGCCCCAGCACGTCGGCGTGATGCTCGACGGGAACCGCCGCTGGGCCAAGGCCGTCGGCCACGACACCGCGCACGGCCACCGCGCCGGCGCCGCGAACATCGAGCCGCTGCTGACCTGGTGCGACGAGATCGGCATCCAGGTCGTGACGCTGTGGCTGCTGTCCACCGACAACCTCAACCGGCCGGCCGAGGAGCTCGAGCCGCTGCTGGAGATCATCGTCGAGGCGGTCGACTCCCTCGCCGACCAGGAGCGCTGGCGGCTCAACCCGGTGGGTGCCCTCGACCTGCTGCCGCACGGCATGGCCGAGCGCCTCAAGCACGCGGCCGAGCGCACCAGCCACGTCGACGGGATGATCGTCAACGTCGCCGTCGGCTACGGCGGGCGGCGCGAGATCGCCGACGCGGTCCGGTCCCTGCTCGTCGAGGCCTCGTCCCGGGGCCTGTCGATCGACGAGGTCGCCCAGCAGATCGACGTCGAGCACATCGCCGACCACCTCTACACCAAGGGCCAGCCGGACCCGGACCTCGTCATCCGCACCTCGGGGGAGCAGCGGCTCGGCGGCTTCCTGCTCTGGCAGAGCGCGAAGTCGGAGTTCTACTTCTGCGAGGCCTACTGGCCCGACTTCCGCCGGGTCGACTTCCTGCGCGCCATCCGCGCCTACGCGCAGCGCGAGCGCCGGCACGGGGTCTGACGCAACCGACGGGGCGTGCCCGGCATCACACCGGACATGAGAACCCTTCCGTACGCCGCCGCGGCACTCGCGCTGCCGCTGCTCGTCTCGGGTTGCGGAGGCACCACGTCCGCCCAGCCCGCGCCCACGACCGCGCCCACGACCGGCACCAGCCCGGCCGGCCCGGCCCATAACCTCACCCTGACCCCGGCGGTGATCCACCGGCTGATCGTCGCCGGCGCGGCCGCCAAGCAGGTGCCCGCGTCCGGCTTCTCGGGCCTGGGCCGCACGCAGCGCTACTACGCCTACGACCCCGCCACCCGCACGTGGTGGGCGGCCGGAGGGATGGAGGCCAAGAACCCCGACGCCGGGGCTGCCGCTGTGTCACTCAACGACGCGGGCTCCTACGACGTCTTCCACCGCACCGCCGGGGGCCACTGGGTCGCGCGCGAGTCCGGTGGCGCCGGCGGGCCGGATCAGCCGCTGAGCCAGTGCGACGACTGGCCGCCGCGCTCGGTGCTGCGGCTGTGGCACTGGTCGCTGAAGGTGTGCCGGGCCCCCGCCTGAGCGTGCGGTCAGCCCTCGACGCGCAGCAGCGGCTGGACGGTCTGCCGCGCCCGGTGGATCCATGCCTTGACCGTGCCGAGCGGAGCGCCCATCTGCTGGGCGATCTCGTTGTAGTCCAGCTCCTGCACGTCGCGCAGCACCAGCGCCTCGGCGTGCTCGGGGTGGGTCGCGGCGAGGATCTCGAGCGCCTCGAGCAGGTCGAGCCGGCTTCCCGCGATGACCGAGGTGGTGCGGGGGTCGGCGGTCTGGGGGAGCTCGTCGTACCCGCGCTCGGCCGAGCGCCGCTTCAGGGTCCGGTACGTCGAGCGGGCGCTGTTCGACGCCACGGCGTGCAGCCACGTGGTGAACCGCGAGCGGCCGCTGAAGGTGTGGATCTTCGTCGCGACCAGCAGCAGCGCGTCCTGGGTCGCCTCCTCGGCGTCCTCGGGGTAGAGCAGCATCCGGCCGCAGATCCGGCGTACCCGCGGCTGGATCGCGGCGAGCAGGTCCTCCAGCGCCTCGCGGTCGCCGGCGGCCGCGCGGACGGCCAGCCCCTCGAGATCCGGAACTTCCGCGGTGTCCATCCCCTGCGCTCCCAAGAACGTCTCGGCGGTGCATCGGTTTGCCCGCCGAATCTGTGCGCCACAATACCCAGGTGACCCTCCCCGAACGGCTCGGCCGGCTGCGCCGCGTCGACCGCATCGGGGCGGGTGGTTTCGCGACGGTCTGGCTGTACCACGACGACGACCTCGACTCCCCGGTCGCGGTCAAGGCGCTGGCCGACAACTGGGCCGCGCGCGCCGACGTGCGCGAGCGCTTCCTGGAGGAGGCGCGGATGCTGCGGCGCGCCGACTCCGACCACGTCGTGCGGGTCTACGACATCGGCGAGGCCGACCAGACCCCCTACTTCGTGATGTCGTACGCCGATCGCGGCTCGCTCGCGACGCTGACCGACGTCGGTGCGATCTCGGCCGACCGGGCCGTCGACCTGATCGCCCAGGCCGGCATCGGGGTCCACGTCCTGCACCAGCGCGGCATCATCCACCGCGACCTCAAGCCACAGAACCTGCTGCTGCGCTCCGGCGACGACGACACCGAGGAGGTCCTCGTCGCGGACCTGGGCGTCGCGAAGGCGATGCTGCACGCCAGCGGCCTGACCCAGGTGGTCGGCACGCCGGCGTACATGGCACCCGAGCAGGCGATCGGCCTCGGCATCGACCGCCGGGCCGACGTGCACGCCCTCGGCGCGGTCGCCTACCAGCTGATGACGGGCCGGATCGCCCGGCACGGCGGCATCGCCGACCTCGGCTCCCCGCAGCGGCCGCTCGCGCCCTCGGAGATCCGCCCCGAGCTGTCGGCGTACGACGACGTGCTGCTGCGCTCGCTGGAGCGCGACCCGGAGCTGCGCTGGCCGGACGTGCCCAGCTTCGTCGGCGCGCTCAAGGCCGCGCGGCGGGAGGCGGCGAGCTCGGAGTACGCCTTCCTCTACGAGGCACCGCGCTCGGCGGACACCGAGACCGTCTACCTGCAGCGCACCGCGCTGGAGAGCCCCGTGCCGGCGGCGCCGGCGAGCCCGGTCCCCGTCGCCCCCGAGCAGCCCGGCCGTCGGCGGCGGGTCCCGTGGGTGCTGGCCGCCTGCCTGATCGTCGTCGCGGCCGTCGCCGGCGGGGGCTACGCGCTGATCACCGACCAGGGCAGGGGCGCCGGCGGGGGAGGGGTGCCCACCACGGGGCCGGCCTCGATCACCACGAGCGTCTTCGTCGCCCCGGACGTGAAGTACCCGCCGCTGAGCCTCAACGAGCGGCTGACGGTGACGCACAAGGTCGTCTCGCCGGGCGGCTCGGTGTGGAGCTATCGCGTCCCGAAGGGTTGGACCGCGTCGATCCTCAGCTCCAACGGCGAGGTCCTGCCGACCGCGGGCCAGCAGATCGACCAGCAGACCGAGGTCCGCTGGCGGCCGCCGAACGAGCCGACGATCGGCGGGTACAGCATCCGCTTCCGCGCGCTCGAGCCGACCTACACGCCGCGGGTCGAGGAGATCCAGCGCACGGCACTGCTCCGGAACGCGCACTACCCGGAGTTCGCCGTCTACCAGCGCACCAACGAGGCCATCTGGTTCAAGTACGTCGACGGCGCGCACCACCTGCGGTTCAACTTCTGGCGCTGGGTCCCGGACGCCAGCGGCAACGCCGGCCTGGAGATCTCCGTCTCCGGCCGCAAGCAGGACGTCGACGGTCTCGACGCCCTCCTCTCGGCGGCAGCGGCCTCGGCCCGCCCGGTCGTCCCGGCCAGCCCTGACGGCTCGGCCAGCCCTGACGGCTCGGGCGGCTCGGGCGGCCCCGACAGTCCGGTCAGCCCGGTCCGTTAGGCACGGGTTCACCACCCGTCCACCTGCATCGTGGGATCCGACAAGGAACCCGCCCACCACTGCACAGCCCTGGTTCGCCCTGCGTTCACCGTGCGCACGCCAACCGGATAGGTCTTCGGGTCACCGTTCGGGGGCCGCAGCCGCGGCAGAACATCGGCCCTCCGGGTGGGCCTCGAGCCAGGACGTACGGTGACGACCCTCCCGATTCGCGAGTTCGACGAGATGTCCGAGGACCTCGATCGTCCTCGCAAGATCAAGCTCGTCCGGGACACCCCGGACAAGATCTTCCGCGCGGTCGCGACCGCGGGCGGCATGACCGTGCTCGGCATCATGCTGCTGGTCGGCACGTTCCTGACGCTGCGGGCCTCGCAGGCCCTGCACAAGGCCGGCTTCTCCTTCCTCACCACCCAGGCGTGGAACCCCGACGGCGGCGACTTCGGCGTGGCCGCGGTCATCGCGGGCACGGTCCTCATCGCGACGGTGGCGATCTGCGTCGCCGTACCGCTGTCGACGTGCACGGCGCTGTACATCACCGAGTACGCGCCGCTGGGCATGCGGAAGTTCATGGTCTCCGTCATCGACCTGATGGCCGCGATCCCGTCGGTGGTCTACGGCCTGTGGGGCTTCTTCTTCCTGCAGGCGAAGGTCGCCCCGGTGTCGGGCTGGATCGCCCAGCACTTCGGCTGGATCCCGATCTTCAAGGTCGACGGGGTCGACGGCTCGACCCCGCTGTCCTCGATGACGATCTTCACCGGCACCACGCTGATCGCCGGGGTCGTCGTCGGCATGATGATCTCGCCGGTGGTCACCTCGATCATGCGCGAGGTCTTCTCGCAGGTCCCGATCGGTGAGCGCGAGGGGGCCCTCGGCCTCGGCGCCACCAAGTGGGGCGTGATCCGCACGGTGGTCCT
This sequence comes from Nocardioides ultimimeridianus, assembly GCF_054777895.1. NCBI lineage: Bacteria > Bacillati > Actinomycetota > Actinomycetes > Propionibacteriales > Nocardioidaceae > Nocardioides > Nocardioides ultimimeridianus. The sequence goes on along the minus strand of NZ_BAAHAB010000021.1, from coordinate 97,680 downwards.
GCCGTTCGGCAAGGGCGGCATGATCGGCGGCACGATGCTCGGCCTGGGCCGCGCGCTCGGCGAGACCATCGCGGTGTACATGATCATCTCGCCGGTCTTCACCATCCAGCCGCACATCCTGCAGAGCGGTGCGATCTCGGTGTCCTCGCTCATCGCGCTGCAGTTCGGCGAGGCCAGTCCGTTCGGGCTCTCCGCCCTGATGGCCGCGGGCCTCGCGCTCTTCCTGATGACCCTCGTCATCAACTTCGCCGCGTCGTCGGTCGTCGCGCGCTCCCGGTCGGGGGCGTCGAGTTGACCGCCACGATGGAGCCGACGCAGCAGCAGGTCACCACGACCCTGCCCGACCGCGAGTTCAGCGAGGAGGTCCTCGCCACCCGTGAGGAGCGTCGCCTGACGTCCGGCGTACGCATCGGCGACCTGCTGCACGTGGTGGGCGCGCTCGTCGCCGCGGCGGCGCTGACCGGCATCCTCGGCTCCCAGCTCGCGCCGGTCCACGGCCTCCTCGCGAACCTGGTGATCGGCTACGCCCTCTTCATCGGCCTGTACGCCGTCCTGGTGTGGCTCGACGAGCCGGGCCCGGTGGTCGGCGACCGGGTGATCTCGGTGATCGTCCAGTCCGGGGCGTTCCTGCTGGTGCTGGCGCTGGGCTCGGTGCTGGTCTTCACGACCATCAAGGGCTTCCCCGCGATCGTCCACCTGAACCTGCTCACGCAGGACATGTCCTCGACCGGTCCGTCCGACCCGCTGTCCAAGGGCGGTGTCATCCAGGGCATCGTCGGCACACTGATCGAGATCTCGATCGCCCTGGCGATCACCATCCCGCTCGGCATCACCACCGCGCTGTACCTCAACGAGGTGCCCGGCCGGCTGTCGCGCTTCGTGCGCACCATCGTCGAGGCGATGACCGCCCTGCCCTCGATCGTGGCCGGCCTGTTCATCCTGGCGACGCTGATCCTCGGGCTGGGCTTCGACAAGTCCGGCTTCGCCGCCGGTCTGGCGATCACCGTGATGATGCTGCCGATCATGATCCGCGCCTCGGACGTCGTGATCCGGCTGGTGCCGTCGACGCTCAAGGAGGCCAGCCTCGGTCTGGGCGCCGGGCAGCTCAAGACCGCGCTGCACGTGATCCTCCCGACCGCCCGGTCCGGCCTCACGACCGCCGTCATCCTGGCCACCGCGCGCGGGATCGGCGAGACCTCCCCGGTCCTGCTCACCTCCGGATTCGCGCAGTCGCTGAACTGGAACCCGCTCAAGGGCCCGATGGTGTCGCTGCCGCTGGACGTCTTCCAGTTCAAGCAGTCACCCGAGCCGGCCATGATCTCGCGGGGCTTCGGCACCGCGATCGTGCTGATGGTCCTCGTCCTCGTCCTCTTCGTCGCCGCCCGCGTCGCGGGCGCCCAGGACGTCGCCAAGTTGGCCAGGCGCCGCCAGCGCCGGGCCGCGCGCGTCGCCCGACTCCGGTCCCTGACCCGATCCCGTTCGCTCGCCCCCGCCACCACGGAGGAAACCTCTGATGCGTAGAAGCATCGCCCGTCTCGTCGCCCTCGCGCTCTGCTCGGGGCTCGCCGCGTTCGGCGCGGCCTCGGGTCCGGCGTACGCCGACACCTACTCGCCGGTCTCCGAGGACGGCTCCTCGTGGGCGTTCAACGCCATCGACGGCTGGCGCGCGGCCGTGCACACCCAGCTGACCGTGAACGTGGGCTCCAACGGCTCGGTGACCGGTCTCCAGGAGTTCGCCAACAACACCGTCGACTTCGCCGGCAGCGACATCCCCTACGGCCTGCCCAACGGCGCCAGCCCGGGGCAGCCGGGTCGGTCGTTCGTGTACGTCCCGGACGTCGCCGGCGGCACGGCGCTCATGTACAACCTCGCGGTCGGGGGGCAGCAGTACCAGAACCTGAAGCTGTCCCAGCCCACGATCGCCGGCATCTTCGCCGGCACCATCACCTCCTGGAACGACCCGGCGATCAAGAAGGACAACCCGGCGGTCGCCGCCCAGCTGCCCAGCCTGAAGATCACCCCGACGGTCCGCGCGGACGGCTCGGGCTCGACCGCGCTGTTCACCCAGTGGCTGTCCTACAGCGGCAGCCCGTGGACCTGTGGCGAGCTGTCCTTCTTCACCCAGTGCAGCAAGTACTCACCGACGGTCCAGCAGGCGAAGAAGGGCGACGACGGCGTCGCCGGCTACGTCAAGCAGTTCGCCGGCTCGATCGGCTACGTCCAGTACTCCTACGCGGTGAAGTCCGGGATGCCGGCCGCGAAGGTGCTCAACCGCGGCGGCTACTACGTCCTCCCGACGCCGTCGAACGCCTCGGTGGCGCTGCTGAAGGCGAAGATCAACCAGAACAAGGGCACCAGCGAGTACCTCACCCAGGACCTCACCGGGGTGTACGCCGACACCGACCCGCGCGCGTACCCGATCTCGTCGTACTCCTATTTCGTGATCCCCACGACCGGCTTCTCGGCCGACAAGGGCAGGAGCATCAGCTACTTCGCGAACTACGCGCTGTGCCAGGGCCAGCGCAGCGCGCTGCTGCTCGGCTACTCGCCGCTGCCGAAGAACCTGGTCGAGGCGGGCCTGGGGCTGCTCAGCCAGGTCCCGGGCCACATCTCGGGCATCAGCATCAAGAACTGCGCCGACAACCCGACGTTCTCGCCGAGCGGGGCGAACCTGCTGGCGCAGAACGCGCTCTACCCCGACAAGTGCGACAAGCTCGGCGCCGCGGCGACCTGCACGTACGGCACGGCCTCGAACGGCGGCAAGTCCGGCAGCACCGCCGGCCAGGGCGACAACAACAGCAGCCACGCCGGTGACGGGAGCGGCAACACCGGGTCGGGCGGGACCGGCGTCGTCACGACCGGCGGCGGCACCGGAACAGGGACCGGGACGGGCACAGGCACGGGGAGCGGCATCGCCGGTGGCCCGCCGGGCTCCGGCACTGGTACCGGCATGACCGGCGACGGCTCCGGCAGCGGCCCGATCAGCCTGCTCAACCCCGACGGCAGCACGTCGTGCGACCCCGACACCAGCCAGTGCACCAAGCTCGTCGCCAGCCCGGTCGAGGTCCCGTCCTCGTTCGGCTCGTCGATGGCCCAGCGCGCCATGTGGCTGGTGATCGCAGCGATCCTGGTCCTCATCGTGGTGCCGCCGATCCTGGTGATCAGTCGGCGGAAGGGCGCCTGATGACCACGCCGTGGTTCCTGCGCCGCCGCTGGCGCCACCTCGCGGCCGTCGCCCTGCTGCTCGACCTGTGCGTCGGCGTGTTCGCCACCGCCATGGCGGTCGGCGCCGGCGCCGGAGGTACGTCGACCGGCAGCGACCGCGCGGCCCGCACCGCCGCGACCGCCACGAGCAGCGTCACGGTCCCGTGGACCGATCAGCGCTCGACGTACGACCCCGACTGGAGCGCGGGCAGCAACGACCCGCAGGACCCGAACCAGAAGCTCTTCGGGAACCTCCAGGTGACCGTCGCCCAGACCACCGGCCTCACCGACCAGGGGCTCAAGGTCAGCTGGACCGGCGGCACGCCGACCGGCTCCGGGGGCGGCCAGGACTACCTGCAGATCATGCAGTGCTGGGCGAGCAAGAACTCCGGCCCGACGCCCCAGCAGTGCCAGTGGGGTGCGCCCAACCCCTCGCTGACCAGCGTCGTCGGCCCGAACGCCGCGGCCCGGACGCTCACCAGTGGCGGCGACGCCGACCCCAAGCAGGCGCTGGGTCCGGACTACACGCACAAGCCGTTCGGCCAGATCGCCCAGAACCTGGTGCCCTTCTGGTCGGTCTCCGACCCGGCCAAGGCGAACCTGGGCTGGACCAACGACAACGCGCACAAGCCGCCGTTCGACGCCTCCCTCTCCAACGAGGTCACCTACGCGACGACCGCCGCCGACGGGACCGGGCAGTACATCGTCAACCTGCAGAGCGCGCTCACCGCGCCCTACCTGGGCTGTGGCGACCCGCGGTACTCCGCGCAGGGCAAGTCCTGCTGGCTGGTCGTCGTGCCGCGCGGCGAGTACAACGTCAACGGCACCGACGCCACGACGGCGTACCAGAACGGCGACACGTCCTCGCCGTACACCGCGGGCTCGCCGCTGTCGGCCTCGGTCTGGCAGGACCGGATCCAGGTCCCCCTGTCGTTCACGGCCACCGGCTCGAACTGCGACCTGAACAAGAGCGGTGTCGACACGGCCGGCACCGACCTGTTCACGATGGCGTTCTCGTCCTGGCAGGCCGCCCTGTGCCGTGCGGACGGCAGCGGCCCCCTGTTCACCTACTCCGCCATCGGTGACCCGCCGGCCCGGTCCGCGGTGACGGCCGGCTCGCCGAACATGGACTTCGTCGCCTCGCCCGTCGACCCGACGCAGACCAACGGCGCGACGCTGGCCTATGCGCCGGTGACCAACTCCTCGCTGGTGTTCAGCTATCTGATCGACCGCAACTACTCCTCGAGCGCGACACCGGCGGAGAGGGCGACCAACGGCACCCTGGTGACGAACCTGCGGCTCGATCCGCGGCTGGTGGCCAAGATGCTGACGCAGTCCTACCGCGCCGACACCCCCGGCGACGGGCGGGGGACCGGGGCGACCGTGCCCGCCGGCAACCCCGACAGCGTGATCCACGACCCGGAGTTCCTCGAGCTCAACCCGGGCTTCAAGGACTTCTTCCCGAACTCCGCGCCCGAGGGCCTCATCGTGCCCTTCGGGGACTCCGACGCGGCCGCGACCGTGTGGGCCTGGCTGCGCGCCGACACGGCCGCCCGCAACTTCCTCGCGGGCAAGGCCGACCCGTGGGGCATGCGGATCAACGCGGCGTACAAGGACCTGGACCTGGGGACCGACACCACCGTCGACTCCTTCCCCAAGGCGGACCCGTCGCAGTTCCAGACCGGCGACGCACCGGCCCCCGGCTACGGCACCATCGACATGCTGCCCTACGCCAGCAGCTTCGCCGACGCGGCCGTGCGCACCGTCCTCGCCAACGCGGGCAACCGGACGTTCTGGGACAACACCAAGACCCCGCCGCAGTACGTCGCCAAGGGCGCCTCGCAGCCCGGGACCCGGTTCGAGATCGGCCTGACGACCTCACAGTCGGCCGCGCTCTACGGCCTGCCGGTCGCGTCGCTGGTCTCGGACCCGCAGGAGAACGGATCCGGGGTCGGCCCGACCGTCGCCGCGATGCTCGCCCAGCTGAAGAGCGCCTCGGTGCCGACGGCCGTGCCGGGTGTCTCGACCGTCGACGCGACCACTCCGGTCGACGGCGGCTACCCGCTGACGATGCGCACCTACGCGGTCATCAACGTGTGTGCGTCCTCGCTCGGCGACCTGTCCAGCTACGCCTCCTTCCTCGACTACGCGGCCGCGTCCGGGCAGAACCCCGGCAACGACCAGGGCCAGCTGCCCGCCGGCTACGCGCCGCTCAGTGCCGCGGACCGCAAGGTGACCCTGGCGACGGCGAAGCAGTTGCGCGCGGAGGTCAGCGACCCGCAGTGCGCGTCGCACAAGCCGGGTGCGAGCGCGTCGCCGACCCCCACGGCCAGCCCCGCCACGGGCGACGGAGCCGGAACGGGCAGCGGCACGGGCACCGGCGGCGGTGACTCGGTGCCGTCGGGTGACCTGCCCTCGGGCGACTCCTCCGGGGCGGCCTCGCCGTCGCCGATCGTGACGGTCAACGCGGACGCGCTGCCCGGCGGCATCACGCCGGCGGCGTACATCAGCCCGGTCGCGCGCTACTCGCTCCTGGCCGCGCTGTGCTTCGCCCTGCCCTGCCTGGTGATGGGCCCCACGTTCCTCGGTGCGGCTCGCCGGAAGGCGCCGTGATGCCGCTCCTCGTTCATCGGCGCGTCACTCGGCGCCCCCCTCTCGGACGTCCCCGCTTCCTACGTTCCCGGTGCGCTGGAAACCCATCGGGGGGCGGTCAGCCATCTGTCCCTTTCGAAAGGAATAACTCAATGAAGGTCACCACCTTCGCGAAGCTCGGTGTCGGCGTCACCGTGGCGGCGACGATGTCGCTCGGCACCATCACGGCGGCCAATGCCGCCGGCGTGACCGCCAACCAGGAGGACCCGACCGCCAACGGCTACCTCGTCGGCGTCGGCTCGGACACCATCCAGGACGTGCTCTACGGCATCTCCCAGGACCTGGGCACCACCCCCGACGGCTCGATGCCGGAGATGTCCTCGTGGACGGCCACCGGCACCGGCACCCTGACCTACCGCAGCGGCCTGGTCGCCAGCCCCCGTCCCAACGGCTCGGGCGCGGGCTTCAAGGCCCTCGAGGACTCCATCGGCGTGACCGCCGCGGGTCTCGCGAAGCCGGGCGACGTCGACTTCGCGCGTGCCTCCGGCACGCAGGCGACCGCCGGCGTCACGCAGCCGACCATCGTCAGCGGCTACACGACCGCCGCCCAGGCCGGTGTCGTCACCGAGATCCCGTTCGCGATCGACTCGATCAGCTTCGCGGTCCCCGCGGGCAGCCCGTTCCTGCTGTCCAACGGCGGCAAGGGCCTGACCGAGGCGAACCTCGCCTCGATCTACGACGGCACCAACAAGTACGTCTCCACCGTCGACGGCTCGCTCAGCACGACCTCGGGCGCCAACCTGATCCCGATCAACGCCTTCGTGCCGAAGCCCGGATCGGGCAGCCGCCAGTTCTTCCTCAAGGGCCTCAACGCCGTCGACAGCAGCGGCATCCCGCTCGGCTCGAACAAGGGTGACTCGCTGTTCGCCAGCGCCGGCACCCCGTCGGCCACCCCGACGCCGTACGTCGGTGCCACCGACTACTCCGGTGCCCCCGTGCAGGAGCACGACGCCACCGCCATCACCACCGGCGTCCCGGCGGGCGTCGCGGTCATCGCTCCCTTCTCGGGCGCGAAGTTCCTCGGCTACCACAACGGCGTGATCGCCGACCCGAGCGGCAAGGTCGCCGGCACCGACTACGTGCTGGTCCCGTTCGACTCCTCGATCGGTGGCACCGCCCACGCGGTCCTGCCGTACGTCGACCACAGCGGCACCTACGTCCCGAACCCGGCGTACATCACCGACGGCATCGAGAGCTCGGCCAAGCTGACCCGCGAGGTCTACAACATCATCGCCACCGACGTGGTCGCGAACCCGGGCGCCAGCATCAAGAACCGCGCCATGTACGACACCTTCGTCGGCAAGGGCTCGAAGATCTGCCTCGACACCGCCACCATCGCGGCGTACGGCTTCATGAAGGACGCGAACTGCGGCACGACCGGCTTCTCGGCCGACCTCCCGTCGGTCTCGACGCTGACCGTGACCCCGCCGGCCACCACGCCGGTCGCGGGCGGCTCGGCCATGTTCACCGTGGCCGCGCAGTCCACCGGCAACCTCGGCGGCACCGCGACGGTGACGATCAACGGCACGGCGTACCACGTGACGCTGCCCCCGGCCGTCGCCCCGGCGACCCAGTCGGTCGCGACGGTCAAGGTCCCGACGCCGGCCGCCGGCACCTTCACCATCGGTGCGGACACTGACGGCTTCACCCCGACGCTGCAGGGCGTCGCGCCGTCGCAGGAGGCCACGGGCACCTACGTCGTCGCCAAGGCCACACCGGTCGTCAAGGCCGTCGCGCCGAAGGTGTCGCACACGGTCGCCGGCAAGGTGACCGTCACGGTGACGGCCACCGGCCTCGCTCCCACCGGCACCGTCACCATCGTGGTCAAGAAGGGCACGACCACCAAGGCGACGCTGAGCAGCAAGGCCCTCGTCGGCGGCAAGTACGTCGGCACGCTGCCCAAGCTGCCCGCGGGCACGTACTACGTGTACGTCTCCTACAGCGGCAACGCCAACATCAGCGCGAAGGCTTCCACCAAGCTCGCCACGTTGACGGTCAGCTGACCTTGTCGGACTCGTCAACGATCGAACGGAGCGCCGCCCCGGCCAAGGCCGGGGCGGCGCGCCGCCGTCGTCCCGTCGTGACGGCGGCGCCGGTGGACCTCCGGCGTGCCGTCCCGCGGCCGTCGGAGCGCACGCTCCTGCAGCTGTCCGGCTGGGCCATGGTCCTGTTCGTGGCCCTGCTGGTCGGCCTGTTCCTGCACCTGCTGGTGATCTCGCACCTGGCCGAGCACCGCAGCCAGCGCCTGCTCTACAGCGAGTTCCGCAACGAGCTCTCTCTCGGCACCGCGCCGATCGGCCAGGTCGACTACAACGGCGCACTCCTGCCGATCGGTGCGCCGGTCGCGATCCTCTCGATCCCGGCCATCGGCGTGGACGCGACGGTCGTCGAGGGCACCTCCGGTCGCGCCCTGATGAAGGGCCCCGGACACCGGCGGGACACCCCGCTGCCCGGGCAGGAGGGCATCAGCGTCCTCTACGGTCGCCAGGCGGCGTACGGCGGTCCGTTCGGGGACCTCTCGCGGCTCAAGACCGGTGACACGATCACCACGACGACCGGCCAGGGCGTCGCGACGTACCAGGTCGTCGACGTACGACGGGCGGGTGACCAGGCGCCGCCGATGAAGTCGGCGACGGCGGGGCGCCTGACCCTGGTCAGCGCCACCGGCCTGGCGTTCGCCTCGGGCAGCATCGTCCGGGTCGACGCGGACATCGAGGGCAAGGCCCAGCCGACCCCGCAGCCGGTGCTGCGGCTCGGCTCGCTCAGCAAGGCGGAGGACCCGCTGTCGTCGGACCCGAGCGGCTGGCTGCCGCTGGCGCTGCTGCTCGAGGTCGTCGCCGTGGTCGCCGCGCTGCTCTACCTGGCGCTGAAGCGCTGGGGCCGTTGGCACACCTGGATCGTCGGTGTGCCCGTGATCATCCTTCTCGGGATCGAGATCGCACAGCAGGTCGTGCTCGTCCTGCCCAATCTGTACTAGCTCGTCCGAGATCTGAGGAAGAACCATGTCTGCATCCACCTTCGACGACACCAGCATCCTGCCGGTCATCGACGCCGAGCCGACGTCCCCGACGTCCCCGACGCCGGGCGCCCTGGCCGAGCTGAGGGCGGTCGACGTGTCCGCCTGGTTCGGCGACCACAAGGTCCTGGAGCGGGTCTCGCTGACGATGGGCGCCGGGGAGATCACCGCGCTGATCGGGCCGTCGGGCTGTGGCAAGTCGACGTTCCTGCGCATCCTCAACCGCATGCACGAGCTGGTGCCGATCGCCTCGCTCGCCGGCCAGGTGCTGATCGACGACGAGGACATCTACGACGCCTCGGTGCGGATCACGCAGGCCCGCCGCGACATCGGGATGGTCTTCCAGAAGCCGAACCCGTTCCCGGCGATGTCGATCCGGGACAACGTGCTCGCGGGCCTCAAGCTGACCGGCAAGAAGGCCACGAAGTCCGACAAGGACGAGCTCGTCGAGCGCTGTCTCAAGCTCGGTGGTCTCTGGAACGAGGTCAAGGACCGGCTCGACGCCCCCGGCGGCGGTCTGTCGGGCGGCCAGCAGCAGCGGCTGTGCATCGCCCGCTCGATGGCGATCAAGCCGCGCGTCCTGCTCATGGACGAGCCGTGCTCGGCCCTGGACCCGACCTCGACCCGGGTCATCGAGGAGACCATGAAGGAGCTCGCGCAGGAGGTGACGATCGTGATCGTCACCCACAACATGCAGCAGGCCGCGCGGGTCTCCGACAAGTGCGCGTTCTTCCTGGCCTCGCACGGCACGCCCGGCTTCATCGTCGAGCACGGCCCCACCGCCGCGATGTTCGGCAACCCGCAGGACTCGCGGACCGCCGACTACGTGAACGGTCGCTTTGGCTGATACTTCTCCGGTGCACCAGCGCCTGCCCCTCGTCTTCGTGAGCGGGATGGTGCTGCTCGTGCTCGGCATGGTCGGCATCGTGGTCTGGTACGTCGTGGCCGCCCCCTCCGGCGCCACGAGCATCGGCACCGTCCAGCCGACCGCCGGAGCGGCACCGCGCGAGGCGCGGGCGCCGACGGCGTCCGGCTCGGGGTCGGGAGGCACGACCGTGTCGCAGGCATGGGTCGACCGGGTCGCCTCCGAGGCGGGCATCCCCGCCACCGCCGTGCTGGCCTACGCGCGGGCACAGCTCGGTGCGCCCTGCACGATCGGCTGGACGACGCTGGCGGGCATCGGCTGGGTGGAGTCCCAGCACGGCACCCTCGGCGGCCGGACCCTTCTGTCCTCGGGCTACTCGTCCTCGCCCATCGAGGGACCGGAGCTGTCCGGCGGCCTGGACCGCGCCTACGGCCCGATGCAGTTCATCCCCGACACCTGGGCGCGCTACGCGGTCGACGGCGACGGCGACGGTCGCACCGACCCGAACGACCTCTTCGACGCGGCGGTCGCCACCGCGGCGTACCTCTGCGCGGACGGGTACGACCTCGCCACGTCGTCGGGCTGGGCGCAGGCGGTCTTCTCCTACAACCACTCCCAGGACTACGTGAACCAGGTGTACGCCGCCGCCGTCGCCTACGACCAGCGCACCCGCTGAATCGGTCGGATCGACCGCGGAGACGGTCGTGTCCCCATAGGGTCCCCTCGTGAAGTGGATCGGTCCCGGCATCCTGCTTGCCGCGGTGCTCGTGGTCGCCGGTCTGTGGCTGTACCCCATCCCTGTGGACCACCCGACCGTCAGCGTCCGATCCTGCGTGCCGATCCGTGAGGCCTTGAGAGGCCACCCGGACGGGTTGTCCATCGTTGCGGATCGGTGCCACGCCGGCGCGGTCGAGCGCGTCCGGATCGGTGCCTTCGGCGGGCTGAGCCTGGGGATCCTCGGCCTGGGCGTGCTCATCGGTGACCGCAGCTCCCGATCTGGCCGCGCGGACGCCGCTCGTCTGACCGACCCGAGCGAGTCGTAGCCGCCGACCCGGGTGCGGAGGAGCGAGGTGTGACCGACCTCAAGGTCGGACGGATGCTGCCTTCCACCGTGTCCTGTCTAGGCTCGGCGACGTGAGCTTCCTGTCCCGCCCGGTCACCGTCTTCCGCCGCGTCGCGATCGCCGAGGCGATCACCTGGGCGCTGCTGCTGTTCGGCATGTTCCTCAAGTACGTCACCCACACGACCGAGGTCGGGGTCCGCGTGTTCGGGATGATCCACGGCATCGTGTTCATCTCCTACGTCGTCGCGACCGCCACGGTCTGGGTGGACCAGCGCTGGTCGGCCCGCCGCGGGCTGCTCGCGCTGGCGGCGGCGATCCCGCCGTTCGCGACGTACGCCGTGGAGCTGGTGGCCGTGCGCAACGGCTGGCTCGCGGAGAGCTGGCGGCTGCGCGGCTCCGTCGCGACCGACGGGCTGTCGCTGCCCGAGCGCGTGGTGCGCTGGGTGCTGGACAAGCCGCTGCGCGGCCTGGCCGTCGCGGGTGTCGCCGTCGTGGTGCTGACCGGCGTGGCGCTGGTCGTCGGCCCGCCCGCATCCTCCTGACCCTTTCCTGACGCTCGCGGGAACCCGATCCGCCCGGGCCGCGTCGTACCGGACATGCTGGGAAGACGAGACCTGATCCGGGCAGGGGCCCTCGGCCTGCTGCTGACCTCGGCGGGAGGGCTGATGGAGGCCTGCGGCAGCGCTGCGAAGAACGACCCGAAGCAGGCGACCGGCGGCATCCAGCTGGTGTCGGCCGACGTCGCGCGGGCCGCCGCGGACCCGACGCTGGTCGGGCCCGCCGCGACCGCGATGGACGGCTTCGCCGTGCGCCTGTACGACGCGGTGCTCAAGGGGATCCGAGGGACGGCCGGCGGGCCGGGCAACCTGGTGATCTCGCCGTACTCCGTCGCCGTCGCCCTCTCCATGACCCTCGCCGGCGCGCGGGGCACGACCGCCGCGCAGATGGGCTCGGCGCTCGGCACGGGCGCGCTCGGCGACCGGTGGCACGACGGCATGGACGCGCTGACGTCGTACGTCGACGGGCTGGCCGGTGACGTCGAGCGGGCCGACGGCAGCAAGGCCACCCTCGGCATCACCACCGCCAACGCCCTGTTCGGGCAGCAGGGACTCGCCTGGGAGCGGCCGTTCCTGGAGCTGCTCGCGCGCGACTACGGCGCCGGCATGCGCACCGTCGACTTCGCGAATCCCGACCACGTGGCCGACCTGATCAACGCATGGGTCGCCGATCGCACCGAGGACCGGATCACGGACCTGGTGCCGCACGGCGCGCTGACCCGGGACGCGCGGCTGGCGCTGGTCGACGCGGTCAGCCTGACCGCCCCCTGGGAGCAGCCATTCGACAAGAAGTCCACCCGGCCGGGGGACTTCCAACTCGCCGACGGCCGCACCGTCCGAGCCCCGCTGATGACCAAGCCCGGCGTCGGCGTCGACCTGACCGACGGCCCCGGCTGGCAGGCCGCGCGCATCCCGTACGCCGGCGGCACCCTCGCGATGACCGTCGTGCTGCCCGACGCGGGTCGCTTCGACGAGGTCGAGGCCGGTCTCGCGAAGGGCGGGCTCGTGCGCGCCCTGGCGCCCGGCCGCTCCGCGACGGTGGACCTGACGCTGCCGCGCTGGTCCGCGCGCACGGCGGTCTCGCTGAAGTCCGCGCTGGAGGCGCTCGGCGTGACCCGGGCGTTCACCGACGCCGCCGACTTCTCGGCGATGACGACCGACGAGGGGCTCGAGATCGGCGACGTGCTGCACCAGGGCTACGTCAAGGTCGACGAGGACGGCACCGAGGCCGCGGCCGCGACGGCCGTGGTGATGGTCGCGACCGGTGCCCCGGTCGCCCCGGCCACGTTCACCGTCGACCGGCCGTTCCTCTTCGTCCTGCACGACACCGCGCACGGCACGCCGCTGTTCGTCGGGCGGGTCGCCGACCCGACGCGGTGAGGGCGGGTGGGGGTGGCGGCACCTAGACTCGGGCAACGTGTCGCTCGCCGGTCTCGCTGATCTCGTCCTCGCCGATCCGGCCCTCGCGGCGGCACTCGGCGGGACCGCCGTACGCACCGAGGACCTGACGGGTCCGACGCCGCTGCGGCCCTTCCTGGTGGCCGGTCTCGCGCGGACCGGGCGGACGGTGCTCGCGGTCACCGCGACGACCCGCGAGGCCGAGCAGCTGACCGCCGAGCTCGGCGACCTGCTCGACCCCGCGACGGTGGCCTACTACCCGAGCTGGGAGACCCTGCCGCACGAGCGCCTCTCGCCGCGGTCCGACACCGTCGGGCGCAGGCTCGCGGTGCTGCGCCGGCTGCAGCACCCCGGCACCGACGCGGCCACCGGTCCGCTGAGCGTCGTCGTCGCCCCGGTCCGCTCGCTCCTCCAGCCCCAGGTCAAGGGCTTGGGCGACCTGGACCCCGTCGAGCTGGCGACCGGTGCTACCGCCGAGATCGACAAGGTCGTCGAGGGGCTGGTGGGCGCCGCCTACTCACGCGTCGACCTGGTCGAGAAGCGCGGCGAGTTCGCGGTCCGCGGCGGCATCGTCGACGTCTTCCCGCCCACCGAGGACCACCCGGTGCGGGTGGAGTTCTGGGGCGACGAGGTCGAGGAGATCCGGTCCTTCGCGGTCGCCGACCAGCGCACCATCGACAAGCTCGACCGGCTCTGGGCGCCGCCGTGCCGTGAGCTGCTCCTGACCGACGCGGTCCGGGAGCGGGCCGCCGAGCTCGGTCGCAAGCACCCCGAGCTGCTCGAGATCACCGACAAGCTGGCCCAGGGCATCGCCGTCGAGGGCATGGAGGCCCTCATCCCGGTGCTCGTCGACGAGCTCGAGCTGCTCGTCGACCTGCTGCCGAGCGACGCCCAGGTGCTGGTGCTCGACCCCGAGCGTGCCCGGGCACGCGCCCACGACCTGGTCGCGACCTCCGAGGAGTTCCTGGCGGCGTCCTGGGCGGTCGCGGCGAGTGGGGGTCAGGCCCCGATCGACCTGCAGGCCGCGTCGTACCGCGAGCTCGGGGAGGTCCGCACGCACGCCCTCGGGCTCGGGGAGTCGTGGTGGACGCTGAGCCCGTTCGGGCTGGACGGGGAGACCGTCGCACCTGACCAACGCGTTGGGTCCGACGCCGAGAACCAACGCGTTGGTCAGGTACGACGGGTCCAGGCCGCGCCGACGTACCACGGCGACGTCGACAAGGCCCTCTCCGACATCGCCGCCTGGCACGCCGACGGCTGGACCGTGGTCGTGCTGCACCAGGGTCATGGCCCGGCCCAGCGCATGGTCGAGGCGCTGGGGGAGCGGGACCTGCCCGCGCGCCTGGTGGAGACGCTCCCGACCGGCGCCGACGTCAACCCGAAGGTGGTCACGGTCGCCTGCGGCGGCCTCGCCCACGGGCTGGTCGACGAGGGCCAGCGGCTGGTCATCCTCACCGGCGAGGACATCGTCGGCGCCAAAGCCTCGACGCGCGACAAGGGCGCGATGCCGACCCGGCGCAAGAAGCAGATCGACCCGCTGGAGCTCAAGACCGGCGACTACGTGGTGCACGAGCAGCACGGCGTCGGCCGCTTCGTGGAGATGAAGCAACGCGTCGTGCACGGCGCGACGCGCGACTACCTGGTGCTGGAGTACGGCGCCTCCAAGCGCGGCGCGCCGCCGGACCGGCTCTACGTCCCGGCCGACGCCCTCGACCAGGTGACGCGGTACGTCGGCGGCGAGCAGCCCAGCCTCGACCGGCTCGGCGGCGCCGACTGGAACAAGCGCAAGAGCCGCGCCCGCAAGGCGGTCCGCGAGATCGCGGCCGAGCTGATCAAGCTGTACGCCGCCCGGCAGGCCACCCAGGGCCACGCGTTCGGTCCCGACAGCCCGTGGCAGCGCGAGCTCGAGGACGCGTTCCCGTTCCACGAGACGCCCGACCAGCTCACGACCGTGGACGAGGTGAAGCAGGACATGGAGCGGGTCGTGCCGATGGACCGGCTGATCTGCGGCGACGTCGGCTACGGCAAGACCGAGATCGCGGTGCGGGCCGCGTTCAAGGCGGTCCAGGACGGCAAGCAGGTCGCGGTGCTGGTGCCCACGACGCTGCTGGTCACCCAGCACCTGAGCACCTTCGCCGAGCGGATGAGCGGCTTCCCGGTGGTCATCAAGGCGCTGAGCCGGTTCCAGACCGACAAGGAGGCCAAGGAGGTCATGGAGGGCATGGCGAACGGGAGCATCGACATCGTCGTCGGCACCCACCGCCTGCTCGGCGCGGAGGTGCGCTTCAAGGACCTCGGGCTGATCATCGTCGACGAGGAGCAGCGCTTCGGGGTCGAGCACAAGGAGCAGATGAAGCGCCTGCGCACCTCGGTCGACGTGCTCTCGATGTCCGCCACGCCGATCCCGCGCACCCTGGAGATGGCGATCACCGGCATCCGCGAGATGTCCACGATCACCACGCCCCCCGAGGAGCGGCACCCCGTGCTGACCTACGTCGGCGGCTACGAGGACCGCCAGGTCGTCGCGGCGATCCGGCGCGAGCTGCTGCGCGACGGCCAGGTCTTCTACATCCACAACCGGGTGAACTCGATCGAGAAGGCCGCCGCCAAGCTGCGCGAGCTGGTGCCCGACGCCCGCGTCGCCACCGCCCACGGGCAGATGGGCGAGAAGCAGCTCGAGCAGGTCATGCTCGACTTCTGGGAGAAGCGCTTCGACGTGCTGGTCTGCACCACGCTGGTCGAGTCCGGGCTGGACGTGTCCAACGCCAACACCATGATCATCGAGCGCGCCGACACCCTGGGCCTGAGCCAGCTGCACCAGCTGCGCGGCCGGGTCGGCCGGTCCCGCGAGCGTGCCTACGCCTACTTCCTCTACCCGACCGAGAAGCCGCTGACCGAGACCGCGCACGAGCGGCTCGCGACCCTGGCCCAGCACTCCGACCTCGGCGGCGGCATGGCGATCGCCATGAAGGACCTCGAGATCCGCGGCGCCGGCAACCTGCTTGGCGGCGAGCAGTCCGGCCACATCGCCGACGTCGGATTCGACCTCTACGTCCGGCTCGTCGGTGAGGCGGTGCGCGACTTCCGCAGCGACGGCGGCGCGCCGGAGGTCCTCGACGAGGTCCGCATCGAGCTGCCGGTCGAGGCCCACCTGCCGCACGACTACATCCCCAGCGAGCGGCTGCGGCTGGAGATGTACAAGCGGCTGGCCGAGGTCCGCTCCGACGAGGACGTCGACGCCATCGCCGAGGAGCTCCAGGACCGGTACGGCGAGCCGCCGGTGCCCGTCGTGGCCCTGCAGCTCGTCGCCCGGTTCCGTGCCCGGGCCCGCCAGGCCGGGCTCACCGAGATCACGACGGTCGGCAAGAACATCCGGTTCGCGCCGGTCGTGCTCCCGGAGTCGCGCGTGGTCCGCCTGCAGCGGCTCTACCCGAAGTCGATCGTCAAGAGCCAGGCCGAGGCCATCATCGTGCCGCGGCCCGGCACGCCGGGGCAGCTCGGCAAGCCGATCGAGGGCGTCGCACTGCTTGAATGGGCGCGCCTGGTCATCGATGCTGTGATCGACCCGCGCGATCAACAGGTCCCTTAAGGAGTCAGCGTGCGTCGTACCCCTGCTCTGGTGGCTGCCACCGCAGCCGTCCTGCTCGCCTCCGCCTGCGGCAGCCACGACGCTCCGCATCCCGGCGTCGCCGCTCAGGTCGACGGGACCAGCCTGTCCCTGACCAGCCTGGACAACCTGGTCGACGCGGTCTGCATCGCCACCGCGAACTCCCCGCAGGGCCAGGGGACCTCCCGCGGCTACGCGGCCAACCAGGAGGTCGGCACCTGGGTCACCGACCAGGCCTTCATCCAGTACGCCGCCGAGCACGGCCTCCCGGGCGCCCGCACCGCGCAGGACCTCTCCGGCGTCCCGGGCATCGATCAGATGACCGCCGACCAGCGCGCCGCACTGCAGGACCTCATCGACGACGAGGCCCAGGTCCACGCGATCAACCAGCTCGCCGGCGGCGGGCTGCGCCTGGACCCCGCCGACTTCGACATCGTGATCAACCCGCGCTTCGACCTGAGCGCCACGAGCCAGGGCCTGGTCCCGACCGACCGTCAACTCTCGGTCGCGGTGACCGGCGACGCCCTCTCCGGTGGGAGCCAGCCGACCGCGGCCGAGGTGGCAGCGCTGCCCGACAGCCAGCTGTGCGGCCCGCGACCCGTGATCGGCTCCACGGCCCAGTGACCCTCCCATGAGTGGGGGCGACGCCGTCGCCGAGCTCGTCGCGGTGATGCGGCGGCAGCGGGCGAGGGACCCGTGGAAGCAGGCCCAGACCCACCGCTCCCTCGCGCGCTACCTGCTCGAGGAGACCCACGAGACGCTCGAGGCCATCGACCGCGGTGATCACGACCACCTGCGTGAGGAGCTGGGCGACCTGTTGCTGCAGGTCGTCTTCCACGCCGTCATCGCGGAGGAGGCGGGGGTCTTCGACCTCGACGAGGTGGCGCGCGGGATCACCGAGAAGCTGATCCGCCGCAACCCGCACATCGACGACGGCGCCGAGGCCCTCACCATCGAGGAGGTCGACGCGCAGTGGCAGCGGATCAAGGCCGCGGAGAAGGGCCGCACCTCCCCGGAGGAGGGCATCCCACCCACCCTCCCCGCGCTCCTGTACGCCGACAAGTTGCTCGGCCGACTCGCCGACGAGGGGCGGCCGGCCGAGGTCGACCCGGCCGCCGCCGACCTCGGCGAGCGGCTGCTCGCGCTGGTGGCCGAGGCCCGCGAGGCCGGGGTCGACCCGGAGCAGGCGCTGCGCGACGTCGTACGGGCCCGGCTCTCAGGCTGAGGCCGCCACCGGCTCCTTCACCGAGGGTGGCTTGACCGCGGTCAGTGCCTCCAGCCGCGGCCCGAGGTAGGCCAGGCCGGCGGCGACCATCAGCGCGACGCCCTGCGCGACCTGCTGCCAGAACGTGGGTACGCCGATCAGGGTCAGGCCGTTCTGCAGGATGCCGAGGAACGCGACGCCGAGGACGACCCCGAACAGCGAGCCGGAGCCGCCGCTGAGGGCCACGCCGCCGACGAGCACGGCGGTGAGGACCGCGAGCTCGAAGCCGAGCCCCGACGTACCGGACTGGACGGCGCCGAGGATCGAGGCCTTGATCGCACCGGCCAGGCCGGCGGTGGCGCCGGTGAGCAGGAAGAGCGCGAACGGCACCGTCCGCACCCGTACGCCGGACAGGTACGCCGCCTCGCGCGACACCCCGATCGCGTAGACGTGCCGGCCGACGGGCGTCGCGAGCAGCACGAAGGCGGCGGCGAGCACCACGACCACCGCGAGGACGACCGGCGTCGGGATGCCGGCGGTGCTCGATCCGCCCAGCCACGCGAAGCTCGGGCTGAACCCGGTCAGCGGCAGCGGCGCGAGCTGCTGGGCGAGACCGCGGACGGCGGTCAGCGAGCCGAGGGTCACGATGAACGGCGACAGCCCGAGGCCGCAGCAGAGCAGACCGTTGACGGCACCGACTGCGAGGCCGGCGAGCACCGCGAAGAGCACGCAGCCGAGCAGGCTGCCCTGGTGCGAGGACGCCCACCAGCCGGCCGCGACGGCGCCGAGCGCCCAGGTCGAGCCGACGGAGAGGTCCAGGTAGCCGCTGATCACCAGCAGGGCCGACGGCACCGCGACGATCGCGAGCGTCGCGCTGTCCGAGGCGATGCCGAGCAGGTTCTGGTGGTTGAAGAAGCTGCCGGTCCAGATCTGGAAGCCGACGGTCATCAGCAGGACGACGGGCAGCAGCGGGTAGCGCCCGAGCCGGCGGACGGATGGGGGAGTGCTCATCGCACGGCCTCCTGGCTGGTGGAGTGGCTGGAGTGGGTGGTCGGGTGGTGGATGGAGTCGAGGAGCGCGTCCTCGGTGATGGCGTCGCCGACCAGCTCGGTGGCGATCCGTCCCTCGCGCATGACCAGGCAGCGGTCGGCGAGGGCGACGATCTCCTCGGGGTCGGTCGAGGCGAAGAGCACCGCCGTACGCCGCTCCGAGGCGATCGTGCGGACGACGCGGTAGATCTCGTGCCGCGCCTGCACGTCGACACCCTGGGTGGGCTCGTCGAGCATCAGCACGGTGGTGGGCAGCACGCCGTTGATCCACCGGCCGAGCAGGAGCTTCTGCTGGTTGCCGCCGGAGAAGCTGCGGGCCGGGGCGGCGGGGGTCGCCGGGTTCACCTTGAGCTCCTTGCTCATCCGGTCGAACGCGGCCAGCTCGGCCGACCTGCTCCGCAGGCCGAACCGGGACAGGGTCCCCTGGGCCGGCAGCAGCGCGTTGTCGAGCGCCGACAGGGAGGCGAAGAGCCCCTGCCCGGCGCGGTCGCCCGGGACCAGGGCGAGCCCGGCCCGCAGGCCGGCGCGCGGGGTGGCCCGGTCGACGGCGCGGCCGCCCACGACGACCCGCCCGCGTCGGCGGTGCCGGCCGTAGGTGAGCTCCAGGGTGCGGGTGCGGCCCGAGCCGATCAGCCCGAAGAGGCCGACGATCTCGCCGGGCCGGACCTCCAGGTCGATCGGCCCGACCCCCATCCCGCTGAGGCCCTCGAGCCGCAGCTGCGGCGGGTCGGCCTCGTGCACCGGTGCCCGCGGCGGGAGCGCCGCCGGCGGCTCGGCGATCGCGGCGATGATGTCGGCGCGGGTCTTGCCGGCCAGGCTCGTCGAGGAGTGCACGCGGCCGTCGCGCAGGACCGTCATCCGGTCGGCGAGCCGCTCGACCTCGCCGAGCAGGTGGGTCACGTAGCAGATGGCCAGGCCCTGCTCCTTGAGCCGCAGCACGGTCCGCTCCAGGGTGGCGATCTCGTGCGCGGACAGCGCCGCCGTCGGCTCGTCCAGGATGAGTACGACGGGGTCGCGGCTCAGCGCCTTCGCGATCTCGACCAGCTGCCGCTGGCCCATGGGCAGCGTCCCGACCCGGTCGTCGACGGTGCAGTGCGCGCCCAGCCGCTCCAGCAGCGCGGTGGCCCGGTCCCGCTGCGCCCGGCGGGACACGACGCCCACACGGGCGACCTCCTGGCCCAGGAAGATGTTGTCGACCACCGAGAGCGAGTCGACCAGGCTGAGGTGCTGGAAGATGATCGCGATCCCGGCGGCGATCGACTGGCGCGGCGTGAGCCCGGCGTACTTCCTCTCGCCGACCTGGATCTCGCCGCTGTCCGGGGTGAACGCCCCACCCAGCGCCTTGATCAGCGTCGACTTGCCGGCGCCGTTGTGCCCGAGCAGGGCGTGGACCTCACCGGGCTCGATGGTGAGGTCCACGCCCCGCAGCGCGCGGACGCCGCCGAAGGACTTGTGGAGTGCTGTCACGCGCAGTGCCATGGCCGGCGCTCGCTCAGCTGTACTGGGACATGATCGAGGTGAGCAGCGCGTCACCCTTCTTGACCAGCGCGATCGGGACGTTGATGCTCGCGTCCGCGTCGCTCTTCCCGGCGGCGACCGCTCGCGGCACGTCGATGATGGCGTTGCCGAGGTCGCGCAGCTGGAGGGCGGCCGAGGCGCGGTAGATCGTGCCCTGGTCGATCAGCTGCAGCGAGCCGAGGTCGCCGTCCTGCCCGCCGACGTAGGTGTTCGCGTCGGTCTGCGAGCGGCCCGACTCGAGCAGCGCCTTGTAGCCGCCGTACGCCGCGCCGTCGGTAATGCCGAGGACGATGTTGACGTCGGGGTGCTGGGCGAGGATCGCCTTGGTCGTGGTCAGCCCGCCGTCGGGGTCGATGGCCTGCGCCTTGGCGACGACCTCGACGTTCGGCGCGGCGGCCGTGAACGCGTCGATCATGCCCTTGGTGCGCTCGATGCCGAGCTGGATGGTGTTGTCGACGAGGAACGCGATCTTGCCCTTGCCGCCGAGGGTGTCGTTGGCCCACTTCGCGGCGTCGGCGCCGAGCAGCTGACCGCCCTTCTCGAAGCTGAACTGGATCGAGGCGCTCTGGTGCTTCAGGGTGCCGCCGTAGGTCACCCAGATCAGGCCGTTCGCGAGCGCCTGGGCGGCCTGGGTCTCGAGGGCCTCGAAGACCATCGGGAAGGACACGATGGCCGGCACCTTCTGGGCGATGAGGCTGTTCAGGTTGGAGGCCTGGGCGTCCGGCTTCCCGGCGTCGTTGGTCTCGTTGAGGCTGACGCCGAGCTCGGCTGCCCGCTGCTTGGCGAACTTCGTGACGCCGGCGTAGACGGGCAGGAAGGTGAAGGGGTAGTCGAAGGCGATCTTCTTCAGGTCGTCCGCGGAGCCGGCGATCCGCTTGCCGTCGCCGCTCTCCTGGGAGGGGGCGCTGCAGGCGGCCAGCAGCACGGCCGCGCCGGCGCCTCCGGTCCAGGCGAGGAAGCTGCGGCGGGACACGTCGCGGTGGGTCTCGGTGCTCATGGTGTTCTCCTGGTGCTCAGGCGCCGGCGGGCGCGGTGATGTCCGAGACGAAGGGGGCGACCCGGTCGAGCAGGGCCGTCTGGTGGGGCTGCAGCTCCAGCTGGCCCATGCCGCCGAAGATCGGCTCGTAGGGGTCCTCGAGCGGCTCGGTCACCCCGGCCAGCTCCTCGATGACGGCGAGCCCGCAGAACGGGACGTAGACCGGGTTGTAGCCGCCCTCGTGGCTCATCGCGAGCCGGCCGCCGCAGACCTTGGAGGCCATGTCGAGCAGCTGCCGGGTCATGGTGCGGTACGTCGAGCTGGTCAGCCCCTGGCGCGCCAGCGGGTCGGCCGCGTTGGCGTCGAAGCCGCTCGCCACCAGGATCAGGTCGGGGCGGAACCGCTCGATCGCGGGCAGCACGACGCGCTCCATGGCCGACAGGTAGCCGCCGGATCCGGTTCCCGGGGGCAGCGGCAGGTTGAGCGCGTAGCCGTGGCCGGCACCCTCGCCGCGCTCCTCGATCATCCCGGTGTCGGGCGGGAAGACCCGGTCCTGGTGGAGCGAGATGGTGAGGGTGTCGGGGTCGTCGTAGAACGCCGCCTGGGTGCCGTTGCCGTGGTGGACGTCCCAGTCGACGACCGCGATCCGCTCGATCCCGTGGGAGCGGCGTACCGCCTGGGCCGCGATGGCCAGGTTGGAGAACATGCAGAAGCCCATGCCGGTGTCGGGACGGGCGTGGTGGCCGGGCGGGCGGATGAGGGCGTAGGCGTTGTCGACGCGGCCCTCGACGACCGCCGCGGTCGCCTCGATCATGCCGCCGGCCGACAGCCGGCCGATCTCGATGCCGCCGGGCCCGAACGGGCTGAGCCCGTCGCCGGAGTCACCGCCCTTGGGCTGGTCGCTACCGTGCTTGATCCGGTCCAGGTGCTCCTCGGTGTGGACGAGCAGGATCTCCTCGTCGGTCGCCTTGCGCGGCGCGATCCGGGTCAGCCGGTCGATGACCCCCGAGACGACGACCAGCTCGTGGATGCGCCGCTTGGTCTCGGCGTTCTCGAAGTGCTGGAACGGCTGGATGCCCCGACGGTGGTCGGCCGGGAAGAGCCCCGCGTTCGTGCCGGTGTCGTGCCAGCCGAACACCTCGTGATAGACGTACCCGGTCGCCATGGTCGCTCCTGACGTGGGGCGCCGGCGGGTCCGGCGCAGCCCTCACATCGTGGGCGCGGGCCGTGACCCGGGTCATTGGCAGAATTGCCAGTCTTTCGGCCCCGAACGGAAAATGTCAGGGGCGCTGGAGCACCCGTGCCAGCGACCGGACCGAGTCCGGGTCCGCGTTCGGGAGGAGTACGCCGGCGGCGGTCGCCTTGGCCGCGGCACCCGCCCGCGACGAGACGCCGAGGCGGCTCAGGATCGCCTCGACGTGCGCCGCCACGGTGCGCTGGGTGAGGCACAGCTCCTCGGCGATGTCCCGGTTGCCGGCGCCGGTCGCGACGGCGGTGAGGACCTCGAGCTGGCGCAGCGTCAGGCCCAGGGTGGTCGGTGCCGGGCGGGTCGCGATGGTGAAGGGCTGTCGGCCGCGGCCCGGCCGGGGCGCGTGGACCCGCACCTCGACCAGGCGGCCGTTCTGCTGGTGCAGGAAGGTGGCGAACTCCGTGCGGGTCCCGAGCACGCCGCGCACGATGCCCATCAGCTCCTCGTCCAGCGCCACGTGCAGCGGCGCCCGGCCGACGACGGGGGTCGGGCGCCCTGCCGCGTCGACCCGCGCCACGGCGTACTCGCGGGGGAGGGTGACATCGGGGGTCGAGCAGGTGGCGACGGTTGTGAGCCGCGCGAACGCCTGGCCGAGCGGGCGCAGCGCGCCGGTGAGCTCGGGCGCGAAGTCGCGCGAGTCGTGCGCGGAGAGGTGCAGCAGGCCGACCAGCTGTGCGTGGGTGTCGCGCAGGGCGATGGAGACGCCGTCGGCGTACCCGGCCGGGTGGAGGACGTCGCGGTACGACGCCGACGCGCGGAAGTCGAAGGTGTCGTCGGCGATGCGCCGACCGGTGGGGGCGTCGAGGACGAGCCGGCCGTGGGGGGAGCGGGCGAGCTCGGTGCACAGGTGGCTGGAGACGTCCGGGTCGTAGCCGACGGTGGCGACGGTCTGGAATGCCGGGACCTGGACCTCGTCGGCGCCGGTGACGGCGGTGTCGAGCTGGCACGCGGCCGCGCCGCAGCAGTCGGCCAGACGCGCCAGGAGGTCGGGGGCGGCGGTGGCGTCCTCGGGCGTGGCGACGGATGCCAGGTCGCCGAGGAGGTCGATCAAGCGGTCCGAGACGGTGCGCGGGCCGGGTGCCCGAACCGGTGCTTCCATGCTCTCCCCACGGTGAGGACGGGGTCGTGAGTTCTCAAGGTAGGGACCGCGGCGGCCGCTGGCAAGGGTCGCGAGCGAGGCGCCCAGGGCGGGAACAGAGGGGTTGCGGATGTGACCGGCACCACTTACTGTTCGGGTCCGAATGAACTAGTTCGTATCGGAACGATCTCGGTCAACGGTCTGGAAGGACCTTCATGAGCACCCTCTCCCGTCGTGCCGTCGTCGCCGGAGCCGCAGGCGGCCTGGCCGTCGGTGCCGCCGCAGCGACAGCGTCCCGCGCCTCTGCCGCCCCCGTCTGGCCGACGGTCTCGCGACCCGCCGACCTGAGCCGCATCGTCCAGTGGTCCGCCGCCGAGCTCTCGGTCGCCATCCGCAACCGCACGGTCACCTGCGTGGAGGTAATGACGGCGTACCTCGACCACATCGCCGACCTCAACCCGAAGGTGAACGCCATCGTCGCGATGCGGCCGCGTGCCGATCTGCTGGCGGAGGCCGCGGAGAAGGACCGGTTGCTGGCCGCGGGCACCTACCAGGGTTGGATGCACGGCTTCCCGCAGGCCGTGAAGGACCTCGCCAACGTCAAGGGCATGCCGACCTCGCTCGGCTTCTTCGGCCAGCCCGGCGTCCCCGCCGCGCCGCCGGCCACCGCCGACGCGCTCTTCGTCGAGCGGGTCCGGGCCGCCGGGGCGATCTTCATCGGCAAGACGAACACCCCCGAGTTCGGCCTCGGCTCGAACACCTTCAACAAGGTCTTCGGCACCACCCTCAACTCCTACGACCAGACCAGGTCCGCCGGAGGCAGCAGTGGCGGCGCGTCGGTCGCGGTCGCGCTGCGGATGCTCCCGGTGGCCGACGGCAGCGACTTCTTCGGCTCGCTGCGCAACCCTCCGGGATGGAACAACGTGTACGGGCTGCGGCCGTCGTACGGACGCGTGCCGGGACTGGGCACCGAGCAGTTCATCCAGCAGGGCGGCACCGAGGGCCCGATCGCGCGCACGGCGAACGACCTGGCGCTCCTGCTCGACACCCTCGCCGGGTACGACGTCCGCGCCCCTCTCTCCATCGACCAGGACGTGCCGCCGATCAAGGGCAGGCCCTCGATGCGCGGGCGCCGGGTCGCCTGGATGGCGGATCTCGGCGGCTATCTCCCGATGGACCCCGAGGTGCTCACCGTGACCGGCGCGGCCGTCGACCGGATGCGGGGCATGGGCATGAGGGTCGACCGGCTCGACGGCCTCCCGACCGGCCCCGGCTTCGCCGGCAACGCCGACCTCTGGCCGGCCTGGCTGGTGTTCCGGCACTGGATGGAGGGCGGCCTGCTCAAGGGTCTGTACGACGTCCCCGCCTTCCGCGCCCACATGAAGCCCGAGGCGATCTACGAGATCGAGGGCCTGCTCGTCGGTGCCGACGGCAACCCGGCGATCTCCGGCATCGACGCCTGGAACGGCTCGGTCAAGCGGACCGCGATGTACCAGGCGTTCCGCAAGCTCTTCGAGACCTACGACTACGTCGTGCTGCCCACCGCCCAGATCTTCCCGTTCGCGGTCGCCGACGAGGAGTGGCCGAGCGAGATCAACGGCACGCCGATGTCGTCGTACCACCGGTGGATGGAGGTCACCGCGATCGGGACCATGCTGGGAGCGCCGACCCTCGCCGCTCCGGCGGGCTTCAGCGGGGACGGCCTGCCGATCGGGGTGCAGGTCCTCGGCCGCAACCACGACGACGCCGGCGTGCTCGAGTTCGCGGCCGCCTGGGACCGCGCGACCGACTTCGACAAGCACCTGCCGCCGCTGATCGCGCCGTGACCAGGGGGTGACCGGGGGCGGGTCCGTCCGATATCGTTCGGGAACGAACAATCTGGAGGTCCTGCATGTCCCGCCGTCCGCTGATCGCCATCCCGGCCCGCTTCTCCTCGTCCGCCGCGGCCCTGCGCTACGGCGCCGACGTGACCGCGCGAGCGCTCGTCGACGCCGTGTACGCCGCCGGTGGGGAGCCCCTGGTCGTCCACCCGGTCGCGACCGACGCGCGGATCGACGTCGAGGCCGTGGCCGAGCGGCTCTGGTTCGCCGACGGGGTGCTGCTGCCCGGCGGCGGCGACCTCGCCTCCCGCTGGTCGGGACAGGGCGACCACGACACCCTGTACGACGTCGACGAGGAGCAGGACGCCTTCGACCTGGCGGTCGCGCGTTTCGCCCTCGAGGGCGGCGTGCCGCTGCTGGCGATCTGCCGCGGGAACCAGGTGGTCAACGTGGGTCTCGGCGGCGACCTGGTCCAGGACCTCGGCGACCGCACCCATCGCCACGTCGTCCAGCCCATCTCCGTCGAGCCCGGCTCGGTCCTGGCGGCGGTGGTGGGGGAGCGCCCCGAGATCTCCTGCTTCCACCACCAGGCCCTCGGCCGCCTCGGCACCGGTCTGCGCGCCGTCGCCCACGCTCCCGACGGCGTGATCGAGGCCGTCGAGCTCGGCGGCCCCGGGTGGTACCTCGGCGTGCAGTGGCACCCCGAGGACACCGCCGCCACCGACCCGCGCCAGGCCGCCCTCTTCTCGGCGCTCGTCGAGGCCGCGCGGGCGTACGCCGCCGGGCGACTGGTGGCCTGAGGGTTCCTCGGGGTCGGTGTGGGCGGCCGCACCGTAGCCGTGCGCCTCCCGCCGTCAAGGACGCTCACTTCGTTCGCGCCGCTGCGCGGCGGCCTTCGGCCGTCCTTGACTGCGGGGCCCTGGCGCACGGCTGGACGGCGCGACAACGGCATGGGCTCCGCCCGCGCCGCCGCTACGCGGCCGCCAGCGGGGGTGGGTGTCGAGGCGCTAAGGACTATGGGTCACCTGGCCCATCGTCGCTAGCGGGTGGATCAGGTGTGCAAGATCGCCCGTGCGGGCGATGTTGACGCGCTTTGGGGCTGCCGCGCCTCTGAAGATCACCCGTGCGGGCGATCTTGTACGTCCCGGCCGGTCAGGCCGGGCCTGGGCTGTGCCGGGGGACGCAATGGGGAGTCCGCCCGGCACCACATGCCGGGAGAACTCCCCGATCACGGATCCAGCTCGCTCGATCCCATGGGTCAGGTGACCCATGGGGTCCAGCGACACGACACCGACCCGCAGGGCGGCCGCGAAGCGGCGGCGCGGGCGAAGCCCGTGCCGACTCCGCTAAGGTGCGGCCGCCCGCACCAGCCCCGCAGGAGAGCCTTACTCCTCGCCCTCCACCGCGATCACCACGTCGCGCAGCGTGCTGGTGAAGGCGCTGACCCGCCGGTCGGAGAGCTTGCCGATGATCTCGGACTCGACGGCGTTGAACTCGGGATAGATCTGCTCCATCAGGGCGATCCCGGCGGTGGTGAGGCGGAGGCGGACCAGGCGGCCGTCCTTGGGGTCGCCCTCGCGCTGCAGCAGGCCGCGGGCCTCCAGGGTCTTGACGACGCCAGTGAGGGTGGCCTTGGAGATGTCGGCGGACTCGGCCACGTGCCGGGTCTCCATGTCCTCCCAGATCCACACCACCCACAGCACGACGAACCCGGTCCAGGTCATGTCGTGCTTGCGCAGCACCCGGTTGGTGAGCTCGCTGCGCACCGCGTTGGCGGCGCGGAACAGGTTGGAGAGCGCGTTCGCGGCCTTGAAGTCCAGGGGCAGGTCGCCCACGTGGTCCTTCATGGCCTTCTCGGTCTCGGCGAGCGTGTGGCGGTCGGGCATGTCGATCAGAGTAGCCATCGCCGGAGCCGGCGGCCGGTAGGGCACAAAGTAATTCGGACCCGAACAATTTTGCCCTGAGGCATGGTGCTCCGGGTCACATCCGGCTATCGTACGGATCCGAACGACTTTCCGGAGCGCGACGGCGACAGGCCCCAGCGCACGACCAAGGAGGCGGACCGATGTCCGATTCGGTCAACACGACACTGCAGAAGAACGCGCTCGGGGTCGGCGCGATCGTCTTCCTCGTCCTCGCCGCGGTCGCGCCGCTCACCGGCATGGTCGTGGTGGCGTCGCTGGCGATCGCGCTCGGCAACGGCGGCGGCACCCCGTTCGCGTTCTTCGCGGTCGCGGTCGTGCTCCTGCTGTTCGCGATCGGCTACGGCAAGATGTCGAGCGAGCTGGTCAACGCGGGCGGGTTCTACGCCTTCGTGGTCAAGGGCCTCGGCCGGCCCGCGGGTCTCGCCGCCGGCTTCATCGCGATGCTCGGCTACAACTTCTTCGTCGTCGGCACCATCGGCACCAGCGGCTTCTTCATGTGGGTCGTGATCCAGACCCAGACTCACTGGGTCATGGGCGGCTTCTTCTCCTGGCTGTTCTGGGGCCTGGCCTCGATGCTCGTCGCCTACCTGATGGCCCTGCGCGGCGTCGACTTCAGCTCCAAGATCCTCGGTGTGTCGCTGGTCCTCGAGACCTCGATCCTGGTCATCTTCGACGTCGCGGTCCTGTTCAAGCACGGCTACTCGTTCGACGCCTTCTCCTGGCACGCGATCACCTCGGGCTCGCTGCCGATCGGCCTGCTGCTCGCCGCCACCGGCTTCCTCGGCTTCGAGGCGACCTCGCTGTTCAGCGAAGAGGCCAAGCACCCGCTCACGACGGTGCCGCGGGCGACGTACATCGCCATCACCCTGATCGGCATCGTTCTGGGCGTCACGACCTGGGCCCTCGTCAGCGCCACCGGCATCGCCGAGGCCCAGCAGACCGCCGGCGACCACGCCGCCACCGGCGACCTCGTGTTCAGCGTCGCCCAGGGCTACGTCGGCACCTTCCTCACCAACACCATGCAGTGGCTGCTCCTGGTCAGCCTGTTCGCCGCGATGCTGGCCTTCCACAACTCCGCGAGCCGCTACCTGTTCTCGCTCGGCCGCGCCCGGATCCTGCCGAACGTCCTCGCGACGACCGGCCGCCGCGGTTCGCCGTACGTCGCCAGCTCGGTCCAGGCCGGCTTCGCGGTCGTCGTAGCAATCGCCTTCAAGCTCGGCGGCGCCGACCCGATCCTGACCGTCGTCCCGAGCATGCTCGGCTTCGGCACCCTGGCGATCCTCGTCCTCCAGGCACTCGCCGCGCTGTCGATCGTGGTCCACTTCCGCCGCAAGCAGGACCCGCGGATCGGCTCCACGCTGGTCGCTCCGGGCCTGGGCTTCCTGGGCCTGTGCTTCGCGGTGGCGCTCGCCTTCCGGCACTTCACGATCGTCGCCGGCTCGACCGACCCGGCGATCACCAAGCTGCCCTGGCTGCTGGTCGCGGCCCTCGTGGGTGGCATCGGCTACGCCGTCTACCTGAGGTCGCAGCGGCCGAGCGTGTACGCCGCCCTCGACTCCGACCTCGAGCGCTTCGACGAAGCCCTCGCCGACAGCGTCGCTGTCACCCGATGATGAAGACCCACGACCGAGAAGGAGACCCGACGGTGGAGCACTGCGACGAGGGCGCCCTGCGCGAGACGGCCGACCGGCTCCTCGCCGACGGCATCGACATCCTCCGGATCGGCTACAGCGACCTGATCGGCACCGAGCGCGGCCGCGACGTCCTGGTCGACAAGCTGGACCGGACCGTCGGCGACGGCGTGGCGTTCTGCCGCTCGGTCTACGGAACCTCGCCGATGGGCGACGTCGTCGACATCGCCGGCGGCCTGTCGGCCGGCCTGCCCGACATCGTGGCCTTCCCCGACCTCGCCACGATCCGCAAGGTCCCGTGGGAGCCGGGTGTCGCGCACGCCATCGCCGACGTCTTCAACCCCGACGGCTCGCGCTCCGAGGAGGGCCCGCGCAACGTCCTCAAGCGCGTGGTCGACCGGTTCGCCGAGCTCGGCATGACCCCGATCGTCGGCCCGGAGCTCGAGTTCTACGTCCTCGAGCCCGACGCGAGCGCCCCCAACGGCTTCCGGCGGTACGGCGAGGCCGCGGGCAACGTCTACGTGTCAGGACTCAAGGGCGACCCGGAGAACACGCTGCTGTCCTCGCTGCGCGACCTGGCGGCGTACGACATCGACGTGGTGGCGGCGAACCACGAGTTCTCCAGCGGGCAGTTCGAGATCAACCTGTGGCACTCCCACGCCCTGGACGCTGCCGACCGCGCCTTCCGGTTCAAGACCGCCGTGCAGGAGCTGTCCCGGCGGCGCGGCAAGATGGCGACCTTCATGGCCAAGCCGTTCAACGACGAGGGCGGCTCCGGCTTCCACATCCACTTCAGCACCGTGGACGCCGACGGCCGGCCGATCTTCGACGACCCGGCCGGCGAGGACGGGCTGTCCAAGGTGGCCCGCTCCGCCATCGCCGGCGTACTCGCGCATGCTCCGGCGCTGGCCGCGATCAGCAACCCGACCGTCAACTCCTACAAGCGGTTCGGGCCGGACACGCTCGCGCCGTGGCTGGTCGACTGGGGCCTGGACAACCGCAGCGCGATGGTGCGGATCCCGCCGGAGCGCGGTCGCGCGTCCCGGATGGAGCTGCGCCTGGGCGATGCCTCCGCGAACCCCTACCTCGCGGTCGCGGGGCTGCTCGCCGCGGCGTACCTGGGCATCCGCGACGAGCTCGTGCCCCCGGCCAAGCTCGAGGGCTACGGCTACGACACCTCCAAGGCCGACAAGCTGCCCGAGAGCCTGGGCGCCGCGATCGACGCGCTGGAGCAGGACAAGGACCTGGCCGACCTGCTCGGCCCGACGTTCGTCGAGACCTTCGTGGCCTACAAGCGCAACGAGCTGGAGCGGTTCAGCCACTGGGTCACCGACTGGGAGTTCCGGGAGTACGCCTACCACCTGTGAGTGGGGCGTTCCCGGGAGAGGAGAGAGACCGATGACTTCGCAGCCCATCGTGCGCGAGTTCGAGGCGGAGCTGACCGTCGTGGAGGCGGCCACCGTCGCCGAGGACGTGGTCGCGCTGACCCTGGCGGCCGCCGACGGCTCGGCGCTGCCGCCGTGGACGCCCGGTGCCCACGTCGACCTGGTGCTCGGCGAGGACCTGGTCCGGCAGTACTCGCTGTGCGGCAACCCCGCCGAAGCCGGCCGCTGGCGGGTCGGGGTGCTCCGCGCCCCCGACAGCAGGGGCGGCTCCAAGGCGGTGCACGCCGAGCTCTCCGCCGGTACGCCGGTCACGGTCCGCGGCCCGCGCAACCACTTCCCCTTCGTGGCGTCGAAGCGCTACCTGTTCCTCGCTGGGGGCATCGGCATCACCCCGATGCTGCCGATGATCCTGGAGGCCGAGGCGTCTGGCGCCGACTGGCGCCTGGTGTACGGCGGCCGCTCGCTGGCCTCGATGGCGTTCCGCGACGAGCTGGAGCGGTACGCCGACCGGGTGACCCTCGTGCCCCAGGACACCGACGGCTTCCCGGACCTGGACGGCCTGCTCGGCACGCCCCAGCCCGACACGCTCGTCTACGCGTGCGGCCCCACGCCGTTCCTGGACGCGATCGAGCAGCGCTGCGCCACGTGGCCGGCGGGCAGCCTGCACCTGGAGCGGTTCGCCGCCAAGGAGGTCGACACCGGTGACGACGAGGCGTTCGAGCTGGTGCTCCAGCGCTCGGGCCTGACCCTGGAGGTGCCCGCCGACAAGTCGATCTTCGCGGTCTGCCGCGATGCCGGCGTCAGCGTCGTCGGCTCCTGCCTCGAGGGCGTCTGCGGGACCTGCGAGACCGAGGTCGTCGAGGGCGAGGTGGACCACCGCGACTCGATCCTCAACGACGAGGAGAAGGAGTCCAACGAGTTCATGATGATCTGTGTGTCCCGCTGCCGCTCCGGCCGGCTGACCCTGGACCTCTGAGGAGACCGCGATGAAGGACAGCAGCGTCGGCTACCCCCGCAATGCCTGGTACGCGCTCGCGACGTCCGAGGAGGTCACCCGCGAGCCGTTCGGCACCCGCGCCCTCGACCGCCCCGTGGTGCTGTTCCGTACGACGGACGGCGCGGCCGTCGCGCTCGGCGACCGGGACGCACACCGGCCCTATCCGCTCAGCCGGGGCCATGTCGACGATGACCTCATCGTGTCCGGCTACTCCGGCTTCGCCTACGACCGCACCGGCGCCTGCGTGCGGGTACCGTCGCAGGAGCAGGTGCCCTACGGCGCCCGGGTGCCGGCGTACCCGGTGCGCGAGGAGGGCGGCCTGGTCTGGGTGTGGCTGGGGGAGCCCGTGCTCGCCGACCTGCGCCGGCCGATCGCCACGCCGTGGCTCACCGACCCCGCCTGGGAGACGTTCGGCGGGCAGTGGGAGACCGCCGCGCACGTGCGGCTGCTGCACGACAACTTCGCCGACATCACCCACGTGGCCGTCGTCGACCCCGTCATCTCACCGCCCGTGCTCGCCGGCGTCGCGCCGGCCCTGCAGGTGGAGCTCACCGAGACCACGGTGTCCTTCCACCGTGACTGGCCCGCCGCGCCGGTCCCGGAGTGGCAGGCCAAGGTGTCGGGACTGTCCGGCTCCTCGGCGTACCCGCAGCGGGAGGAGGGCGCCTTCCTCGCCCCCGGCCTGTGGGCCGACCGCTGGGACGTCCTGGTCCCGGCTGAGGAGGGCGGCACGCAGACCTTCCGCTTCACCCACGCCGTCACGCCGGTCGACCAGCGGCACACGCGCCACATCTGGCGGGTCAGCCGGAACTTCGCGCCCGGCGCGGAGACCACCGACGTGCTGCGGCCGATCTTCGAGTCCTACTACCTGAAGGTCCGCGAGATCCTCGAGGCCATGCAGGACGTGATCGACCGCGACGGCTACGGCGAGGACGTCAACGTCGCCGCCGACCTCGCCGCGCTGCAGGTCCGCAAGATCCTCCGGCGACTGGTGGCCGACGAGGGCTGAGCCCGAGCCCCTGGGAGACTGGCCCGCATGGAGCAGGCGACCCCGGACCTGGACGTCCGCATCGAGCGGCTCGGCGACGTCGGCCGGATCATCCTCGACCGGCCGCGCGCCCTCAACGCGATCACCCTCGCCATGGTCCAGCGGATCCGCGCCGCGCTGGACGGCTGGCGCACCGCCGGGCTGCGCGCCGTGACCATCGAGAGCGCCTCGGACCGCGCGTTCTGCGCGGGCGGCGACATCCGGCGGATCCGGGAGAACTCCCTGGCCGGCTGGCACGACGCGAGCCTGCGGTTCTTCGAGACCGAGTACGCCGTCAACGCGATGCTCGGCAGCTACCCGGTGCCGGTGGTGGCCCTGGTCGGTGGCGTCTGCATGGGCGGCGGGATGGGCCTGAGCGTGCACGGCACCTTCGTCGTGGTCTCCCCGCAGGCCTCGTTCGCGATGCCCGAGACCAAGATCGGCTTCTTCCCCGACGTGGGCGGGTCGCACTTCCTGCCCCGGTTGCCCGGCGAGACCGGCCGCTACCTCGGCCTCACCGGCGCGCGCATCTCCGCCGCCGACGCGCTCGCGCTCGGTCTCGCCACCCACGCCTGCTCCGCCGAGGACCTCGCGCGGCTGCCCCACCTCATCGCCGAGTACGACGGCCCGCTGGAGCAGCTGCTGCGCGAGCTCGCACCCGGGGAGCCGGGAGACCCGGGTCGGCTGGCCGCGGTGCGCCCCGAGCTGGACTGGGCGTTCAGCGCCCCGGACCTGGCGGGCATCGGCACCCGGCTGGCCCACCTCGTGGCGAGCGGCGACGGTCCGGCGGCCGCCTGGGCGCAGGAGACGCTCGGCGAGCTGGCCGCCGCATCGCCGTACTCCCTGGCGGTGACGGACCGGCTCATCGTGGAGGGTCGCCAGCTCGACCTCGAGGCGTGCCTCGCGATGGAGCTGGCCACGGCGGGGGAGGTCATCGCGAGCGCCGACTTCGTCGAGGGGGTGCGCGCGGTCCTGGTGGACAAGGACCACGCGCCCCGGTGGAGCTCTGCCTGATCGCTACTTCGTCGTGACCTTCACCGGCAGCGTCTTGATGCCGTTGACGAAGTTGCTGCGGACCCGGCGTACGTCTCCGGCGAGCTGGATCGACGCGAGTCGCGGGATCAGCTCCTCGAACATCAGCCGGATCTCCATGCGGGCCAGGTTGTTGCCCATGCACAGGTGCGGGCTGCCCTTGCCGAAGGTCACGTGGTCGATGTTCTTGCGGGTCACGTCGAAGTCGTAGGGGTTCTCGAAGACGTCCTCGTCGCGGTTGCCGGAGGCGAACCACATGACGACCTTGTCGCCCTCCTTGATCTGCTTCCCGCCGAGCTCGACGTCGCGCGTCGCGGTCCGGCGGAAGTGGTAGACCGGCGAGGCCCACCGCAGGAACTCCTCGACCGCGTCGGGGATCAGCGACGGGTCCTCCTGCAGCTTGGCGAGCTGCTCGGGGTGCTCGAGGAGCGCCAGCATCGAGTGCGTGATGGTGTGCCGGGTGGTCTCGTTGCCGGCGACGACGAGCAGCAGGAAGTAGGAGTCGTACTCCGAGGCCGACATCGCCTCGCCGTCCTCGGGGATCTTGTTGACCAGCTGGCTGACCAGGTCGGTGCCGTCGCCGCCCTTGCGAGCCGCCGCGAGCTCGCGGCCGTAGTCGAAGACCTCCTGGGAGATGGGGGAGCGGAACGGCAGGTGCTTGTACTTCTCGCTCTCCGGGTCGTCGATGAGGATCGCGGCGTGCTCGGGGTCGGAGAACCCGATGATCTGGTTGCCCCAGTCGATCAGCTGCCCGGTCTTCTCCTGCGGTACGTCGAGCAGGCGGGCCAGCACCTGGATCGGGAAGTCCGCGCTGACGTCGGCGACGAAGTCGAACTCGCCCTTCGCGAGCGCCGCGTCGACGGTGGCGCGGGTGATGTCGCGCAGCAGCTCCTCGTAGTTGCGCATCAGGTTGGGGCGGCTGAACTCGCGCGAGATGAGCTTGCGCAGCGCGCGGTGACGCAGGCCGTCCATCTCCAGGATCGACCGGCGCTGCTCCTGCAGCTCCGGGTCGACCTCCTCGAGGTTGACGAAGTTCGTCGAGGTGAAGGTGTCGGGGTCCTTGTCGACCTCGCAGATGTCGGCGTGCTTGGTGACCGCCCAGAACCCGCTGCCGCCGTCGGTCTCGCGCTGGAAGTGGACGGGGTCCTCGCGGCGGAGCGTGTCGAGCATGCCCCACGCCTCGGGCCCGACGAAGCGGTCGAGATCGACGAGGTCGACATCCTCCAGGGCGACGTACGGCGGCTTGTCCACGGTGGCTCCATCCTTCGACGTTAAGATCGTTCGGACCCGAACAATATCCCTGGAAAAGGTTGGCCGCAAGGGTGGTCTTTCCGTCACGGAGTGGATATCGTACGGATCCGAACGATCTTGACTTCCGATCTGAGCGAGGACCGATGACCAACCTGCAGGGGTTCTTCTTCCCCCGGACCGCGACCGGCCGCTCGTCGGTGATCCCGTCACCGCCCTGGTACTACTCCGGTGACCTGCTGACCGTCGAGTACCGCACCGACCCGGCCCGGGTCGCCGAGCTGCTCCCCGAGCCGCTCGAGCTGGCGCCGGAGGACCCGGGCGCGGTCGCGCTGATCTGGGCCGACTGGCAGTCCTGCTCCGGCACCCGCGAGGAGCTGCTCGACCCGGTGCGCTCGCAGTACAAGGAGGCGTTCGTCGTCGTGCGCTGCGCGTACGAGGGCGTCACCTACTCCCGCTGCGTCTACATCTGGGTCGACAAGGACTTCGCCATCGCCCGCGGCATGCACCAGGGCTACCCGAAGAAGCTCGGCTCGATGTGGCAGACCCGCCCGCACCCCTTCAGCCAGGGCGCCCCGCAGATCGGGCCGGGCGGCGTCTTCGGCGCCACCCTCGCCGCCGGTGACCGCCGGCTCGCGCAGGCCGTCCTGACGCTGCGCGAGGAGTCGCCCACCAACGGCTTCGTCAACGGCCACCCGATGGCCCACCACCGCGTCTACCCGGGCATCGCGAAGAACAGCCCGGACGCGTACGTCGAGCTCATCGCCTCCGGCGCCAGCTCCTTCGAGGCCGGCCCGGCGTGGACGGGCGACGTCGAGGTCGAGCTGTTCGAGTCGCCGACCGAGGAGCTGCACCGGCTGCCGGTCCAGGAGGTCATCGGCGGCTACTACCGCCAGGTCGGCGTCGTCTGGGACGGCGGTACGTCGCTCGCGACCCTCACGCCGCAGCACGAGGAGGCCGCCCGATGAGCGACCACATCGCGGTCGTCGAGGGCGTCGAGGTCGACACCCGCCACTGGATCGGTGGCGAGCGCGTCGCGTCCGCCACGACCTTCACCGACATCAGTCCGATCGACGAGGCCCCGCTGGCCGAGGTCCACGCCGGCACCGCGACCGAGGTCGACGCCGCCGTCGCCGCCGCCCGTGCGGCGTTCCCGGCCTGGGCAGCGCTGTCGGTCAAGGAGCGCGGCGACATCCTGCGCGCGGTCGCCGACGGGATCGAGGCCCGCATCGAGGACCTGTCCCTGGTGGAGACCCGCGACAACGGCTCGCTGATCCGCAGCCACCGCCGCGGCGTCATGCCGCGCGTCGCCATGAACTTTCGTGCCTTCGCCGACTTCGCCGAGCACCAGCTCGGCCACCCCGACCTGGAGGTGCCGGGCCGCGGTCACCGCGAGCGGATCAGCTACGACCCGGCCGGCGTGGTCGCGATCATCACGCCGTGGAACGCGCCGCTGATGCTCGCGACGTGGCGGATCGGCCCGGCGCTGGCCGCCGGCAACACCGTCGTCGTCAAGCCGCCGGAGTGGGCGCCGCTCACGGCCAGCCTGCTCGCCGACATCATGCGCGACGCGGGAGTGCCCGCGGGCGTCTTCAACGTCGTACAGGGAACGGGTGCGGAGGCCGGTGCGCCGCTCACCGCGCACCCGGACATCAACCGGCTCGCGTTCACCGGCTCGGTCCCGACCGCCGGCGTGATCGCGAAGGCCGCCGCGACCAACATCGTCCCGCTGTCCTACGA
Organism: Nocardioides ultimimeridianus; assembly: GCF_054777895.1. Classification (NCBI taxonomy): domain Bacteria; kingdom Bacillati; phylum Actinomycetota; class Actinomycetes; order Propionibacteriales; family Nocardioidaceae; genus Nocardioides; species Nocardioides ultimimeridianus. The sequence continues at coordinate 61,439 of NZ_BAAHAB010000021.1, read as the reverse complement.
GCTCGGGGGCAAGAGCCCGCTGCTGGTCTTCGAGGACGCCGATCTCGACCTCGCCGTCGAGATCGCGGTCGAGCAGTTCGACAACGCCGGCCAGGTCTGCCTCAAGGCCGCGCGGATGTACGTCCACCGCTCGCTGGCGGAGGAGTTCACCCGCCGCGTCGTCGAGGGCGCCGCGAAGCTGGTCCAGGGCGACCCGCGCGACGAGGCGACCGACGTCTCCGCGCTCGTCGCGCGCCGCCACTTCGAGCAGATCTGCGGGTACGTCGAGCGCGCGCTCGCCGACGGCGCCGAGGCGCTCCTCGGCGGCGGCCCGAACGAGGGGCTCGGCGGCCTCTACTACCGCCCGACGATCCTGGTCGGCGCCAAGGACGACTCCGAGATCATGACCGAGGAGGTCTTCGGGCCGGTCGTCACGATCAGCACCTTCGACACCGAGGAGGAGGCGATCGCCAAGGCCAACGACAGCCGCTTCGGCCTCGCCGCCACCCTCGTCACGGGCGACCGCGACCGCGCGGAGCGGGTCTCTGCCGCGCTCGACGCCGGGACCGTGTGGGTCAACTGCTTCTTCGTCCGCGACCTGAACGCGCCCTTCGGCGGCAACGGGAAGTCCGGCATCGGCCGGGAGGGCGGGATCTGGTCCTTCGACTTCTACACCGACATCAAGAACAGCGTGTTCTCGCCGACCGGCTGGCGCGCAGAGGGAGACCAGTGATGGGCGAGATCGTCGGCGCGGGCCTGATCGCGCACGTCCCCACCATCGTGCTGCCGGAGGAGACCCGGCGCGAGCTGAACAACGGCGAGGACAGCACCCTGGTGTCCGGCCTGCACCAGCTGCGCCGTGAGGTCTTCGACGTCCTCGACTATGACACCGTCGTCGTCCTCGACTCGCACTGGGCCACCACGGTGGAGTGGGTCGTGACGGCGCAGCAGCGTCGCAAGGGGCTCTTCACCTCCGAGGAGCTACCGCGCGGCATGAGCCAGCGGCCCTACAACTTCCGGGGCGACCCCGACCTCGCGCACCTGATCGCGAGCAAGGCCGCCGAGCACGGCACCTGGATCACCGCGATCGAGGACGACTGCCTGCCGATCTTCTACGCGACCACCAACGTGTGGGAGTTCCTCGGCGACGGCCTGAGCGACAAGCGCTGGATCTCGATCGGCGTGTGCCAGACCGCCGAGGGCGAGGACGCGCTGCGCCTGGGCCGTGCGCTCGGCGACGCGATCGCCGCCTCCGACCGCAAGGTCCTGCTGATCGCCTCCGGTGCGATGTCCCACACGTTCTGGCCGCTGCGCAAGCTGCGCGACCACGAGGCCGCGGGCGTCGAGCACATCTTCAGCCCCGAGGCCGCGGCCGCCGACGCCGAGCGCATCGAGTGGTTCAAGAACGGCGACCACGAGCGCGTGCTGGACACGATGGACGAGTTCTACCGGTTCAAGCCCGAGGCCCGCTTCCAGCACTACCTGATGATGATCGGCGCCCTCGGCGAGGGCGACTGCACCGCCACCGGACGCCAGTACGGCGAGTACGAGAACTCGGTCGGCACCGGCCAGGTCCACCTGTGGTTCGACCGTCCCGAGGGCGGCTTCCCCGCGCCCCGGCGTACCCCCACCGATCCCGACTTCGTGCGCCAGACGAGCGCGCCCGGCGCCGACGTACCGGCTGCCGGCTGACCACCCACCATCCCGATCATGAGGAACTGAGATGACCACCGAGTACCGCCGGATCCTGCTGGACGGCAACGCTGTCGACGTACGCCGGGACGGCGAGACCCTCGTCGCCGGCGACGGCCGCACCGTGGCGATCGCCGACGCGACCCACCTGCCGCCGGTGACGCCGAGCAAGATCGTCTGCGTCCACCTCAACTACTCCTCGCGGGTCGAGGAGATGCTGACCACGCTGCCGCCGGCGCCGACGTACTTCCACAAGCCGGTCTCCGCGCTGAACGCCCACGACTCAGCGGTGGTGCGGCCGCAGGGCTGCAAGTGGCTGAACTACGAGGGCGAGATCGCGATCATCATCGGGAGGACCGCGCGCAACATCTCGCCCGAGGAGGCCGGCGACTACATCCGCGGCTACTCGGTCGGCAACGACTACGGCCTGCACGACTTCCGCGACACCGACTCCGGCTCGATGCTGCGGGTCAAGGGCGCCGACACGCTGTGCCCGATCGGGCCTGGCATCGTCGAGGGCTGGGACTTCCGCGGCAAGCGGATCCGCACGCTCGTCAACGGCGAGGTCCGCCAGGACGGCAACACCGACGAGATGAAGTGGGACATGCACTACCTGGTCGCCGACATCGCGCGGACGATCACGCTGCACCCCGGCGACATCCTGATGTCCGGTACGCCGGCCATCTCCCGCACGGTCTACCCCGGCGACGTCGTCGAGGTCGAGGTCGAGGGTCTCGGCACGCTGCGCAACCACATCGTCGAGGGCCCCACGCCGATCCGCAGCGACGTCGGCGCGCAGCCGACCGAGAGCGAGGAGGTCCTCTCGACCGCCAAGGGCGGCGACTGGGAGTTCCGCGGCATCCGCAAGCCCGACCTGTCCAACACCCACTGAGGACTCCCCGATGCCCGCTCCCCGCATGCTGATGATCCTCAGCGAGAACTGGACCCTGACCGACGGCCGCAGCCTGAACGACCTGGTCACCTGGTCGCGGATCGCCGAGGACACCGGTTTCGACTCGGTGATGATCTCCGAGCACGTCGTGCTCGGCCCCGACGCCAGTGACAAGGGCGTCATGGGCAACCCGCGTGACTACGCGATGCCCGGCAACCAGGACCCGCTGATGCCTTGGCCCAACTCGCTGATGCTCTTCTCCTCGATCGCCGCGGTCACCTCCCGCATCCGGCTGGTCGGCGCCGCTGTCCTGGCGCCCCTGCGGCACCCGCTGCTGCTCGCCCGCGAGCTCGGCACGCTCGACCTGCTCTCCGAGGGCCGGCTCGTCGTGCAGCCCAACGTGAGCTGGAGCAAGGACGAGTACGCCGCCCTGGGCGTGCCCTTCCGCGAGCGCGGCAAGATCCTCGACGAGCAGCTCGAGGTGATGGACCTGGTCTTCCGGCAGTCGCCGGCGACGTACCAGGGCCACTACTTCGACTTCGAGGACATCTACCTGGAGCCGAAGGCCTTCCGGCCCGAGGGGCCGCGGATGTGGTTCGGCGGCCAGAAGGCGCACGGTGCCGTGGTGGAGCGCCTGGTCAGGTACGGCCACGGGTTCCATCCGCTCGGCCGCCCGACCGCCGAGGACCTCGAGATCATCCGCACCGAGATGGCCGCCGCCGGTCGCGACGTCGCCGACCTGGAGATGGTGGGCGGGGTGCGCTACTCCTTCCCCGACGACCACTCGCTGGCCGACCTGGGGGAGTCGATGGACTCGATCCCCGAGCAGCTGGAGCAGGGCTTCACCACGATCTGCATCAAGCCCTCGATGTACATCGACGACCAGTCCAAGATGGAGGCGTTCTGCAGGGACGTCATGAAGCGCGCGGAGGCGATGGGCTGATGGCTGGGCACGGCAAGCGGTTGCTGCTGATCGGGCACGACTACCTGGCGGCCGGCGCCATCCAGGGGCGGTTCGAGGAGCGCGGCTACGAGATCGAGAGCCTCCAGGTGGTGCCGCCGGAGCGCTTCGACGACCCCGCCGTCGACGTCGTCTTCCCGGACCCTCGGCAGTACGACGCGATCCTGGCGCTGGGCGCTCGCTGGAGCGCCTACAGCGACGAGATCGCGTCGTGGGCCAAGCCCGAGACGGATCTGCTGCTCACGGCCGACGAGGCCGGCGTCCCCGTCTTCGGGATCTGCTTCGGCGGCCAGATGCTGGCCCAGGCGCACGGTGGCCGCGTCGCCGCCTCGCCGGCGTCGGAGATCGGCCCGCACGTCGTGGCCGGCGTTCCCGCGGTCGCCGGGGTCTGGACCCAGTGGCACCACGACCGCTTCGACCCGCCCGCCGGGGCGACGGTCGTCGGCCGCAACGCCGCCGCGACCCAGGCGTTCGTGCTGCGCCGCAACCTCGCGGTGCAGTTCCACCCCGAGGTCGACGCCGACAGCGTGCGCGGGTGGCTCGAGGACGGTGGCGACCAGGACGCGCGCGACCATGGACTCGACCCGGACGTCGTGTTCGAGCACATCGCAGCGATCGACGCCGACGTCCGCGTCCGGGCGGCGGCCCTCGTCGACTACTTCCTCGACGAGGTCGCCCCGTCATGAGCCGGGTCGTCCTGGTCACCGGTGGCGGCACCGGCATCGGCGCCGCGGTCGCGCGGCTGCTGACCGCGGCCGGCGACCGCGTCGTCATCTGTGGTCGCCGTGAGGCGCCGCTGCGCGCGGTCGCCGAGGAGACCGGTGCCCACGTGGTCGTCGCCGACGTGAGCGATCCCGCGGGTGTCGCGGAGGTCGTCGGGTCGGCGGTGGCGACGTACGGGCGGCTGGACGGGCTGGTCCTGAACCACGGCATCATCCACGTGGGCGGCGTCGCCGACATCACCACCGAGCAGTGGGACGAGACGCTGCGCGTCAACCTGACCTCGCCGTTCCTGCTGGTGCAGGCGGCGCTCCCGCACCTGCTCGCTGCGCGCGGTGCCGTGGTGGGGGTGTCGTCGGTGGCCGCCCTCCGCGCGGCGGACGGCATGGCGGCGTACTCCGCGAGCAAGGCGGGCCTGCAGATGCTCATCCAGTCCCTCGCCGTCGACCACGGGCCCGACGGGCTGCGCGCCAACGCGATCTGCCCGGGCTGGACGGCCACCGAGATGGGCGACACGGAGATGGCCGAGCTCGGTGCCGAGCGGGGCATCTCGACCGAGGACGCCTACCGGCTGGCCACCGCCGTCGTACCCCAGCGGCGGCCTGCGCGACCTGAGGAGGTGGCGGCTACCGTGGCATGGCTGCTGTCCGATGCCGCGTCTTACGTCAACGGGGTTGTGCTTCCCGTCGATGGTGGATCGACTGTGGTCGACCCTGGCACGCTGGCACTGGACGCCCGCGTGTCCATCAACCTGCCCGACCTGCACGATTCTCAACGCTGAGGAGCACCCCATGACCGAGTACGCCGTCCGCAACCCCGCCACGGGCGAGCTGATCGAGGCGTTCACGACCGCCACCGACGCCGAGGTGGACGCCGCCGTCGGCGCCGCCACGGACGCCTACTACTCGTGGGGTCGCACCAGCAGCGTCGCCGACCGCGCGAAGCTGCTGGCGAAGGTCGCCGAGCTGCACCGCGAGCGCGCGGGCGAGCTGGCCGCGTCGATCAACGCGGAGATGGGCAAGCCTCTCGGCGACGCCGAGGGCGAGGTCCTCTTCTCCGCCGGCATCTACGACTACTACGCGCAGAACGCCGAGAAGATCCTGGCCGACCAGCCGATCGAGCTGCTCGACGGTGACGGCAGCGCGGTCATCCGCCGCAGCCCCGTCGGCCCGCTGCTCGGGATCATGCCGTGGAACTACCCGGTCTACCAGGTCGCCCGGTTCGCCGCGCCCAACCTGGCGACCGGCAACACCATCGTGCTCAAGCACGCGCCGCAGTGCCCCCGCTCGGCGGCCCTGCAGGCCCAGATCTTCCTGGACGCCGGCTTCCCCGAGGGCGCCTACAACAACGTCTACGCCACCAACGAGCAGATCGCCGACGTCATCGCCGACCCGCGCATCCAGGGCGTGTCCCTGACCGGCTCGGAGCGCGCCGGTGCGGCCGTCGCGGAGATCGCGGGACGCAACCTGAAGAAGTGCGTGCTCGAGCTGGGCGGCTCGGACCCGTTCATCGTGCTGTCCGCGGCCGACCTGGACAAGACCGTCGAGGCTGCGGCCGAGGCGCGCCTGGACAACAGCGGCCAGGCCTGCAACGCGGGCAAGCGCTTCGTGGTCGTCGACGACCTGTACGAGGACTTCACCGCCAAGTTCACCGCCAAGGTCCTCGAGCGCGGTGCCCCCGCGCCGCTGTCCTCGCTGGCCGCCGCCGAGAACCTCGCGCGCCAGGTCGACCAGGCCGTGGAGGCCGGCGCGAAGCTGGCCACCAACGGCGAGCGCGAGGGCGGCAACTTCCCCGCCGGCGTACTCACCGAGATCGCGCCGGACAACCCGGCGTACTACCAGGAGCTGTTCGGCCCGGTCGCCATGGTCTTCCGCGCCAAGGACGAGGCCGACGCGATCCGGATCGCCAACGACACCCCCTTCGGCCTCGGCTCCTACGTCTTCACCGACGACGCCGACCAGGCCGCCCGCGTCGCCGACGCGCTGGAGACCGGCATGGTCTTCGTCAACGGCGTCGGCGCCGAGGGCGTGGAGCTGCCCTTCGGCGGCGTCAAGCGCTCCGGCTTCGGCCGGGAGCTCGGCACCCTGGGCATGGAGGAGTTCGTCAACAAGAAGCTGATCCGCGTCGTCAGCTGACGCGCTCCCGCTAGCCCGGGTCGGGCAGGTCCGCCTGCTGGACCAGCAGCGCGACCTGCACGCGGTTCGTCGCCTCCAGCTTCTCGAGGAGGCGCGACACGTAGGCCTTCACCGTGGCCGTGCTCATGTACGTCGCCGCGCCGATCTCGGTGTTGGTCATGCCCTGCCCGAGCGCCACGGCCACCTCGTGCTCCCGGGGCGTCAGCAGGGCGAGCCGGGCACGGGCGGAGTCGCGGGCGTTCCGCGACTCCGACCCGGCTCCGGCGAGGTCCATCAGCCGGCGCGTGACCGCTGGCGACAGGATCGGGTCCCCGGCAGCGACCCGTTCGACCGCGCGGACGATGTCCGCCGGCGGTGTGTCCTTGAGCAGGAACCCCGCCGCTCCGGCCCGCAGCGCCTCGAGCACCTCGTGATCGGCGTCGAAGGTGGTCAGCACGATCACCTCGGGTGAGCCCGGCACGGACCGGAGGGCGCGGGTCGCCGCGATGCCGTCCACCCGTCCCATCCGGATGTCCATCATCACGACGTCGGGGCGCAGCCGGGCCACGGCGGCCGGGACCTCGTCGCCGTCGCCGGCCTCCCCGAGGACCTCGATCCCGGGTGCGGCTCGCAGCATGAACCCGAGGCCCCGACGCACGAGCGGGTCGTCGTCGACGAGGAGGACGCCGATCGTCATGACGGCACCCAGTCGGGGGCGTCGTACGGGAGCCAGGCGCGGAGCGCGAAGCCCTCCTCGCCCGTCGGGCCGTGCTCGATGCGGCCTCCGAGGAGAGTGACCCGCTCCCGTAGCCCGAGCAGACCGGTGCCCGATCCGGGCGCGGCCGCCGCGCGCCGGCCCGTGGGCACCGGCAACGTGTTGTGCACCGAGACCTGCAGGCCCCCGCCGTCGTCGGCGACGTCGATCCGGACCCGCGCGTGCGGCGCGTGCTTGCGGACGTTGGTGAGCGCCTCCTGGACGATCCGGTACGCCGTCCGGCCGGTAGTCGCGGGGATGCGCTGGAGCCCCTCGGCCATGGACGGCAGCGAGCAGGTGATCTCCAGGCCCGCCGAGCGGGACTCCTCGACCAGCTCCGGGAGGTCGCTGAGCGAGGGGCTGGGCCGTCCGGCGTCAGGGTGCTCGCGCAGCAGGCTGATGACCTGGCGCAACTCCTCCAGCGCCTGGTGGGAGTTGTGGCGGATGATGCCGGCGATCTCGTCGACCTCGTCGGTGGAGGCGCCGCGGTGGTACTCCAAGGCGCCCGCGTGCACCGCCAGCAGCGAGAGGCGGTGCGCGAGCACGTCGTGCATCTCCCGCGCGATCCGGGTCCGCTCGGCGCGTTGCGCCGCCGCTGCCGAGGCCGCGGCCGCGCGGTCGGCGTCGGCGACCTGCTGCCGGAGCGACGCGAGCAGCTGTGCCCGCGTCCGCACGTACATGCCCCACCCTGTCGCGGCGAAGGTGGAGAGCACGCCGACGGCCAGCGCGCGCTCGGCGTGCGGCACCGGGTAGAGCGCCAGCGCCGGCACGATGCACGCCGCGGCGAGCAGGCTGACCGCGACCGACGTACGCCAGGGCCGGCGCTGGGCGACGGTGAAGACGCCGACCAGCCCGACACCGCCGGCGAGCGTCGACACGATGCCGATCACGATGGCGGCGACGGCGAACGTGACCGGCCGGCGTCGCCGCCAGAACCAGATGCTGGCGAAGCAGATCAGGCCCAGCGCGACATCCGCGACCCGGAGCGGCACGGACCTTTCCCCGGCGCCGAGGAGCACGTTCTGCTCGCTGGTCAGCCCGGCCGCCAGGGCGAACAGCGCCCATGCCGCGTCGACCGACGCGTCCCGGACCCATTGCCTGCTCACCCGGCCAATCTAGGTCCCCGCCCGCCGGGGGACGGGGGACCGGGCGCGATCCTCGACCAAAGTCGATGCCTGCCCTGCGGATCGTCGACCAAGGTCGGTACGCCGCATCCGTCCGGCCGCAGCGCCGGGCTCCCGGGCCCGGCGAGGCTCGTTCCATGGACACCACACAGGCCCTGGGCGCTCGGGCGGACAGCAGCGTCGACATCACCCTCAACAGCAGCAACGACCGTCGACTGACCGGTCTCTGCGGCATGCTCGTGGCCCTTCTCGCCATGGTCATGGTGCCGCTCTACTTCGTCTACTCGGGCCCTCCGCCGGCCGACAACGTGCTGAGCCGCAACCTGGTCACGGTCGTCACCTTCACGGTCTTCATCGTGTTCGCCGTCGGCCTGCGCCGCCTGCTCGGGAGGGGAGCGGGGCTGCCGGGCGACATCGCCCTCGCGGCCGCGCTCGTCTACGCGGCGATGACGCTCGTGGCCGCGTCACTCGAGACGGGGGTGGTGCTCGAGCACCCGGAGGGCTCGCTGGATCCGACCATCGACGGCCCTCTGGCCAACGGCATGGCGTTGCTGCACGGCCCGATCGCCCGCTGCCTGATCGCGCTGTTCCTGGTGGCCCTGGCAATCGGCGTACGACGGACCGGCGCGCTGCCGCGCTGGGTCAGCACCGGCTCCGCGGTGCTCGCCGCGGTGAACCTGGCGTTCCTGCCGTCGCTCTTCTTCGGGATGGACCCGGCGCACTTCTACGCGGCGAACGGGTGGGGCAGCACAGCGAGCATCGGAGCGGTGTTCATGCTGTGGATCGGGGCGGTCGGCGTGGCCGTCGTCCGCTCGAACGACCGACTGGGGGCAGGTCGATGAAGCGCCGTTGGGAGGGCACCGTGGTGAGGAAGAGCAGGGGCCTGCTCGACGGCTCGAACCTGTACCGCCGGCTCACGATCCGCCAGGCCGACGGCCGCCTCGTCAAGGTGCGGGTCAGCCGTGCGCGCTGGGACGCCGTACGGGTCGGCGACCACCTGACCGAGGAGGACTGAGCCGCAGTTGTCCACAGGTGCAGCCAAGAACCCTCGCCACGGCGGGGGTTCTTCGCTTAGGTTCAGGGGGCCATCCACTCATCTCGGGAGTCCTCGTGGCCGTGCAGCAGCAACCCGTCGTACCGGCGACCGCCGATGTGGTCGCCATGCTCGACGAGGCCCTGCGCGCGGCGGTACGACGGGACGGGCTGGACCCTCAGCATGAGGTCGGTGCCGTCCGGGCGCTCGCCCGGAGCCTGGTGCGGGCGCACGACGACCGCAGCCTCACCGGCGCGGTCGCGCCGGTGGCCGATCCGGAGGCGCTGGTCGCCGACCTCGTGGCACGGGTGGCGGGCTTCGGGCCGCTGCAGCCGTTCCTCGACGACCCGACCGTCGAGGAGCTGTGGATCAACTCCCCGGACCGGGTCTTCATCGCCCGCAACGGCCGCCACGAGCTGACCAACCTGATCCTCACCGAGGCGCAGGTGACCGAGCTGGTCGAGAGGATGCTCAAGACGACCGGCCGTCGGATCGACCTGAGCCGCCCGTTCGTCGACGCGATGCTGCCCGCGGGCCACCGGCTGCACGTGGTGCTCAAGGGCATCAGCCGGGGGTTCTCCGCGGTCAACATCCGCAAGTTCGTCGTACGCGCGTCCCGGCTCTCCGAGCTGGTGGAGCTGGGCAGCCTGACCCCGCAGGCCGCCCAGTTCCTGGAGGCCTCGGTCCGGGCCGGTCTGAACATCCTCGTCACCGGCGGCACCCAGGCCGGCAAGACGACGATGCTCAACTGCCTCGCGGCCGCAATCCCCGGCGGGGAGCGCGTGATCACCGCCGAGGAGGTCTTCGAGATCAAGTTCAACCACCCCGACTGGGTCGCGCTGCAGACCCGCCAGGAGGGCCTCGAGGGCACCGGCGAGATCCGGTTGCGCGAGCTGGTCAAGGAGGCGCTGCGGATGCGGCCCTCGCGCCTGATCGTCGGTGAGGTCCGCGCCGAGGAGTGCCTCGACCTGCTGCTCGCACTCAACTCGGGACTGCCGGGCATGTGCACCATTCACGCCAACAGCGCCCGCGAGGCGCTCACCAAGGCGTGCACGCTGCCGCTGCTCGCCGGCGAGAACATCAGCGCGCAGTTCGTCGTGCCGACGGTCGCCGGCTCGATCGACCTGGTCGTCCACCTCACCCTCGACCCGGCCGGCACCCGACGGGTCTCCGAGATCGTGGCCGTGCCCGGGCGCGCGGAGCACCACGTCATCGAGACCGAGCCGGTCTTCGAGCGCCGCGGCGGCGAGCTGGTCCGCGCGATCGGCATGCCGCCACGCCCGGAGCAGTTCGAGCGCGTCGGGATCGACGTACGACGCCTGCTCGGCGAGGCCAGGTAGGGCCGCGACGATGGGGGCACTGGTCGGACTGGGCTTCGGCCTCGGCGCGCTGCTGATCTGGTCGGCATTCGTCTGGCCGCCCTCCCCGCGCACGGCCCGGCCGGAGAGCCGCTGGACCCGGCTGCTGGCCGAGGCGGGCCTGGCCGAGGTCGCGCCGCGCTCGCTGCTCCTCACCTGCATCGCCTCCGCGGTCGCGGCGGCCTTCGTGGTGCTGGTGCTCACCCGGACCCCGCCGCTCGCGCTGGTGCTCGGCGCGCTCGCGGCCTACCTCCCGGTGGCCGTCCTGGGTGGGCGCGTACGCCGCCGTCGCAGGGAGTACGCCGAGGTCTGGCCCGAGGCGATCGACGACCTCGCGTCCGCCGTACGCGCGGGGATGTCGCTGCCGGATGCCGTCGCAGCGCTCGCCGATCGCGGCCCCACGCCGCTGCGTCCCGCCTTCGCGACGTTCGCGCTCGACTACCAGGTCTCCGGGCGCTTCGGCGACTGCCTGGACCGGCTCAAGGCGCGCCTCGCAGACCCCGTCGGCGACCGGGTGATCGAGGGCCTGCGCGTCGCGCGCGAGGTCGGCGGGGGCGAGCTCGGCCGGCTGCTGCGCAACCTGTCCGGCTACCTCCGCGACGACCTGCGCACCCGCTCCGAGCTCGAGGCCCGCCAATCCTGGGCCGTCAACGGAGCCCGCCTCGCGGTCGCCGCACCTTGGATCGTCCTGCTCGCGATGGCCACCCAGCCCGAGATCATCACCCGCTACCGCTCGGCCGCCGGCGCGCTCATCCTGGTCGTCGCGGCGATCCTCTGCGTCGTCGCCTACCGGCTGATGATGCGGCTCGGTCGGCTCCCCGTGGAGCGGAGGATCCTGTCGTGAGCCTCGCCGGTGGACTGCTCGGTGCGATGCTCGCCGGTGGCCTCCTGCTCGTCGCCGCGCACGTGCTGCACGCCCGCCGCCCGCGCCTCGAAGCCCGGGTGCTGCCCTACGTGCGCGACCTGCTCGCCGACCAACCGCGGGCGACGCAGGCGACGCCGCAGCACGCGTTCGCGGCCGTCTACGGGCCGTTCCTCCGGCACGCCGCCGACCTGGTCGAGCGGACGCTCGGCGGCTCGGAGTCGGTACGCCGCCGCCTGGCTCGCGCGCGCCTCGACCGCACCGTCCACGACTTCCGTGTGGAGCAGGTCCTGTGGGGTGTCGCCGGCTTCGGCCTGGTCGCGGCGGTGGCCCTGGCCCGCGCGTTGAGCGCCCCGACGGCCGCGCTGCCGCTGGTCCTGATGTGCTGCGGCGGCTTCGCGCTCGGCGTCCTGCTGCGCGACAACCGCCTGACCGCGCAGGTCAAGCAGCGCGAGGCGGCGATCGTGACGGAGTTCCCCACAGTCGCCGAGCTGCTCGCGCTGGCGGTCGCCGCCGGCGAGGGCCCGGTCGCGGCGCTGGACCGGGTCGTCGCGCGCAGTCGCGGCGAGCTGAGCCGCGACCTGGCCGATGTGCTGTCCGGCGTACGCACGGGGGAGCCGGTGGCCGATGCCTTCGACCGGCTGTCCGCGACGACCGGCGTACCCGTCGTCGCGCGCTTCGCCCGCGGCATCGCCGTCGCGCTCGAGCGCGGCACACCGCTCGCCGACGTCCTGCACGCGCAGGCCGCCGACGTCCGCGAGGCGGGGAGGCGCGACCTGATCGAGCGTGCCTCGCGCAAGGAGATCCTGATGATGCTGCCGGTGGTGTTCCTGGTGATGCCGCTGGTGGTGGTCGTCGCGTTCTGGCCGGGCTACGTGGGGCTCACGCTCACCGGGCACTGACCGGCCACTCGGGGAAGGGAATGAGGAGATGGATCCGATGACACTGTGGGTGCGGCTCACCGCCTGGCTGTACGCCGGCGGGGCACCGGCCCGCGAGAACGATGAGCGTGGCGACGTGCCCGGCTGGGTCCTGGTGAGCGTCATGACGATCACCGTCGGGATGGGCCTGTTCGCGGTCGCGCGGCCGATGCTCACCGACATGCTGCGCTCCGCCCTCAACTCGGTGAAGTGAGCTGACGGTGGGCCGCCGCAGCGAGCGGGGGAGTGCCGTCGTCGACTTCGTGCTCGTCGTGGTGCTGCTCGTCCCGCTGTTCCTCGGGCTGCTCCAGGTGGCCCTGGTCCTGCACGTGCGCAACTCGCTGGGCTCCGCGGCGGCCGAGGGCGCCCGCCTCGCGGCCACCGTCGGCAGCGGCCCCGAGGAGGGCCTAGCCCGCACCCGCGCGCAGATCGTCGAGTCGGTCGGCACCCGCTACGTCACCGGCGTCGAGCCGCGGCGCGTGCTCGTCGACGGGGCGCCCGCCATCGAGATCGTCGTGCACGCGCGGGTTCCCGCCCTGGGCCTCGGCGGGCCGGCGATCTCCTTCGACGTCGAGGGCCGGGCGGTGCAGGAGGACCCGCCGTGAGACCGCGCGCGGAGAGGGGCAGCGCGCTGGTCGAGGTCACCTGGATCGGTCTGCTGCTCATGCTGCCGCTGCTGTGGATCGTGCTCTCGGTCTTCCAGGTGCAGCGCGGTGCGTTCGCGACCAGCGCCGCGGTCCGTGCGGCCGCCCGTGCCTACGCCCTCGCCGACAACGACGTGGCCGGCGAGCAGCGCGCTCGTGCCGTGATCGACGACGCGCTGGCCGGCCAGGGCGTCGACTCGTCCTCGGTGCGCTTCTCGTGTACGCCGTACCCCCACGACTGCCACAGCGGTACGTCGGTCATCACGGTCCGCATCGACACCTCGGTCGACCTGCCGCTGCTGCCCAGCGTCCTCGGCGGGGGCGCCCCGCGGTTCGCGCTGCACGCCTCGGAGACCGTCCCGATCGGCCAGTTCCAGGAGGTGACCGGTGGCGGCGCGGACCGATGAGCGGGGCTCCTCGATCCCGCTGCTGATCACCTTCACCGCGGTGCTCCTGCTGCTCGTCGCTGCCGTCATCGACTCGGGCGCGGCGTACCTCGGCCACCAGCAGGTCGACGCGCTCGCCGACGGCGCCGCGCTGCGCGGCGCCGACGCCGCCGCCCAGGGCGACGACACCTACCAGCACGGCGTGGGCGATCGCCCGCTGTCGCTCACGGCCGGTCAGGCCCAGCAGGCGGTCCTCGCCTACCTGCGCGACGTCGGCGCCGCGGGCGACCACCCCGGCATCCACGCGACCGTCAGCATCGACGCTGGCCGGGTGGTCGTCGTCCTGACCGCCCCGGTCGCGCTCCCGCTGCACCTCCCGGGAGCCCCGATGCGCACCACCGTCCGCTCGGTGGGATCAGCCTCAGTCATCCCCGATTGAGCCTCCGATGCCCTACAGTCCGAGCGTGCGACGACTGCTCGGGCTCCTGGCTGCGGCCGGCATGCTGCTTGCCCACGCCACATCCCCCGCGACCGCCGACGCCCGCGCGAACCTCACCTACGCGCACGCGGCCTCCGGGGCGACCAACAACGTCCGGATCCAGCACGGCCTGGCCACGCTCGACCGCTCCGACTGCATCGCGCACCTCGCGTGGGCGCAGGCCCATCGGATGGCCAACCAGCATCGGGTCTTCCACCAGGACATGAGCGTGGCGCTGAGCACCTGCCAGCTCTCGAACGTCGCCGAGAACGTCGCCAGCGGCTTCCCGACGGGCTCCAGCGTGGTCTACGACGGCTGGATGAAGTCGGCCCCGCACCGCGCCAGCATCCTGAGCACCCACTACCGGCTGATGGTCGTGGGCGCTGTCCTCTCCGACGACGGCCACTGGTACGTCTCCCAAGTCTTCGGGCGGCGTGCCTGAGGGCTAGGCTCGCCGGGTGGCTGGACCCGATTACGACTCCGAGATCAAGCAGCTCAGCGCGACGATGCACACCATCGAGCAGGTGCTCGACCTGCCCAAGCTGCAGGCCGACATCGCCGATCTCGAGCAGCAGGTCGCGGCGCCGGACCTGTGGGACGACCAGGCCAACGCCACCCGCGTGACCGGCCGCCTGTCCGCGCTGCAGGGCCAGGTGGAGCGGATCGAGTCGCTGCGCGGCCGGATCGAGGACCTCGAGGTCCTCGCCGAGCTCGCCGCCGAGGAGTCCGACGCCGAGAGCCAGGCCGAGGCCGACGCCGAGCTCACCCGCATCAAGAAGGACGTCGAGGCGCTCGAGGTCCGGACCCTGCTCTCCGGTGAGTACGACGAGCGCGAGGCCATCGTCACCATCCGCTCCGGTGCGGGCGGCGTCGACGCGGCCGACTTCGCCGAGATGCTGATGCGGATGTACACCCGCTGGGCCGAGCGCAACAAGTACGCCGTCGAGGTCTTCGACGTCTCCTACGCGGAGGAGGCGGGCATCAAGTCCGCCGAGTTCGCGATCCACGCGCCCTACGGCTACGGCACGCTCTCGGTCGAGGCCGGCACCCACCGCCTGGTCCGGATCAGCCCGTTCGACAACCAGGGCCGCCGGCAGACCTCGTTCGCCGCGGTCGAGATCGTCCCCGTGCTCGAGCAGACCGACGAGATCGAGGTCGACGAGAACGACATCCGCACCGACGTCTTCCGCTCCGGCGGCCCGGGCGGCCAGTCGGTCAACACCACCGACTCCGCGGTCCGCCTGACGCACATCCCCACCGGCATCGTGGTGTCCTGCCAGAACGAGAAGTCGCAGCTGCAGAACAAGGCCGCCGCGATGATCGTCCTCAAGGCCAAGCTCCTCGCGAAGAAGAAGGCCGAGGAGGCCGCGCTCAAGAAGGACCTCAAGGGCGACGTCGCCGCGAGCTGGGGCGACCAGATGCGCAACTACGTGCTCAACCCGTACCAGATCGTCAAGGACCTGCGCACCGGCTACGAGACCGGCAACCCGCAGGCCGTCTTCGACGGCGACATCGACGGCTTCCTCGAGGCCGGCATCCGCTGGCGCCGGGGCACCGACCAGAGCTGACCCCTAGGCGGAACGCCGGGCGGCCCGGTCCATCGCCGCGGTCAGTGCCCGGTCGAGGAGCCGCGGCGCGTGCCGCTGCAGCCGTACGACGACCCGCGCGTCCGTCCCGACCAGGTAGCGCTGTCGCGGCCGTCGCGCCGTGAGCGCGTGCTCGATCGCCGAGGCCACGCGTGCGGGCGGGATCGCCGTGTCCGCGGCGTGCCGGCCCTGCGCGAGGGCGAAGTCGAGACCCGGGCCGTAGAGCCGCCGCAGGTCCGGGCCGAGGGCGTCGAGCTGCGCCGGATCGAGCCCCTTGTCCCAGATCGGGGTGGCGATGTTGCCCGGCTGGACGAGCGCGACCCGGATGCCGTGCGGTCGCAGCTCGCGCCGCCAGGAGTCGCCGATCGCCTCGACGGCGTGCTTGGAGGCGGCGTACGCGCCCAGGAAGGGGAGGGCGACGGCACCGCTGAGCGAGCTGATGAAGACGATGCGACCGCGGGCGGCGCGCAGCTGTGGCAGCACCGCCTGGGTGACCGCGACCTGCCCGAGCACGTTCGTCTCGAGCAGGTCGCGGACCCGGTCCACCGGCAGCAGCTCCCAGGGCCCCACCGCCTGGATGCCGGCGTTGTTGACCAGCCCGCCGAGCCCACGCCCGCCGGTGGCGTCCGCCACGACCGTCGCCGCGTCCTTGACCGAGGTCGGGTCGGTGACGTCGAGCAGCACCGGCCTCACCCCCGGAGACGCGGCGGCCAGCGACGCTGCGGCCTCGTCGGTGCGGACCCCGGCGACGACCTCCCAGCCGAGCGAGGCGAGGTGCAGCGCGGTCACCCGACCGATGCCGGTGGAGGCACCGGTCACCAGCACGACGCTCATCGCGCGCCCACCGGCTCCGGCGCGGACGCCTCGTCGAGCAGGACCTCGTCGGCCGGGTCGAGCCGGAGCGTGGTGAAGGCCAGCAGGTCCTCGAGCTGGTCGGTAGAGGTGACGCTCGCGAGCGGCGCGACCACGTTCGGGCGGCCGGCCAGCCACGCCAGTGCGACCGCCGCCGGCGTCACCGCACGGCGGCCGGCGACCACCCGCAGCGCGTCCACGACCCGCTGCCCGCGCGGGGTCCGGTACTCCTCGACGTACGGCGCCCGCAGCACGTCGAGCGCCGGCCCCGTCGTCGGGTACTTCCCGGTCAGGAAGCCCGCCGCCAGCCCGAACCACGGGAAGACGCCGAGCCCGCGCTCGGCCACCAGCGGCGCCAGCTCCGCCTCGTACGCCGATCGGTCCATCAGGTTGTAGCGCGGCTGGTAGGCGACGAAGCGGGCGCGGTCGGTCGCGGCGTCGAGCGCCTCGCGGAGCCGCGGTGCGGAGTAGTTGGATGCGGCGGCGTACCGGATCTTCCCCGCGTCGATCAGCGTCGTGAACGCCTCGACGGTCTCGTCGGTCGGGTCGCCGTGGTCCTCGTGGGCGTAGAACAGGTCGATGTGGTCGGTGCCGAGCCGGCGCAGCGCGTCCTCGCAGGCCGCGATGATGGTCGTCGCACGCAGGTCGGCGCGGCCCGGCAGCTGACCGACCTTGGTCGAGATGACGATCTTGTCGACGCAGTGGCGCGACGAGATCCAGTTGCCGATCAGGGTCTCGGACTCGCCACCCGCGCTACCTGTCCATCCCCCGCAGTAGCTGTCGGCGGTGTCGACCAGGTTGCCGCCGGCATCGAGGAACGCGTCGAGGATCCGGAAGCCGGAGGACTCATCGACGTTGAAGCCGAAGACGTTGCCACCCAGGCCCCAGGGGTGGACGCGCAGGTCGGTGCCCGGGATCGGGCGGAGCAGGTCGTTCATGACGGTCCCTTCGCTGGCGGTGTCGGTCCAGCGTCGTCGCCGGAATCGCTGCGGGCGGGAGGGTGGGCGCCCTACCTTTTCGAGGTGGACCTCCTCGAGCGCGGCACGGCGATCGACGACCTCCTCGCCCTCGGTTCGGCCGCCGGCGAAGGCCGCGGCGCGGCGGCATGCGTGGTCGCGCTCGCGGGGATGGGCAAGTCATCGGTCCTCGACGTCGCCCGGAACCGGCTCGCGCGGCAGGGCCTGCGGGTGCTCGCCGCTCGCGCGAGCGAGCTGGAGCAGCCCCTGCCGTACGCCGTCATCCGATCGCTCCTCGATTCCGCGCTGGCCGACCCGGCACAGCGCGCGGCGGTGCTCACCGATGCCGCCGCGCCGGTGGCGACCCTGCTCGACGGCGGTACGCCGACCGGAGGGCTGCAGCACGCGACGTACTGGACACTCGCCAACCTCGCCCGCGAGGCGCCGCTGGCGCTGCTCGTCGACGACGCCCACTGGTCCGACGACGCGTCCCTCGAGGCCCTGGCGTACGTCGCGCGCCGGCTCGCCGACCTCCCCGTGCTGATCGTCGTGGCGGCTCGTCCGCGCTCGCAGGCGCGGTGGCCCTCCGGGCTCGCCGGTCTGCACGCGGTCGCGAGCGAGGTCGCGCTGGCTCCGCTCTCCGCGGAGGGGGTCGGCGAGCTCGTCGCCGCCAGGGTCGGCTGGCCGGCCGAGGGGCTCGCCGCCGCCTGCCACCGGGCGACCGGCGGAGTGCCGTTCTACGTCGACCAGCTTCTCAGCGAGATCCTCCGCCGAGGACCGGATCTCCTCCACGCCCACCTCGCCGTCGCGGACGCCGCACCGGACGACCTCGTGCGCAGCGTGCTGGCGCGGCTCGCCGCCGTCGGTGAGCAGGCCACGACCGTCGCCCGCGCGGTGGCGGTGCTCGGTGACGGTACGCGACTCGATCACGTCGCGCGGCTGGCCGGCGTCGACCTCGACGTCGTCGCCGCGACGGCGGACGCGCTGGCGACCGCGGCCGTGCTCCGCGGCGACGGCACGGGCCTCGGCTTCGCCCACCCGATCCTGCGGTCGGCCGTGCTGGGCGACCTGGGCCGTCACGAGCGGTCGCGGTGGCACGATCGTGCGGCCCGGGTGCTTGCTGAGGCGGGGGCGACGCAGGCCCTGGTCGCGACCCAGCTCGTCCACACCGAGCCGACCGGCGACCCGTGGATCTGTGGGGTGCTGCTGGGAGCCGGACGCGACGCGATGGCTGCGGGGAGCCCGGGCGCTGCGATCGACCTGCTGCGTCGCGGCCTCGCGGAGCCACCTCCGCCGGAGCTCCTGGACGAGCACCTGTTCGCCCTCGGGATCGCCGAGGCCACGCTGGGCGACATCGCCGCGCTCGACCACCTGAACGCGAGCCTCGCGGGCGCCGACGACGCGCTGGTCCGCGCGGACCGGGCACTCGCCATGGCCGAGCTCGCCCGCAAGGCCGGGCTCGCCCCGATCGGCATCGCCGCACTGGACGCTGCCCTGATGCTCCTCCCGGCCGACTCGGCGAAGGCCACCCTCGCCGCGATGGAGCGCCACTGGATCGCGCGCACCACCGTCCCGACCGTCGCCGGGTCGCGGGCCGATCGTCCGGTGCTCGACCGCGGCTTCGCCCATCCCGATCCGGACGTACGCCGTCGAGCGGCCGTCTACCTCGCGCTGGAGGCCACGCTGGACGGCACCGCCGAGGACGTCGATCGGTATCTGACCGAGGCGCTCGCCCCACCCGGGCTGGTGGCTGCCGTCGACCTCGACGCGGGTGTGCTGCCCGCCGCGCTCTACACGTTGACGACGGTCGAGCGGCACGAGGATTTCGAGCGACTGAGCGGCGAGATGCTCGCCGAGGCGGGCCGGACCGGCAACGGGGTCGGCTACGCCCTCGCCACCGTCTACCGCGGGACCGAGCTGCTGCGGCTCGGCCGACTCGCCGACGCCGAGCTCGAGGTCGTGGCGGCGATGGACTGGGCCACCGAGGCCGGCTGGCCCAAGGGCTCACCGGAGCTGGTCGCCGTCCACGTGCAGTGCCTCCTCCTGCGCGGAGACCTCGACGCTGCCGAGCGGGCGCTGGAGGAGTCGCCGTTCCCGCTGGAGCCGGCCGAGACGGCGCCGATCGCCCTGCTGGTGGACGCGCGCGGACAGGCGGCGCTCGCACGGGGAGACCTCCACGCGGCACTGGCCGACTTCCGCAGTGCCGGTTCCTGTCTCGACGCGCTCGGGCTCGTGAACCCGGGCTACCTCGCCTGGCGCTCCCACGTCGCCGAGGTCCTCCGGCTCACGGGCGACGTGCCCGGCGCGCTCGCGGCCGCCGAGGAGGAGCTCGCGCTCGCGCGCCGGCTGTCCGGTCCGGCGGCCCGGTCCGGCGCGCTCCGCCAGCTCGCCGCAGCTCTCGACCGTCCCCGCGCGCTCGCCATCCTGGAGGAGGCGGCGGCCACGGTGGCGGGGAGCCCCGCCGTCCTCGAGCGCGCTCGGGTCGCGGCAGCGATCGGCGGCGTCCTCCGCCGCAGCGGTCAGGCGGCCGCCGCGGTCGAACGGCTCAAGGACGCCCTGGACCTCGCCACCCGGTGCGGCGCGACCGTCCTGGCGGACGAGGTGCACGCGGAGCTGCTCGCTGCCGGCGCACGGCCGCGTCGTGTCCACCTGACCGGTCCGGACTCCCTGACCGCCGCCGAGCGCAGGGTCGTCCGCCTCGCTGCCGGCGGCCTCACGAACACGGTCATCGCGCAGACGCTGTTCGTCTCCCGCAAGACCGTCGAGAAGCACCTCGCCAACGCCTACGCCAAGCTGGGGGTCTGCTCCCGCAAGGAGCTCGCCGGGATCGAGCTCGATCCGTCCTGAGGTCGGGTTGCCGAGTGCGGTCCGCCGCCCGGCACAGGATCAGGCGTGCGCGGCCTGTGCCACCGCCGCACACCAGCGGTCCGTGCGGTCGGCGAGGTCCGCGGTCCCGGAGCCCGCCAGGCTGCACGACAGCCAGGCGTCGCCGAACAGGCCGCGGAACGTCACCGTGGTCACCTTCGTCCCGCACCGCGTGGCGACCGACGGCTGCCCGAACTCCGGTGCGCCCTGCACCACCCGGCAGTCGCGGGTGTGCCGCGCCACCAGCAGCTTGGCCCTGGCGCCGCCGATCGGGGGAGCGAACACCCACGCCCGCGCCTCGGCCCCGCCCCCGCGGAACACGCATCCGTACTCGTGCAGCAGGTCGGTCCCGCCGCCCGGCACCGCGCGCCGGTCGCCGTCGCCGTAGCTGTCGGCGTACGTCGCCGCGCGTCCCAGCGCGGCGGTGACCGCGGCGGCGGGGAGCCGGTCGCAGAACGCGCCGCGCGCGATCGTCATCGTGGTGGTGTCGAGGTCGCCCAGCGCCTTCGAGGTGTACGCCGGCGGCGGAGCCACCACGTGGCCGCCGGTCATCGCGACGCCGACCCCGACCGGCAGGGCCGTGAAGACCACCGCGAGGAGCAGCGCACGGACAGCGGTCGACACGGCGGCCAGAGTACGCAGCGGCCGGTCGGGTCGTCTCCGCCCGGTCCTCTGAAACCGCAAATGCGGAGACAACTGGTCAAAGACGACGCAGATGCGGAAGGATGCAGCGCGTGAGCGTCTACCGCGTGTCCGAGGCCGCCGAGCTGCTCGGCGTCAGCGACGACACCGTGCGCCGCTGGATCGACGGCGGCAGGCTGACGTCGAGCACCGAGTCGGGCCGCACCGTCGTACCCGGGGAGGCGCTGGCGGAGCTGGCCGTCGAGCTGTCCGCGGCGCCCGATCCCCAGCGCGCCCGCGCCGTGAGCGCCCGCAACCGGCTCCTGGGCCTGGTCACGAAGGTCACCAAGGACCACGTGATGGCCCAGGTCGAGCTCATCTGCGGTCCGTACCGGATCGTCTCGCTGATGAGCACCGAGGCCGCCGAGGAGCTGGGTCTCGTGCCCGGCGTCACGGCGGTCGCATCCATCAAGTCAACCAACGTCGTCGTGGAGCGCCCGTGAACCAGAAGTTGACCGTCCTGGCCGCGATGAGCGCCGCCCTGCTGATCCCGCTGGCCGCCTGCGGCAGCAAGGACTCGGGCACGACCATCACCGTCTTCGCCGCCTCGTCGCTGACCAGCACGTTCACCGAGCTCGGCACGGAGTTCGAGGCGGCCCACCCGGGCGTGCACGTCACCTTCAACTTCGGTGGCTCCTCGGACCTGGTCTCCGCGATCCAGGGTGGCGCGGGCGCCGACGTCTTCGCGTCGGCCGACACGACGAACATGGACGCGCTGAGCCAGGACGGCACGGCCACCGACCCCAAGGACTTCGCCACCAACGTGCTGGAGATCGCGACCCCGCCGGGCAACCCGGCCCACATCACCGGCTTCGCCGACCTTGGCAAGGCCGGCGTCAAGGTGGTCGTCTGCGCCGACGGCGTTCCGTGCGGCACCGCGGCGGCGACCATGGAGCAGAAGACCGGCGTCACGATCCACCCGGTCAGCGAGGAGCAGTCGGTGACCGACGTGCTCGGCAAGGTCGAGTCCGGCGACGCCGACGCCGGCCTGGTCTACGTGACGGACGTGACCGCGGCCGGTGACAAGGTGACCGGCGTACCGTTCCCGCAGTCGAAGCAGGTCGTGAACACCTATCCGATCGCCGTTCTCAAGGACTCCTCGCAAGCCGCGACCGCCCAGGAGTTCGTCGACTTCGTGCTGGGCGCGCAGGGTCAGAAGGTGCTGAAGGATGCCGGCTTCGGCCAGCCGTGATCGGGGGCCGGCGTCCCTGGGCCTGCCACGCTGGCTCTGGCCGCCGGCCCTTCTCGGGGCGCTCTTCGTCCTGCTGCCGCTGTTCGCGGTCGCCGAGCGCGTCGACTGGGCCCACTTCGGCTCGCTGATCACCTCGGACAGCTCGCTGCAGGCGCTGTGGCTGAGCCTGCGGACAGCGACCGCCAGCACCCTGCTCTGCGTGATCCTCGGGGTGCCGATGGCGACGGTCCTGGCACGCACCAGCTTCCGCGGACAGGGGATCGTGCGCTCGCTGGTCCTGCTGCCGCTGGTGCTGCCGCCCGTGGTCAGCGGACTCGCCCTGCTCTACACCTTCGGGCGGCACGGCCTCCTCGGCCATCAGCTGGACCTGCTCGGCATCCAGGTCACCTTCACCACCACCGCCGTGGTGATGGCCCAGACCTTCGTCGCGCTGCCCTTCCTGGTGATCAGCCTGGAGGGCGCGCTGCGCACCGCCGGACGGAGGTACGACGTCGTGGCGTCCACCCTCGGCGCCCGGCCGACCACGGTCTTCCGCCGGGTGACGCTGCCGCTGGTGCTGCCCGGCCTGCTGTCCGGGACCGTGCTCGCGTTCGCGCGCTGCCTGGGGGAGTTCGGCGCGACCATCACCTTCGCGGGCAGCCTGCCCGGCACGACCGCGACGATGCCGATCGAGATCTACCTGCAGCGCGTGACCGACCCGGACGCCGCGCTCGCCCTGGCGCTGGTGCTCGTGGTCGTCGCGGTCGTGGTGATCGGCCTGGCCCGGCAGAACCGGAGCGCCCTGTGAGTGGGTTGGAGGCACGGGCGGTCGTCGCCTCCCGCGGTGTCGACCTCGCCCTCGACGTGGCGGCGGGGGAGACGGTCGCCGTCGTCGGGCCCAATGGTGCCGGCAAGTCCACCCTGCTCGCCGTGCTCGCCGGCCTGCTGCGCCCCGATGAGGGTCACGTGGTCCTCGGCGGCCGCACCCTCGACGGACTCCCGCCGCACGACCGCGGCGTCGCGCTCCTCGCGCAGGACCCCCTGCTCTTCCCGCACCTCACCGTCCTGGAGAACGTCGCCTTCGCCCCCCGCGCCCGAGGTGTACGCCGGTCCGCGGCCCACGCCGCCGCGCGGGCCCAGCTCGAGCGGCTCGGCATCGAGGAGCTGGCCGACCGCCGCCCGCACCAGGTCTCGGGCGGCCAGGCCCAGCGCGCCGCGATCGCCCGCGCCCTGGCGGCCGAGCCCGAGCTGCTGCTGCTGGACGAGCCGCTGGCCGCCCTCGACGTCGACGTGGCGCCCGCGCTGCGCCAGCTGCTCCGCGAGGTGCTCGCCGGACGCACGGTCGTGCTGGTCACCCACGACCTGCTCGACGCGCTGCTGCTGGCCGACCGGGTCGTGGTCGTCGACGGCGGACGGGTCGTGGAGGAGGGGCCGACGACCCAGGTCCTCGCGACGCCGCGCTCGGGCTTCGCCGCGCGCCTGGCCGGGCTCAACCTGGTCCGCGGCACCTGGGACGGAACCGCGGTCACCACCGCCGACGGCCTGCGGATCGTGGGGCTGGCCGAGCAGGCCGTCCCGGACGGCGTCGACGCGGTCGCGCTGTTCCGACCGTCGGCGGTGGCGATCCACGCCGGCCCACCGGGCGGTGACGAGGGAAGCCCGCGCAACCGGATCGAGGCGCGGGTGCGCGACCTCGAGCCGGCGGGCGACCGGGTCAGGGTCCGCACCGAGCCGCGGACGCCCGGTCCGGTGCTGACCGCCGACGTCACGCCGGCGGCGGTCGCCGAGCTCGGGCTGGCCCCGGGCGAGGTGGTCACGCTGACCGTGAAGGCCACCGAGGTGGCGGTCCATCGCACCTGAGTCGCACGTGACCCGCCCCACGACCGCGCATTCCCCGCCGCGGCAACGTGGCAGCAGGGCTCGGGTCGCGTAACGTCGTACAGCGTGATTCGCTTCGAGAAGGTCACCAAGAAATATCCGGGCCCCGGCCGGCCGGCGCTCGACGGGGTGACGATCGACATCGACAAGGGCGAGTTCGTCTACCTGGTCGGTGCCTCCGGGTCCGGCAAGTCGACCGCGCTGCGCCTGGTGCTGCGCGAGCTGCGCCCGACCGAGGGTCGCGTCTACGTCGCCGGCAAGGAGATCAACCGGATGGCCGGCTGGAAGGTGCCGCGGCTGCGCCGCCAGATCGGCGCGGTCTTCCAGGACTTCCGGCTGCTCCAGAACAAGACCGTCGCCGAGAACGTCGCGTTCGCGATGCAGGTGACCGGTCGCTCCCGCAGGACCATCGACCGCACCGTGCCCGAGACCCTCGAGCTGGTGGGCCTCGCCGGCACCGCCGACCGGATGCCCGACGAGCTCTCCGGTGGTGAGCAGCAGCGCGTCGCGATCGCCCGGGCCTACGTCAACAAGCCGATGATCCTGATCGCCGACGAGCCGACCGGGAACCTCGACCCGACCACCTCGGTCGGCATCATGAACCTGCTCGAGGACATCAACGCCGCCGGCACCACGGTGGTGATGGCGACCCACGACCACGGCATCGTCGACCAGTTCACCAAGCGCGTCGTCGAGCTCGACAACGGCCTGGTCGTCCGCGACGAGGCGTCCGGTAGCTACGGCTTCCAGCACTGAGCCCGGCACTGACGGAAGAGACTTCAGACACATGACGCTCCGCTATGTCTTCACCGAGCTGCGCTCGGGACTGCGCCGCAACCTGACCATGCACCTCGCGGTGATCCTGACGATCTTCGTCTCGCTCACGCTCGCCGGCTGCGGCATCCTGCTGCAGCGCGAGGCCCGGCTGACCAACGAGACCCTGGGCAAGGACCTGACGGTCAACATCTACCTGTGCACCGACAACGACAAGCTGCGGGCCGACCGGCCCAACTGCCAGGGCGGCGAGGTCAACCCGGCGCAGGAGCAGCAGATCCGGCAGGCGCTGGGCAAGTGCCCCGATGACGTGTCCGCGGTGGAGTTCATCAGCAAGCAGAAGGGCTACGACTACGCCCGGCAGACGATGGACCCCTCGGAGTTCACCGGCCCGGACCCGCTGATCACCGTCGCCAAGTGGCCCGCGGAGTTCCGCGCGACCCTGACCAGCGCCGTGGGCAGCGCGTGCCCGGTGAGCGCGGTCAACGGCCTGGACGGCGTGCAGCGCGTGGTCGACCAGAGCGAGACGCTGGGCCAGATCGAGCGGATCATCAAGGTGCTGCGCGTCGGCTCCTGGGTCGCTGCCGTCGTACTGCTCCTCGCGGCGCTGCTCGAGGTCGCCAACACGATCCGGCTGGCCGCGCTGGCGCGCCGGCGCGAGCTCGAGATCATGCGCCTCGTCGGCGCCTCGACGCTCTACATCACCCTCCCGTTCCTCCTCGAGGCCGTGGTGACCGCGCTCGTCGGCAGCGCCCTGGCCACCGGCGCACTGGCCGCGATCGAGAAGTGGGGGGTGCAGCAGGGCCTCGCCGACAACCTGCGCTTCCTGCCGTGGATCGGCTGGCGCGACTGGGTGCAGGTGATCATCGGGACCTGGCCGCCGGGCATCCTGTGGCTCGGCCTGGTGCTGACGATCGTCCCGACACTCCTGCTGACCCGCAAATACATCAAGGTCTGATCCGGCGCCGATACAGTCCGAGGTGTTCACTTCCCCGAACACCGATTGGTTCAGATCGTGCGCCTCTTCCCCGGCGCCCGGCGACAGACCGTCGTCGGCGCGCGCTCGCACCGCAGCGTCGCTCTCGCGACCACCCTGGTCCTGGCGGCCGCCGTCGCCGGACCCGTGGCGTACGCCGAGGGGCACCACGACGGGACCGGCCACCTGCACCACCAGCAGCACCAGGTGCACGGCCAGATCAAGCAGGTGGCGGGCGACCTCGACGACGTCAGCTCCCAGGTCCTGCGGATCACCACCCGGCTGCGGGTCGCGCAGGGGCGCCTGACGGTCGCCCGCACGACCCTGGCGCGGACCCGGCGGCAGCTCACGTCGGCGCGGGTGGTCGAGCAGCGGCTCCAGGGCCAGCTGCGCACCGCCCAGCAGCGCCTCGAGGGCGCCATCGCCGCGGTGACCGTCGCGCGCAACCAGGTCGTCGTCCAGCGGGCGATCACCGCCGGCTCGGTGATCGACTACGCCACCGAGCACAACCCCAGCCTCGCCGCGGTCGACTCCTACCTGAGCGCCGGGTCGCTCCAGGACCTCAACTCCGGTGCCACCGCCCAGGACATCGTGGTCGGCGACGAGCAGATCCAGCTCCAGGCGCTGCAGACCAAGCAGGCCGACCTCCAGCAGCGCCGGGTCCAGGTGCAGACCACCCGCAACCAGGTCCGCGCCCACCGCGCGTCGGCGCAGCGGACCGTGGTGCGGATCCGCGGGCTCGTGCGCAGCGCGGCCGCCACGCAGCAGCGTGTGAGGAAGCTGGTCGTCACCACCCGCAACGCCCGCGCCGCCGCTGTACGCGCCAAGCGTGCCGACCTCGCGAAGCTCCGCAAGCTGCACCGCGAGGAGGCCGCGATCAAGAGGAAGATCCTGGCGGCCACCTCCGGCGACGCGAACCACCACGTCGGCACCACGCACGGGATGTTCCTGTCGCCCGTGGCCAACACCTACATCACCTCGCCGTACGGCTGGCGGATGCACCCGATCTACCACTACTGGGGCCTCCACGACGGCGACGACCTGCACGCCCCCTGCGGCACGCCCGAGGTCGCGGTCGGCCGCGGCAAGGTGATCGAGCAGTACTACTCCGACGTGTGGGGCAACCGCCTCTACCTCGACCTGGGTCGCATCAACGGCCACGGGTACGTCGCCATCTACAACCACATCTCGGCCTACCGCTCCCACGTCGGCGAGCAGGTCTCCCGCGGCGAGACCCTCGCCCTGGCCGGTACGACGGGCTGGTCGACCGCCTGCCACCTGCACTTCACGCTGATGCGGGACGGCGCGACGGTCGACCCGGCGCCGTACATCGGGTTCTAGCCGCGGCGATAACCGCTGGACCGTCCTGAGAGGATGGTCCTCATGTCCAAGAAGTCCGGTCAGTCCGACATCGCCGAGGGGCGCAAGGTCGTCGCGTCCAACAAGAAGGCGCGCCACGACTACCTGATCGAGGACACCTACGAGGCCGGGATGGTGCTGACCGGCACCGAGGTGAAGTCGCTGCGCCTGGGTCGCGCGTCGCTGGTCGACGGCTTCGTCGACATCGACGGGGGCGAGGCGTGGCTGCACAACGTGCACATCCCCGAGTACGCCCAGGGCACCTGGACCAACCACGCCGCCAAGCGCAAGCGCAAGCTGCTGCTCAACCGCGTCGAGATCGACAAGATCGACCGCAAGGTGAGCGAGAAGGGCGCGACCGTCGTCCCGCTCTCGATCTACTTCGTCAAGGGCCGCGCGAAGGTCGAGATCGCCGTCGCCAAGGGCAAGAAGACCTGGGACAAGCGCCAGTCGATCGCCACCCGCGAGGCCGACCGCGAGAAGCAGACCGAGCTGGGGCGCCGGCTCAAGGGCATGCGTGACTGAGGCTGACGCGGTACGCCGCTTCTGGGGCGACCTCGGCCTCCCGGGCCTGCTCGACCTGCACGTCCACTTCCTGCCGCCACCGATCGAGCGCGCGGTCTGGCGCGAGTTCGACCAGGGCGGCGAGCTGATCGGCCGCTCGTGGCCGATCACCTACCGGCACAGCCAGGAGGAGCGGCTCGAGCTGCTCCGCGGCTTCGGCGTACGCCGCTTCCCGACGCTGCCCTACGCCCACAAGCCGGGTGCGGCGGAGTTCCTCAACGGCTGGTCGCGCGACTTCGCAGCCGAGGTGCCCGAGGCGCTGTGGACGGGCACGTTCTTCCCCGAGGAGGGCGTGACGGCGTACGTCGCCGACCTGCTCGACGCGGGGGTGCGGATGTTCAAGGTCCACTCGCAGGTGGGGTCCTTCCATGTCGACGACCCGCTGCTCGACGCGGCGTGGGGCCTGATCGCCGAGGCCGGCGTGCCGGTGGTCGCCCATGTCGGCTCCGGCCCGGTCGGCACCCCCTACACGGGGCCTGCCGCCACGGCCCGGCTCCTGCGCCGCCACCCGGGACTGCGCCTGGTCATCGCCCACCTCGGCATGCCCGAGGCCGCCGACTTCATCGCGCTCGCCGAGACGCACGACCACGTCCACCTCGACACCTCGATGGCCCTGGCGCCGTTCTTCGGAACGTTCCCCGCCGACCTGGTCCCGCGGCTCGGCGGCCTCCAGGACCGCATCGTCTACGGCTCGGACTTCCCGACGCTCCCGTTCCGGTACGCCGATCAGCTCGGCTGGCTCGCCGACCTCGGCCTCGGCGACGACTGGCTGCGCGACGTGTGCTGGCACAACGCCGCGGCCCTGTTGGGAATCCCGGCTGCGGCATGAGCGTTGTGCCCCGTAGACTGGAGCTTCCGGCTCCGGTCGGAGGTTGACAACTCAAGAGGGGCTGATCGGTTTCGACTTGGGACGTTAGTTCCAGGGGAAGCGGGTCGAGGAGCCAGCGTTATCTCGTAAACGATCGCTGGAAAACAATAACTGCCAACGCTAAGCGCAGTTCCTTCGCTCTCGCCGCCTGAGCGGTGATCGAAGCGTCAGTCAGGGCATCTGTCTCCGTCCCTGAATCTGGCGTCGCCTAGGAGACTTGCTGATCCACTGCTGTCAGGGCGGTGGCTCGGGACTCAAACCTGACTGAGTCTGTCGGTGATGTGTCTGTGCAAGCACCGGGACTGAGAAGACGACCATCCACAGACTGCACCCGGAGAAGACCTGGATCGACGCTCGAGGACCGGGGTTCGATTCCCCGCAGCTCCACCAGCCCTTTGAGATGACTAGGGTGCGTTCCCCCTGCACCAGGTGCAGGGGGAACGCACCCTAGTGTCGTCTTGGGAGGTCGGCGGCGGATGGCACATTCTGCCGGGGCACTCAGACCTCGTTATGCCTTGAGCCTGGGATTCCGCAGAAGGGCGGTAGCCTCCCGTCCGACGATGGGATCCTTCCGAAGGGCCTGTACGACCTTTCTCCCTCGCTGCCCACCGTGCGCCAAGAGCGGTCGGACGAAGTACACCCGCGAGTCCCCTCGCGTTTCGAGTGACACGAAGCCGATGAGGTCGTCGACCTGCATCGGGGTCGCGCACGCTGCCAGAGCCGCGGCAACACCTTCCTCCTCGCCCGCATCCCTCGGTCGGAGCCAGCACGCCTTCAGCCGATCCCAGTAGGCGACCGCAGGCTTCACCGCCAGAGCACGTCCGAGCCCCTCCATGACGCGCTCCGGATACCCTCCGCGTTCGAGGTGTTCGATCAGGACCGGCAAAGCCTCAGGATACGGCTCGGAGGTGCCGACGAGATCCCAAATCGACCTCACCCTGACACCGTGCGCCTGGAGTGCCGCCACGATCGGCGACTCAGCTTCGCGAAGCGATCGGCCGTCTTCTTCCCGCCGCGCATCGTCTTCGGCGCTTCTCCGCTGGAAGTCGGGATCCGATTGAAGTTGGGCCATGAGTTCGGTGGCGCTCATGGGTGCTCGCTTCTTCGATGTCACGGTATATACCTCAATCGAATTCGTCCGGCCCTGATCGCATCCTGAAGAGCGCCTGACAAGAGCGTTGGGTTCGGATCACCGCGGACGAACAGCTGGACCTGCAGGCCCTTTTGTTCAGCGTAGGCGACGTAGTCCCGCAGTTGTTGCGTGTATCCCTGGTAGCGGACGTTCTTGATCTCCGTGGCGACCTTGGCCGTCAGCCCATCGAAGATCCGGGTACGTCCATCGATCACCACGGTGGCTTTGCGGCCGATTGAGAATGCCCCTTGCACCGCCTTCTCGGCGGCCCAACCGCATCGCTGCGCGGCGGGGCCGCCACCCAAGCACTTCTCAGCCGCATGCTCGGCGACGTTCATGGCCGGCCGCCACAGCTTGACGATCGGAGCAACCACCGTCTCGGCTCTGGCCGCCACAATGATTGCCGCCGCGGTGCTTTGTGCGGCCACGGTGCCTGCTTTGGCCAACTTGACGATCTTGCCGAAGGCCAGTCCGGGAACGGCGGCGGCCAAGGCGAGCCCGGCGTTCGCGTAGTCGCCCTCGACGGCGTACCAAGTCGCGTTCGTCGCTGCAGCGCCGACTCCGATAAGTCCGAACGGCGGTGGCACGAAGGTTGCCAACGAGAGGATGTCGAGTATCTGATGGCCCCAGTGCTGCGCGACGTGTGCTACCCAGCGCCATGCGGTCTCGGCTGCGTGCTTGGTGGCGTGCCACACCTTCGACAGGATCGAACCGTCAGCCAGTTGCTGGACGGCTTGCGCCATGTCTTGCAGAACCACGGAGTCGGCCAAGGGGCCGTCCCCGTCGTAGGTGAACTGGCGGCGGACGTCGCCGCCCGTTGCGTCGATGGCGGAGGACAGCGCGGTGAGGGCGGCGGTCATGCCCACGCTGCCGTCCCCGGTGCCACCGGGAAACACGTGCTCGAAGAACAGGTAGTTGCTGAACTTGCCGATGGCGTGACTGGTGCCGGCCGCGTCCTGGACGGTCTCGGTACCGGGCTGGAAGTCGGTGAACGCCCAGGCGCTGGCGTCCGGGTTCGCGGTCAGGGCGGCGGTGAGGGCCAGGATGCCGTCGCTCAGGTGGGCCCCGCTCGGCGCAGGCGCGTACTTGGCGTCCGTCAGCGTGGGGCCGGGCCAGGCACCGTCCTTCGCGGAGTGGTCGAAGTCCCAGTAGGCCTGGGTGATCGTCTTGAGGAAGTCGGTCGACCAGTAGCCGCGCGAGAGCAGGAGCAGCAGGTTGTCCTTGTCGGCCTGGTCCTGGTCCGCCCGCTGCCGCGCTGCGTCATCCGCATCGGGCGCAACAGCCCCGTACAGGGCCTCCGGAGAGGTCGTGGCCGACGCGAAGTCGGTCGCCCAGGACGCCGGGAGTGCCCACCGTCCGGTGCCGTGCGTCGCCAGGGCCAGCACACCCGCGAGGTCGACGAGCGTGATCTCGTAGGCCTGAGGGTCGATGCCTTGCTTCAGCGGGGTGTCGCCCCCGGCGTCGACGACGGTCGACAGCGCGTCACCGAGCTGCCGTGGAGTCGCCTGCGATGCGAAGTAGTAGGCGAAGGCGGGTTCGCCCCGGCGAGCAGCGAGGTCGTCGTCGAGCCCGGCGAGATCGCCTGCTCGCAGCGCGTTGAGTGCTGCGGCTGCGTCCGACTTCGCGGCATTCGTGTGTCCCTGGCCGATGAGACCCGGGTGGGTCGCGACCACGGCCACGATTGCGAGGACGGCGACGACAGCGACTGCGGTCAGGCGCAGCCACAGCCTGCTGGCGCGCTCACGTCGGAAGATGAGCTCGTTGCGGAGCCTGCCCTCCAGGACCTTGTGGAGCTCCCACCCCTTGTCCTGCCACTCACGCTGTACGTCGTCCTGCCGGCTCGGTCTGGTCCGCACGAACTTGTGGCGGTACTTGATCGTCCGTTCACGTGGGGAGTGGGATCTCACGTCGTTCTTCCTCCGAGGGGGCACCGAGCGCGGTTGACGCTACTTCGGCGCAACGCGTGCCGGGGGCGAATCGCGATCTTCAGCCCGCACCTTCGCGGCACGCCCCGACACAATGCCGGGACGACGCCATCCCGCCCGAGCGGTCAGGGGCGCACAGTCAGCGTCTGCGCGGTCGTCCCCAGCACACCCGCCGCGTCGTGTACGACGCTGCTGGTGATCCCCAGCCCACCCGGCCCGAACGACACCGTGGTGTCCAGGCCGAGCCATCCGTCGGCAGAGGGCGCGGGGGAGCGCAGCAGGTGCGCGGTGAGGTCGAGGTTCGGGAAGCCGACCGAGCGCGGATCCACCCGCGGCGAGACGCCGTTGGTGATGTCGAGCAGCCCCGCGACGGCAGCGGTCCGGCTGACCGGCTCACCCTCCACGAGGGCGTGCGGCGTGCGGGCCCAGACGACCGAGCGTCCCGGCGCGAGCAGCGTCCGGCGTACCTCCAGGGAGGCGATGAACCCGCCCGGCCAGATCGAGGTCATGTCCCACGCGGGCGTGTCCTCCGGCCCCGGCACGGACGGCAGCTTGGTGCCGGCGACCGCACCCGTGTCCCGTCCCGCGATCAGCCAGGCGTGCAGCACCAGGAACGGCCGGCCGTCGTGGCACCCCTCGGCACGCACCAGCTCGATGGTGCGCCCCGGCCGCGTCACGGCGACCGACACGGTCACCTGCTCCAGAGGCACCGGTCCGAGGATGTCGTACGACGCCCGGCTGATCGCCGGCGCGTCCGGACGCCGCGCGTCGCGGTCGAGCTCGACGCAGTGCGCCAGCAGGCCCATCGCCGGAGCGATGTGCTGCTCGGCGGCGTTCCAGGCGCCGCCGACGTGCTCGGTCGGCGCGAAGCCGGACTCCCCGGTCCTCCTCCAGTAGGCCACCGTCAGATCCTGGCAGCGCACCGCGGGGGTGCCCACCCTCCGATGGGGTGCGCGGGTGCCGATAATAGGAGCTGTGGATACCTGGAATGCCGTGGCAGTGGCGCTCACGTTCGTCTGGCTCGGGATGGTGCTGGGCCTCTCGTTCCTCGAGGCCCCGCTGAAGTTCCGCGTCCCCGGAGTGACGCTCGCGGTCGGCCTGAGCATCGGCCGCGCCGTCTTCCGCGCGCTCAACCGGATCGAGCTGCTGCTCGCCGTCGCCATCGCCGGCTGCCTGCTGGCCGGCACCCCGCCGGTCGGCGCCGCCGTCGGACTCGGCCTCGCCGTCGTGGGCCTGCTGTTCCAGCTGGTCGTGGTCCGCCCGGTGCTGGCGCGGCGGTCCGACAAGGTCCTGGCCGGGGCCGAGGACGACCCGCGCTCCCACTCCCACCTCTGGTACGTCGTCACCGAGGTGCTCAAGGCCGTCGCGCTGGCCGCCGGCGGGGCCCTCCTGCTGAGCTGAGGAGCCGGTGATGGTGCGGCCCCACAGCCCGCACCATCACCGGTCGTGCGGTGCGGGCTGTCAGAGCGGCAGCCCGTGGGAGAACATGCCGTCCGGGTCGACCGCCCGCTTGGTCGCGGCCAGGCGCTCCCAGGTCGTCTCGTCGAAGGCCTGCCGGGCCAGCGCCACGCGCTCCTCGGCCTCGACGAAGTTCAGGTACGCCGCCAGCGGCGGCGTCTGCCCGGCGACTGCTGTCGTCATCGTCGCGAACAGCTCGCGGGCGGCGTGCTCGGCCTCCGGCACCGGGGTGATCGCCACCGCCTCGAGGCTGAACTCGGCACCCCGCGCCGCGTAGCTGACCGACGCGTTCGGCGTCGAGATCGCCCCGCCGGCGTGCCGCAGTTCGTACGTCGTCCGGTCGGCCTCGCGCAGCCAGCGCCCGGTCACGGCCGCCGGGACGCGGTCGAGCGGGTCGTTGGAGATGTGCGCCATCTCGGCGAACGGCAGGGGGCCGAACATGTCCATCGCCGGTGCGCGCCAGCGCCGCCACAGGTCGACAAGGGCCTCGGCCTCCGCGGGGTCGCCGCAGTGGCATCCGCGCACGATGGCGAACCGCTGCCCGCACAGGGGCGGCGGGATCATCTCCAGGGGTGGGAATGCGGTGATGTTGAAGGCGCTGGTCATGTCCTCGCCGACGGTCCGGGTCCAGTCGAGGAAGAAGTCGAAGACCTCGGCCGCGGCCTCGATCGGGTAGAGCAGGTTGCCGGCGCAGACCTGGCCCACGGGGAGGAGCTCGGTCTCCAGCTCCACCACGACGCCGAGGCTGCCCGTACCGCCACCGAGCAGGGCCCAGTACAGGTCCGGGTTCTGGTCGGGGGAGGCCTCGACGACCGTCGCGTCGGCCAGGACGACCGTCATCCGGCGTACCCGGTCCACGCCGAGCCCGTGGCGTCGCCCGAGCCAGCCGAAGCCGCCGCCCAGGGAGTAGCCGACGGCCCCGACGTGCGGCGCGGAGCCGAGCAGCGGAGCCAGCCCGTGCTCCTGCGCGGCCGCGAGCACGGGGCCCCACTGGGTCCCCCCGCCGACCGTCGCCGCACGGCGGTCCGGATCGATCGTGAAGTCGTCCATCCCGCTCACGTCGAGGAGCAGCGAGCTCGCGTCCGCGGCGACGGCCATGCCGTGGCCGGTGGCCTGGACGGTGACGCTCCAGCCCTTCTCCCGAGCGAGGCGGACGGCCTCGATCACGTCGGAGACCGAGCGGGCGGGGACCACCGCGGCGGGGCGGTGGTCGAAGCAGAGGTTCCACGCCGAGCGAGCGGCGTCGAAGCCCTCGTCGGACGGCAGCAGCAGGTTCGTCATGCTGCGAGCGTCGTCGCCGGCGGCGCACGGCGGAATGCCCTGACGCGGGTGTCCGACCCCTCAATTGGGGGATGGCAGGCGTACGCCGATGAGCCTAGATTCAGGCTCGTGACGGTGGCCGACCTCGCGACGGCCCGCGACCGCCTGCTCGCCGCGGCGGACGCGGATCTCGACCGCGTCCTGAACGCCTCGCTCGCGGCCCTGCACGACGTCTGCCGGTTCCGGTGGGCGGCGCTGATGGCGGTCGATCCGAACACCATCCTGCCCGTCTCGGGCATCGTCGAGGGCTTCGAGCCCCAGGCCTGCGGCCCGTTCTGGGACCTCGAGCTCGTGTCGCCCGGATACAACAAGTTCGCCGACCTCGCCCGCCGCACCGACCCGGTCGCCACGCTGTGGGACGCCACCGACGGTGACCTGCAGCGCTCGCCGGCGTACGTGGAGCTCTATCAGCTGATCGGCGCCGGCGACGAGCTGCGGGCGGTGTTCGTGCTGGGCGCCAGCTGCTGGGGCATCGTGAGCCTGCTGCGGGAGGCGGACGACGGCCCGTTCACCGAGGCGGAGATGTGCCAGGTGCGCCAGCTGTGCCGGTTCATCGCCCGTGGCCTCCGGCACGCGGTCACGCGCACGGACTCCTGCATCGCGGCGGGGTCGGCCATGGTCATCGTCGACCGGGACAACCTGATCGTCCACGCGACGGTGAGCGCCCGCTCCCTGCTCGAGGATCTGCGCGGGGTCCAGCACGTGCGGACCCTCGACTCGGGAACCTTCGCCGGCGTCGGCACGTCCTCGGAGGTGCCGGGCACCCTGCTCGGCCTGGTCACGCGTGCGCGGTCGAACCCGAGCGGCACCCACCTCAGCACCCGGATGCGAGCGCTGTCGGGCAGCTGGATGCGGATCACGGCCGCGCGCACCGACTCGGGCGACGGTCACGTGGCCCTCGTCGTCGAGCCGGCCCGCGTCACCGACCTGGTGCCGATGGTGCTCGAGGGCTACGCGCTGACCGAGCGCGAGGCCGACATCGTGGGCCACCTGGCCCGGGGCCTGTCCAGCAGGGACATCGCCGCGGAGCTGTGCCTGTCGGCGCACACCGTCCGCGACCACGTGAAGTCGATCCTGCACAAGTGCGGCGCCTCGAGCCGGGGCGAGCTCGTCGCGCAGCTGTTCGCCGAGCACATCCGGCCGAGCTTCGAGGGTGCGGTGCGCCGGGTCTGAGCCCGGTGCGTCACTCCTCAGGTGATCAGTGCGTCTGGCCCCAGATGAAGCCGAAGACGCCGGCACCCACGCCGAGGATGATGATCAGCCACAGCGACACCAGGGCCAGCGTGTGCATGAGGTGCTGGTAGTGGTTGTCGGAGAAACCACCGAACTGCTCGCCGTCGGCGTTGGACATCTGTGCTCCTTGGACGTCGTACGTACAGGGAGAACCGTACCGTGAGCGGGTGCCCGACTGCGTGTTCTGCTCCATCATCGCCGGAGACGTGCCCGCCGAGATCGTCCTCGACGAGCCCGACCTCATCGCCTTCCTCGACCAGCGCCCGGTGTTCAAGGGTCACGTCCTGCTGGTGCCCCGCGCCCACCACGCGACGCTGCCGGACCTGCCGGCCGCCCTGCGCGACCCGTTCCTCGCGGCGGGGCAGCGGCTCGCCCGCGCGGTGGTCGACGGCCTGGGCGCCCAGGGCAGCTTCGTCGCGATCAACAACGTGGTCAGCCAGTCGGTGCCGCACCTGCACCTGCACGTCGTACCGCGGACCAAGGGCGACGGCCTGCGCGGCTTCTTCTGGCCGCGCACCAAGTACGCCGGCGGGGAGGCCTCCGAGTACGCCGCCCGTCTGCGGTCCGCCCTGTCCGCGTAGGCTGCGCGGCGGACTTGTACCGAGCTGAGAGGTAGGCAGATGGGTCGTTTCGACGGGCGAGTAGCCGTCATCACCGGAGCAGCGCGCGGGATCGGCTTCGGCACCGCCACCAGGTTCGCCGCGGAGGGCGCCTCGATCGCCATCGTCGACCTGGACGAGAGCGCGGCCGCCGAGGCCGCCGCGAAGCTGGAGCTGGCCGACGGCGCGAAGGCCATCGGCGTGGGTGCCGACGTGTCCGACAAGGCGTCGGTCGACGCCGCGATCGAGCGCATCGTCGCCGAGCTCGGCGGGATCCACATCCTGGTGAACAACGCCGGCATCACCCGCGACAACCTGCTGTTCAAGATGACCGAGGTCGACTGGGACCTCGTCATGGGCGTGCACCTCAAGGGCGCGTTCCTGATGACCCAGGCCGCGCAGAAGCACTTCGTCGAGCAGAAGTACGGCAAGGTCGTGAACATCTCGAGCACCTCCGCGCTCGGCAACCGCGGCCAGGCCAACTACTCGGCCGCCAAGATGGGCATCCAGGGCTTCACCCGGACCCTCGGCATCGAGCTCGGCCCGTTCGGCATCAACGTCAACGCGGTCGCACCCGGCTTCATCGCGACCGAGATGACCGACGCCACGGCCGCCCGCCTGAAGATGGACGTCGACGAGTTCCGCCGGCTCAACGCCGACGCCAACCCGGTCAAGCGGGTCGGCGAGCCCGGCGACATCGCGGCCGCCGTGGCCTTCCTGGCCAGCGACGAGGCGTCGTACATCACCGGCCAGACGCTGTACGTCGACGGCGGAATCTCCCTCGGAGTCTGATTCACATCACGTTGAGTTGAGCCGACACGCCCGCGCAACCTGCGCGGGCGTTGTCGCGCGCCCGCCCACACTGAATTGCCAGCACCCTTCCCCACATCTCGATCGGAGCCCTTCGTGCACAACCGTCACCGTCTCGCCGTCCCCGCCGCCCTCGCGGCGCTGAGCCTCGCGCTCACCGCCTGCGGCTCGAAGACCGCGGACACCACGGCCCCCGACACGGCCGGTACGACGGCGGCGACCCCTGCCCCGGCCACCGACCCCCTGACCGGTCTTCCGATGAGCGACCCGGCGCAGACCCACCCGGTCTACATCGTCAAGGTCGACAACACCGAGGCCAGCGACCCGCAGATCGGCCTGGGCAGCGCGGACCTGGTCACCGAGGAGCTCGTCGAGGGCGGCCTGTGCCGGCTCGCGACCTTCTTCTACGACAAGCTGCCCGAGAAGGTCGGCCCGGTGCGCTCGATGCGGCTCACCGACATCGGCATCGCCAAGCCGGTCGGCGCCACGATCATCACCTCGGGTGCCGCGCCCCTGACGCTGCGCGGTCTGCACAAGGCCGGAATCACCTTCCTGGACATGAACAACCCGAACGTCGTACGGGTCAGCGACGGCCAGCACGACAGCCTGCACAGCGTGATGGCGAACGTCGCCAAGATCGCCTCCGAGGCCAAGCAGGACGCGGCCCGCCCGAACGACTACCTGCCCTTCGGCGACCAGGCCCTGCCCTCGGGCAAGAAGGCGACCTCGATCGTGTCGCGCGTGGGCGGCTCGTGCACCGACCGCTGGTCCTACGAGGGCGGCCACTACGTCCTGACCAACGGCTTCATGGCCAAGGGCGACGAGTTCAACCCCGACACGGTCATCACCGCGACGGTGAAGACGTCGACCGCCCACTACCGCGACCCGGCGGGCAACCCGGTCCCGATCTCGCACTTCGAGGGCTCCGGCGACGCGATGATCTTCCACGGCGGCGAGATGGTGAAGGCCACCTGGGAGAAGGCCGACACCGGCTCCGCGGTGACCTTCAAGGACGCGCAGGGCAACGTGCTGCAGATCCCGGCCGGCCACACCTGGCTGGAGCTGGTCCCCGGCAAGGGCACCTTCTCCTCCGGCTCGGTGACCTTCACCAAGTAGCGGAGTACGACGACAGGACCGCGGAGGGCTCAGCCCTCCGCGGTCTCGTCGTTCCCGGGGTCGGCGAGGGCGTCCTCGCTGGTCGGCAGCGCGATGCCGGCGTCGGCCAGCATCCGCAGGCCGGTGAGCAGGAAGCCCAGGGCCGTCTCGACGCGCGCCGCCGCGGATGCGGAGTCGTCGGCGGTCGCCACGGACTCCCCGGCCGAGGACATGGCGCCGAAGAAGATCCGCGCGAAGGTCTGCAGCATGTCGTCGTCGAGCTCCCACGAGCCGGCGTCCAGGGTCGCGCGCACGATGTCGACGACGTTGGCGAAGGTGGAGCGCTCCTCCTGCTCGCGGAAGCGCTCGTAGCCTAGGACGGCGGGGCCCTCCTGGATCACGATCCGCCGGTAGCGCGGCTCGCGGACGACCTCGAGGAACGCCGTCACCCCGGCGCCGGCCTTCTTCCACGGGTCGCGGGAGCGGCGCAGCGCGCGCTGGATGTGCTTGGCGGCGTCGATCTCCACCCGCTCGAAGACCGCCTCGAAGAGCGCCTGCTTGCCGGAGAAGTGGTGGTAGAGCGCACCCTTGGTCACTCGCGCGGCGGCGACGACGGCGTCCAGGCTGGTGCCGGCGTACCCCTTGTCGGTGAAGAGCGCCTCGGCCACATCGATGAGGGCCCGCTTGGTGGAGGCGGAGTACGACGCCCGCCGGGTCGCGCCGGCGACGACGTCGGTCACGTTGGGGACGAGCTTGGACACCGATGCCTTCGAGACCGCCTTCGCCACCGGCTCAGCATAGGCCGCACGATGTGACGCCCATCGCGTGCTCGGGATCACCACGCCGGAGCCTTCGGCATACCCCGGGTATGGCCCATACTCGAAGTACGTACCGACGGTATGTCAGATGCCGGCAGTATCGGCCCACCAAGGGTCCGACCGCGCCTGACCACCCCGTGACGAAGAAGGAGTGCTGACCATGACCTGGAAGGCGTTTCACAACCGGGGCGAGGTTCTTCGCACCGTGATCGCCACTGCCGCGGCCCGACGGGACGGAATCCTCCCGATGGACGTGCCTGGTGTCGCCGAGAAGTTCACCGGCGAGCTCGACCTCCTGTCCGCTCTGCAGCTGAAGTGGCACACCCGCCTCGCCGGCCACGTGGAGCGACAGCTGATGACCCAGCCGCTGGACATCCAGACGGCCGTCATGCTCGGCTGGAAGGCGACCGCGGACGAGCTCCCCGGCGTCCGGCTGATCCTGGACCACTACACCGCCCACCCGGTGGACGAGACGATGGCCACGGCCGTCGGCAAGGCCGCCGCCAAGGAGCACCAGTACCTCGCCGTGATGGCGGGCCGTGCCAACCACATCGACGAGAGCGCCGAGCCGATCGGCGCCGCCATCGAGGCCGCTGCGCGCGACCTCCACAACGGCGTCACCGCGGTGATCCTGCCGCAGGAGGAGGTCGAGGAGCGGGGCAGCCTGTTCGAGCGGCTCCGCGCGGTCATCGCCGCCTGACCCACCACCAGCTCGACGCACTCGGCCCCGGGGCTGGGAGATGATGGACCGGTGACCACCGGAACGGATCCCGCCCCGGGGCTGCTGCTCGTGGCGAGCCCCGAGCTCCTCGATCCCCACTTCGCCGACACCGTGGTGCTGCTGCTCGACGTCAACGACGACGGTGCCCTCGGGGTCGTCCTCAACCGCCCCAGCCAGGTGCCCGTCGAGCAGGTCCTCGAGGCCTGGGGCGACGTGGTCGAGCCGCCCGAGGTCGTCTTCCAGGGCGGTCCGGTGGGCAACGACGGCGCCCTCGCGGTCGCGCTCGCCGTCGGCGGCGGCGAGGACGGCGCCGGGTTCCGCCCGGTCGACGGCCGGATCGGCCTGCTGGACCTGGACACCCCGACCGAGCTCGTGACCGGCACCATCGACCGGCTCCGCATCTTCGTGGGGTACGCCGGATGGGGTGCCGGCCAGCTCCAGGGCGAGATCGCACGCGGCGACTGGTACGTCGTGCCGGCGTCGTACGACGACGTCTTCGGCCCCGACCCGACCGCCCTCAACCGCCGGGTGCTGCGCCGCCAGCCGGGCGATCTCGCCCTGCACGCCACGCGCCCTGCCGATCCCGACATGAACTGACGGACCACCTAGACTGACCCGGTGACCACGATCGGATTCGGCTCCACGGACACCGACACCCTGATCAGGGAGCGGACGGTCCCCACCGATGACGGTGATCACGACCGGTTCTCCCACTACGTGGAGAAGGACAAGCTGACCGAGGCGATGGTCATGGGGACGCCGGTGGTGGCCCTGTGCGGCAAGGTGTGGGTGCCGAGTCGCGCGCCGGAGAAGTTCCCGGTCTGCCCGGAGTGCAAGGACATCTGGGAGGGCATCCCCCACGACGGGGACGACGACGGCACGGGTGACGGCAAGGGCGGTTCCGGCGAGTGACGGGCGGGCAGAGCCCCGCCCCTCGCGCAGCCGCCAACCTCGGACCGGCCTGGCCCGAGCGTGCCGCCTGGGGGACGGCCGGATCGTTGCGCGCCTGGCAGCAGGCGGCGCTGGAGGACTACCTGGCCCGCACGCCGCGTGACTTCCTCGCGGTCGCGACGCCGGGCGCCGGCAAGACCACGTTCGCGCTGACGGTCGCGGCCGAGCTGCTCGGCCGCCGCGTGATCGACCGGCTCATCATCGTGGCGCCGACCGAGCACCTGAAGGTGCAGTGGGCGGCCGCCGCGGCGAAGGCCGGCATCCCGATCGATCCGACGTACTCCGCCGGCAGCGGCAAGATCTCCACCGACTACGTCGGCATCGCGGTCACGTACGCCGGCGTGGGGGTCAACCCGCTCGCGCTGCGCGTGCGCACCGAGCGGTTCAAGACGCTGGTCATCCTCGACGAGATCCACCACGCGGGCGACTCGATGAGCTGGGGCGAGGGCGTGCGCGAGGCGTTCGAGCCGGCGGCGAAGCGCCTGGCCCTCACCGGTACGCCGTTCCGCTCCGACATCAACCCGATCCCGTTCGTGACCTACGCGCCCGGTGAGGACGGCGTGCCGACCTCGGTCGCCGACTACACCTACGGCTACGCCGAGGCGCTGCGCGACCACGTGGTGCGACCGGTGCTGTTCCTGGCCTACTCCGGGCAGATGGCGTGGCGCACCAGCGCCGGCGACGAGGTCGCCGCGTCGCTGGGGGAGCCGCTGACCAAGGACATGACCTCGCAGGCGCTGCGCACGGCGCTGGACCCGACCGGCTCCTGGATGCCGTCGGTCCTCGCCGCCGCCGACAAGCGCCTCTCGGAGGTACGCCGCCACGTCCCCGACGCCGGTGGCCTGGTCATCGCCTCCGACCAGGACTCGGCGCGCGCCTACGCGAAGATCATCAAGCAGATCTCGGGGGAGTCGCCGACGGTCGTGCTGTCCGACGAGAAGGCGGCCTCGAAGAAGATCAGCGAGTTCAGCGACGGCGACGCGCGCTGGATGGTCGCGGTCCGGATGGTGTCCGAGGGCGTCGACGTACCCCGTCTCGCGGTGGGTGTCTGGGCGACCACGACCTCGACCCCGCTGTTCTTCGCCCAGGCCGTCGGCCGCTTCGTGCGGGCCCGGACGCGCGGTGAGATCGCGAGCGTCTTCCTGCCGTCGGTGCCGAACCTGCTGTCCTTCGCCGGCGAGCTCGAGCGGCAGCGCGACCACGTCCTGGGTCGCAAGAAGAGCGACGACCCGACCGACATCTTCGGCGCCGAGGAGGACCTGATGGCGCGGGCGCAGGCCGGCGAGGGAGCCTCGGCCGACCTGGAGGCGCTGCCGTTCGAGGCGCTCGGGTCCGAGGCCCGCTTCGACCACGCCCTGTACGACGGCGCGCAGTTCGGCCACGAGGGGGAGGTCCACGTCGGCAGCGACGAGGAGATGGACTTCCTCGGCATCCCGGGCCTGCTCGAGCCCGACCAGATGAAGCAGCTGCTGCGGCAGCGGCAGGACGACCGGCGCAGGACGCGGGCCGCCCAGCCCGACGCCCGGCCGGCCGACTCCGTCGCCGAGGTCACGACGCACGAGCACCTCGCGGTGATGCGCCGCGAGCTCAACGGCCTGGTCGCGTCCTGGAACCACCGCACCGGCCAGCCTCACGCGATCACCCACGCCGCGCTGCGCAAGGAGTGCGGCGGCCCGGCCGCGGCCATCGCCAATGCCGAGCAGCTGCAGAAGCGCATCGACCGGATCCGGGAGTGGTCGGTCCGCAAGACCTCCTGACCCCGAGTTCCGACCTCTGGCGTGCCGAGTTCAGGCTTGTGGTCGACCGAAACCCGGGTTTCGGTCGACCACAAGCCTGAACTCGCGGTCAGGGGGTGAAGGGGTGCGCCCCCGGCCCCTGTCGGCTGGTGACCTGACGTCCCTCGACGGCATGCCCGGCCGCGCACCGGATCTCGACATGCACCGGCTCCTCGCAGCCGTCGTGCACGAAGGCGATCGGAGGACCGGCCGGATCGGCGAGGTGCCGGTCGCCCCACTGCGCGACCGCGAGCAGGATCGGCTGCAGCTCGCGGCCTCGCGGCGTGAGCCGGTACTCGTGCCGCGTCCGCGCCCCCGCCTCCTGATAGGGCCGCCGCTCCAGGATCCCGTGCGCCACGAGCGAGGCGAGCCGGTTGGTGAGCACCTGGCGCGGGACGCCCGCGTGCCGGCGGATGTCCTCGAAGCGGCGTACGCCGAGGAACACCTCGCGCAGCACCACGACCGTCCACCGCTCGCCGAGGATCGCCATGGCCCTGCCCAGCGTG
The DNA here is from genome assembly GCF_054777895.1 of Nocardioides ultimimeridianus. Taxonomy (NCBI): domain Bacteria; kingdom Bacillati; phylum Actinomycetota; class Actinomycetes; order Propionibacteriales; family Nocardioidaceae; genus Nocardioides; species Nocardioides ultimimeridianus. The sequence goes on along the minus strand of NZ_BAAHAB010000021.1, from coordinate 18,649 downwards.
CAGTTGTCGACCGACCAGTCCAGGGCCGGGGGAGCGCTCGCGGTCATCCGCCCAGCATAGGCGATCTAAGTCTCATTGACAGACTCAGCCTGCGGCTGCTGGGATGGGGCCATGACTGAGTCTGCGACCAGGACCCAGCTCGACCCGGCCACGCTGGACGGGTTCGAGCAGCTGCAGGCGATCCTCGACGGCCGGCTGCCGGCGGCGCCGATCGCGAGCACCCTCGGCTTCGCCGGGTTCGAGGTCCCCGAGCGCGGAACCGCGATCTTCGAGCTCGACCCCGAGCTGCGCCACTACAACCCCATCGGCAGCGTGCACGGCGGCGTGTTCGCCACGCTGCTGGACTCGGCCTGCGGCTGCGCCGTCCACTCCACGCTGGCCGTGGGGGAGGGCTACACCTCGCTCGACCTCACCGTGAAGTTCCTCAAGGCCGTCACCGTCGACTCGGGGCGGCTGCGGGCGGTCGGCAGCGTGATCCAGCGCGGCCGCCGTACCGCTCTCGCCGAGGCGAGGCTGTACGACGGCCACGGCCGGCTCGTGGCCTACGCCTCGAGCTCCTGCATGATCTTCAGCTGACCGCGGACTTCCTCAGGAGGGCGGTCAGTCCAGGTCGCCCACCAGCACACCCTCGGCCTCCTCGACCGAGTGCGGGGCGGGGGCTCCGTGCAGCGCGGCGGAGATGACGCCCGAGCCGGCGACCAGCACGACCACGCCGACGGCGACGGAGATGCCGCCGAACCAGAACGGAGCGGCCGCACCCTGGTGCTCGGCCAGCTTGAGGGCGACGTACGGGCCCACGGCGCCGCCGGTGAACCGCACGAAGCTGTACGCCGCCGACGCGACCGGCCGCTCGACCGGCGCCGCGCCCATGACGGCCTCGGTGACCAGGGTGTTCACGACGCCCAGGAAGGCGCCGGCCACGATGATGCCGAGCTTGACCACGATCGCGTGCTCGGCGCCGGCCGCCATCGCCAGCAGGTCGAGGGCGAAGAGCGTCATGGCGCCGATCAGCGCGGGCATGGTGCCGAAGCGGCGCTGCAGGGCCGGCGCGGCCGCGACGGACGCGGCGGCGAGCAGGATGCCCCAGCCGAAGAAGATCCAGCCGATCTGCATGATGCCGGCGCCCGGCAGGGCGAACGGCCCGGCGGCGAGCAGCGAGAAGAAGCCGAGGTTGTAGCAGATCGCGACGGCCGCGAGGATCGCCAGCGCGGGGTGCCGCAGCGCGCGGAACGGGTCCGCCAGCGTCGTACGACGACCGGTCGGCGGCGTCGCGGGCAGGAAGATCGCGGTGGCGACCACCGCGACCACCATCAGGGTCGAGACGCCGAAGAAGGGCGCGCGCCACGACTGCTGGCCGAGCAGGCCGCCGACGAGGGGTCCGGCCGCGATGCCCAGGCCCAGCGCGGCCTCGAACAGGATGATCGCCTGCGCCAGCGAGCCCTTCGCGGCGCTGACGATGGTCGAGAGCGCGGTCGCGATGAACAGCGCGTTGCCGAGTCCCCATCCGGCGCGGAAGGCGACCACGGCGCTCACGGAGCCGGACGCGCCGGCGAGGGCCGCGGACACGATGATGAGGACCAGGCCGGCCAGCAGCGTGCGCTTGGGCCCGATGCGGGTCGAGACGACGCCGGTGACCAGCATCGCGACGCCCATCACGGCCATGTAGCTGGTGAACAGCAGTGAGACCTGGCTGGGCGTGGCCTGAAGCTGGGCCGCGATCTCCTTGAGGATCGGGTCGACCAGCCCGATGCCCATGAAGGCGATCACGCAGGCGAACGCCACGGCCCAGACGGCACGCGGCTGACGCAGGATCGAGGTCTCGGTGGTCACGGCTTGCTCTCCTTGTGGTCGGTCTTGTTGTCGGTCTTGTCCAGGGGCTCGGTGAGTACGTCGCGCAGCACGGCGACCGCGGTCGCGAGATCGGCTGCGCTGCGCTCGGGGTGGGCGGCGATCCGGGACGCGACCAGCGCGGCGTTGGCCGCGCGGACCCGCCCGAGCTCGGCGCGGCCCGCCGGGGTGAGCCCGATCAGCGTGCTGCGCGCGTCGGTCGGGTGCGGCTCCCTGCTCAGCCAGCCCTGCTCGATGAGCTGCCGCACGATGCCGGTCATCGTCGGCTGCGAGCAGTTGTCGAGCTGGGCGAGCGTGGTCACGCTGAGCGGCCCGCGCTCGTCGATGCTCGACATGGCGCGGATGCCGGCCGGCTGGGGGTTGCCCTGCCGGATCAGGCGGACCAGGCGGGCGGCGTACATCGCCAGGTCGCCGCTGAGGGCGGTCATCTCGGTTGTTGGTTCCATCGCTCAACCAATATACATAGGAAACCTATGGACCGCAAGGCGGGGTGACGTGCCACCCCTCCCCGCTGTGGAACGATGGAGCCGTGAGCACCGCGAGCCCCACCCACGCCGATCCGACGGTGGCTCCGGACCTCACGCCCGACGAGATCACGCTCTCCGACACGCCCTGGGTGACGATCGTGTGGAACGACCCGGTCAACCTGATGTCGTACGTGACCTTCGTCTTCACCAAGTACTTCGGCTACTCCAAGAAGAAGGCCGAGAAGCTCATGCTCGAGGTGCACGAGGACGGCAGGTCCGTGGTCAGCACCGGCAGCCGCGAGGAGATGGAGCGCGACGTGCAGGCGATGCACGAGTACGGCCTGTGGGCGACGCTGCAGAAGGCCGACGCGTGAGCGGCTTCCACCGGCACCGCCGCAGCAAGCTCGTCTTCGCCACGTTCTCGGTGTTCGAGGCCGACCTCCTGCGCTCACTGGCCGCCCAGCTGGTCGAGCTGCTGCACAACGAGCGGGCGGTGACCCCGACCGGCGACGACCCGCTCGAGGCCCTGCTCGACTTCTCCGGTCCGACCACCGCGCCGGAGGACCCGGTGCTGCAGCGGCTCTTCCCGACGGCGTACCGCCACGACGAGGAGGCGGCCGGGGAGTTCCGCCGGTTCACCGAGGGAGGCCTGCGCGACACCAAGGCCAAGGCCGCGGAGTCGGTCATCGACGTGCTCGAGGAGGCCGGCCTGCCGGCCGATCCCACCGCCGAGGAGCACGGCGACCTGGTCATCGACGTCGAGCTCGACGAGCCGACCGCGCTGGCCTGGATGCGCTCCTTCACCGACCTGCGGCTCGCGCTCGGCACCCGCCTCGAGGTCGAGGAGGGCGACCAGGAGTATTGGGACTCCCTGCCCGACGCGGACCCGCGCGCCCAGGCCCACCATCTCTACGAGTGGCTGGGCTACCTCCAGGAGACCCTGGTGGACGCGGTCGGGTAGTCCGAGGAGACTCGGTTAGGCTCGGATGCAGTGACTGACCGCGACCGCACGGGGGATCCATGACCGCGCTCGACGACCGACCGACCCCGACCGGCGGGAGCCCGGACCAGGCGGCCCGGGTGACCCTCGGCGGTGACACGCAGGGCTTCTGGGAGCGCGTTGCGCTCGGCCTGTTCATCGCCGTCCCGTTCGTCGCCTTCGTCGCGGCGATCCCGGTCGCCTGGGGCGGCTGGCTGGGCTGGAGCGACGTCGTGATCACCGTCGCCATGTACGGGCTGACCCTGCACGGCATCACCGTCGGCTACCACCGGCTCTTCACCCACAAGTCCTTCAAGCCGAACCGGGCGGTGAAGATCACCCTCGCCATCCTCGGCTCGATGGCGATCGAGGGCCCGGTGATCCGCTGGGTGGCCGACCACCGCAAGCACCACCAGTTCTCCGACCGTGATGGTGACCCGCACTCGCCGTGGCGCTTCGGCAAGAGCCTCGGCGCGCTGACCAAGGGCATGATCTGGGCGCACGTGGGCTGGCTCTTCGACGAGGAGCAGACCCCGATCGAGCGCTACGCGCCCGACCTGGCCAAGGACCGCGACCTGGTGCGGATCTCCCGGATGTTCTGGCTCTGGACGCTCACCTCGCTGCTGCTGCCCCCGCTGCTCGGCTTCCTGCTGACCTGGTCCTGGCAGGGCGCCCTGACCGCGTTCTTCTGGGCCTCGGTCGTCCGGATCGGTCTGATCCACCACGTCACCTGGTCGATCAACTCGATCTGCCACACCGTGGGCGAGCGGCCGTTCGCCTCGCGCGACTTCTCCGGCAACGTGTGGTGGCTGGCCATCCCGTCCGGCGGCGAGTCGTGGCACAACCTGCACCACGCCGACCCGACCAGCGCCCGGCACGGCGTGAAGCGGTTCCAGTTCGACACCTCCGCCCGGGTCATCTGGGTCCTGGAGAAGCTCGGCTGGGTCAAGGACGTGCGCTGGCCCACTCCCGAGCGTCTCGCCGCGAAGGCCGCCAACCCGACCGGCTGACCGGCGCCCTTAGGCTGGTGCCGTGTTGAAGATCGGTCAGGCGGCGTACGACGCCATCGTCGCGCACGCCAAGCGCGACCATCCGGTGGAGGCGTGCGGCATGGTCGCGGGCCCCGAGGGCAGCGACCGGCCGGAGCGGTTCATCGAGATGGTGAACGCCGCCGGCAGCCCGACCTTCTACGAGTACGACTCGACCGACCTGCTCGAGCTCTACAAGGACCTCGCCAAGCGCGACGAGGAGCCGGTGGTGATCTACCACTCGCACACCGCGACCGAGGCCTATCCGAGCGTCACCGACATCAACCTCGCGGGCGAGCCGAACGCCCACTACGTGCTGGTCAGCACCCGCGAGCACGGGAATAACGACGGCCCTGTCGAGTTCAGGTCCTACAGAATCGTCGACGGCGAGGTGACCGAGGAACCGGTCGAGCTCGTCGCCACCGACGGCAGCAGCACCACCATTGCATCACCGAACGAGGAGAACCTCTGACATGGCCATCGAGGTCAAGATCCCGACCATCCTGCGCACCTACACCGGCGGTGAGAAGGCGGTCTCCGCCGACGGCACCACGCTGAGCGCGCTGATCGACGCCCTCGAGGCCGACCACCCGGGCATCAAGGACCGGCTCATCGACGTCAAGGAGAGCGGCCCGGACCTGCGCCGGTTCGTCAACATCTACGTCAACGACGAGGACGTCCGCTTCCTCGGCAGCCTCGACGCCAAGCTCAACGACGGTGACGAGATCACCATCCTGCCGGCCGTCGCCGGCGGCGCTCACTGATCCGATGGCACGGTTCGACAACCTGCTGGCATCGGTCGGCGGTACGCCGCTGGTCGGGCTGCCGCGGTTGTCGCCGGGCGTCCTGCCCAACGGCGCGGAAGTGCGCCTGTGGGCCAAGCTCGAGGACCGCAACCCGACCGGCTCGATCAAGGACCGCCCGGCCCTGAAGATGATCGAGGAGGCCGAGAAGGAGGGACTCCTCCGTCCCGGCTGCACGATCCTCGAGCCGACCTCGGGCAACACCGGCATCTCGATCGCGATGGCCGCCAAGCTCAAGGGCTACCGCACGGTCTTCGTGATGCCGGAGAACACCTCCGAGGAGCGCCGCCAGATCCTGCGGATGTGGGGCGCCGAGATCATCTCCAGCCCCGCCGCGGGCGGCTCCAACGAGGCCGTGCGCGTCGCGAAGAAGATCTCCGCCGAGCATCCCGACTGGGTCATGCTCTATCAGTACGGCAACGACGCCAACGCCCTCGCGCACGAGGAGGGCACCGGGCCCGAGCTCCTCGCCGACCTGCCCAGCATCACCCACTTCGTCGCGGGCCTCGGCACCACTGGCACCCTGATGGGCGTCTCGCGCTACTTCCGGACCGCCAAGCCCGACGTCACCATCGTCGCGGCCGAGCCCCGCTACGGCGAGCTGGTCTACGGCCTGCGCAACCTCGACGAGGGCTTCGTCCCCGAGCTGTACGACGCCTCCCTGATCGACACCCGCTTCTCGGTCGGTCCTCGTGACGCCGTACGCCGGGTGCGCGAGCTGCTCGAGCTCGAGGGCATCTTCGCCGGCATCTCCACCGGCGCCATCCTGCACGCGGCGCTCGGCCAGGCGGCCAAGGCCGCGAAGGCCGGTCAGACCGCGGACATCGCGTTCGTGGTGGCCGACGCCGGCTGGAAGTACCTCTCGACCGGTGCCTACGAGGGCACCATCGACGACGCCGAGGAGCGGCTCGAGGGCCAACTCTGGGCCTGAGGCCCCGCAGTCCGGGCCTTTGGTCCTGGCCCTCTGGCCCGTCCGGACCATCGGTCCCGCGGCGATCGGCCGGATCCGGGCGGATCCTGCGCCACCGGCTCGCCCCGCCCCCTACGGTCGTGCGCGAGGGGGTGGTGCCGGGTGCTCGACTCCGTCCGTGACCGGGCCTTCTACGGCCTTGCGGTGGTCCTGACGGCGACCGCGTGCGAGGTCGCGCTCTGGGACCTCCGCATCATCACGGGCCCCTTCTGGTCGCTCGCCCTCGGTTGGGTCTTCCTCGTCGGAGCCTGCGCCGCGAGCCTCCTGGTCGGGTGGGCGATGCGCGGCGCCCGGGCGCGGGCCGACCGTCGCACGCGCCATCGCGACGACCTCCCGCCGCAAGGCGCTCTCGCCGAGGCACCCGCCCGGTCCGCCGAGGAGATACGCGCGGCTGAGGAGCTGGACGAGCTGCGTCTGGCCTTCGACTTCGGGGACCTCGTCGTCGAGTACCAGCCGATCGTCGAGCTCGCGAGCGGCATACCGGTGGCCGTGGAGGCACTGATGCGCTGGCGTCACCCGGAACGCGGGCTGGTGATGGCCTCGGAGTTCCTCGGGATCCTCGAGACGAGCGACCTGATCGACTCCCTCGGGGCGTTCTCGCTGCGCGAGGCGTGCCGCGACGGGAGCGAGCTGTGGCGGCAGGGTCACCGCCTGGGCATGCACGTCAACCTCAGCGAGCGCCAGCTGGCACAGCCGCGGTTGGTCGAGGACATCGCCGTCGTGCTGCAGCGCTCCGGCTTCCCCGCCCCTGCCCTGACCCTCGAGGTCAGCGAGTCGCGGATCCTGTCCGACCCCTCGCTGGTCTCGCGCCTGTCCGAGCTGCGCGCCCTCGGCGTGAACCTGGCGATCGACGACTTCGGCACCGGCCACGGCGGCCTGTCCAGCCTGGTCGACATCGGCGTCGACCTGGTCAAGCTGGACCGCACCTTCGTCGCCGCGGGCGGACCCCTGCCAGCAGGTCGCTCGGTCTGCGAGGGCGTCGTCTCGCTGGCACTCTCGGTCGGGGTCGGCTCGATCGCCGAGGGTGTGGAGACGGCCGCCGAGGCCGAGCAGATGGCGCGGTTCGGATGCTGGTGGGCGCAGGGCAACCACTTCAGCCCGGCGCTGCCCTTCCGCGAGCTCGGGCCCTGGCTGCTCGGCCGAGCGACCGCGCTCCCGGCGTGAGTTGAGTCGCCAGTTGCGGCACGCGGGCGTGACCTGGCTCTAGGCTGTCACCGTGCTGGGCCATGGAAACGTCGACGTCGACGCGCCGATCGGCATCTTCGACTCCGGATTCGGTGGCCTCACCGTCGCACGGTCGGTCATCGACCAGCTTCCGCACGAGTCGATCACCTACCTGGGCGACACCGCCCGGCAGCCCTACGGGCCGAAGGCGATCGCCGAGGTGCGCGAGTACGCCCTGGAGTGCCTCGACCACCTCGTCGACCAGGGCGTGAAGGCACTGGTCATCGCCTGCAACTCCGCGAGCGCCGCCATGCTCCGCGACGCGCGCGAGCGGTACGACGTCCCCGTCGTCGAGGTGATCCTCCCCGCCGCCCGACGCGCGGTCTCCGCGACCCGCAACGGCAAGGTCGGTGTCATCTGCACCCGCGCCACGGCCGAGTCGATGGCGTACGACGACGCGCTCGCCGCAGCGCCCCACCTCCAGCTGACCACGCGTGCCTGTCCCCGCTTCGTCGACTACGTCGAGGCCGGCATCACCGGCGGCGAGGAGCTGCTCGAGGTCGCGCACGAGTACCTCGATCCGCTGAGCGAGCTCGGCATCGACACCCTGATCCTCGGCTGCACCCATTACCCGCTGCTGACCGGCGTCATCTCCTACGTGATGGGCGACGGCGTCACCCTGGTGAGCAGCGCCGAGGAGTCCGCGAAGGCCCTCTACCGGACCCTCGCCGACAAGGGCTTGATGCGTGGCGAGGGCGAGGCGTCGTACACCTTCGCCACGACCGGCTCGCCGGACGAGTTCGCGACCATCGGTCGCCGGTTCCTCGGCGCCGAGCTGGCGGCGGCCGGACAATTCGCGGGAGGGCTGGCATGACACCGATCGACGACATCCCCATCGACGGCGTCCGCCTCACGGTCGTCGGGTGCGCGGGGTCCTACCCCGGGCCCGAGTCGCCGGCCAGCTGCTACCTGGTGCAGACCCGCACCGCCGAGGAGCCCGACCGGGTCTGGAGCGTGGTGCTGGACATGGGCAACGGCGCTCTCGGACTGCTGCAGCGCTACGTCGATCCGCTCAAGGTCGACGCCGTGCTGATCAGCCATCTGCACGCCGACCACTGTGTCGACATGACCAGCTACTACGTGCTGCGCAAGTACCACCCCAGCGGCACCCAGCCGCGGATCCCGGTCTACGGGCCGAAGGGCACCGCGAAGCGGCTGGCGAAGGCCTACGACCTGCCGCGCAAGCCCGGGATGCGCGAGGAGTTCATCTTCCGCCTCTACAAGGAGCCGTTCTCGATCGGCCCGTTCGCCATCGAGCCGTACGAGGTCGACCACCCGGTCCCGGCGTACGGCATGCGGATCACGGCGCACGGCAAGGTGCTGGCCTACAGCGGCGACACCGGGCCGATCCCGGCGCTGCTGGAGATCGCGGCCGACGCCGACCTGTTCCTGTGCGAGGCGTCCTTCCGCCACGACGACGACAACCCGCCGAGCCTGCACCTGACCGGCACCGAGGCGGGCGAGTACGCCGGACGGGCCGGCGCCAAGCGGCTGGTGGTCACCCACATCCCGCCGTGGCACGACGGGGACGCCATCTTCGCCGAGTCGGTCGCGGCGTACCCCGAGGCGCTGCGGGCGGAGACCGGCGCCGTCTACACCCTCTGAGGTCCGCCCGGTCCTCAGGGCGTGGGGTCGAGCGTGAGCCAGGCATCCGGGCCGGGCGTGTGCTCCCACCGGTAGCAGCCGGTGGTGATGGTGAGGGTCGTGGCGGTGACCATCCCGAAGGTGTAGCTGCCGCCGTCGGGGGCGAGCCCGGTGATCTCCAGGTTGCCCGGCCGGTCGACCGTGCGGCGTACGACGTCGAAGCCGTAGCGGCGGCCGACCTCCTCGACCAGTGACGCGGCCTGGTGCCAGCTGTCGGGGGAGTAGGTGCTGGGGAAGGTGTAGGTGCGCAGGCCGACGGTCTGCGAGGCGCCGTCGTTGCAGCCCGCGATGGAGACGCCGTCCTCGTTGCTCGCCGCGCGCCACGCCTTCGGCTCGAGCCGCTCGTCGAGCGCATGCATCATGTCGCTGCGCATCCGCACCATGCGGGCGAGCGCCTTCTCCATCGAGCCGTGCCCGTAGCCGACGGTCATCGAGGTCTCCTCCGTTGGTTTCGGGGTGGCGCCGCCACAGGCGGCGAAGGCAGTACCCATCAGCATGAGCGCACCGACGAGGGCGAGGCGTTTCAGGAACACGGTCATCAGTATCCCGGGGGCCGTCCGAAGCTCTCGAGGCCGTGGACGAGGTCGGCTCCCCAGGCCTCGAACCCGTCCTTGATGTCGCCGCCGGTGGCCTCGCCGGCAGCGAGGAGGTCGCCCGGGTTGGGGGCGGTGAGGAGATCCCCGCCATCGAGGTCCTGACCCGTGATCAGCTCGCCGTGGATGCCGGTGAGCACGGCCGCCATGTTGTGCTGCGCGGTCGAGCCGTTGTCGAGGTACGACGTGTGGCCGGTCGTGCCGAGGTAGCTCGCACCGTCGTGGCTCGCGGCGTGGGACTGCAGGTGCGTGACGCCGTCCATGAACGACGGGTCGCCGCCGAAGATGCCGCCGTCGGCGACGAGGTCGTTGTCGTTCTCGATGACGTACAGGTTCGGCACGTGGAGGTCTCCGCGGTTCCCGGTGCCCGGTCCCGGCGAGCCGAACAGGACCGCGTCGTCCACGCCCGTCGCAGCATGCTGAAGGGCGTAGCCGGTCGTGGTCGAGCCGTAGGAGTGGCCGAGAGCGGTGAGGTGCACGCCGTCGGACCGGGACGCGTCGAGGCCCTGGTAGAAGGACGCGAGCGAGTCGCCCCCGCGGATCGCGAGGTCCGGTGCCACCACGCTGTCCGCCTGGCCCCCGAACGCTCCGAGATCGAGCAGGGACAGGTCGAGCTGGGGAGCGTCGTAGCCCAGGTACACCACCGTTGCGACGGACCCGTGGCCTCCGTTGCGGGTGATCATGGCGTTCGCCTGGTGGGCGAGGTTGGACATGTCGTTGTCGTAGCCGTTGAGGCTGTCGGGCACGTTGGAGGTGAGCCCGGGGGTGAAGACGCCGACGTGCTGTGCGGTGTCGACGTTGCCGATCGCCACGATGGCGTGGGAGCGCTCACCCGAGAACAGGTCCAGGCCGAGGAGCTGACGGTTGCCCTTGGCGAGGTCGTCGCGGATCGCGGCGATGCTGCGGAGCTGCTCGTCGGTGAAGCCGGAGTCCTTGCCGTAGGGGATCGTGCTGCGGATCTGGGCGACGTACTGGTCGAGCAGGGTGCGGTTGGCGAGGTCGCGGCCCCAGCCCTGGACCCCGTCGAGGTTGCCCACCAGCGAGGGCGTGTGGGCCGCTGCCGCCAGCTGGCCGAGGACGCCCAGCCCGCGCCACCAGTCGGCGACGTCGGTGGGCTTGCCGTCGGTCGGGATCCGGGGCGGCACGAACAGCGAGAGGTAGTCGGCGATCTCGGGGTGGGCCTTCAGCCACGACTGGACCGATCCCGCGGGCAGCGTCGCGGGGTCCGGCACGGCGCCGCTGGCCACCAGGGCGAGCAGGGCCTTGCGCCGCTCGGCGTCGGTCAGGTGCAGCCACGGCCACCGCTCGGCCGTCGGCAGGGGGATCGCGCCGAGGTCGACGAGCAGGCGCAGGTTGGCGTGGGTGGGCCCCTGCCCGAACTTCGTGGCGACATCGGCGACCCCGCCATCGAGCAGCCGGCGTGCGTGCCGGTACTCGCCCTGCAGGTCGCCCCTCACGGCCGTGCCGACCGCAGCGGCGTCGAAGGTGGGGGCCGGCGCTGTGTAGAGCTGCTGCCAGGCGTTGCCTCCGGCGGGCTGGGCCGGTGGGCTCACGTACCCGGCCGCCAGCACGGGCGCGGTCAGCAGGTCGTCCGCGGTCGGCGTGGCCACGCCCGCCACCACCCGGCAGGCGTGCATGGTGCGCCGGTAGCGGTCGTTGAGGGAGGCGACGACACCGTCGAAGGTGTGCACGTGGGTGGCCAGCAGGTTGACCAGACCGACCGCATAGGTGCCGTTGATGCCGAGCCGCCGCGCATGGCCGGCCACGACGGCCGGTCCCTTCGCCACCTCGGAGCGGATCTGCCCCTCGACCAGCGACGCGGTGACGGTGCCGTCATGGTCGAGGTCCTCGGCCAACAGGGCGATCGTCGCGCTGTCGCGGGAGGGATCGTCGACGAGCCGCCGGATGCTCGACGCGGTGACATTGGACCCGCCGCCGTACAGGTCGGCGTAGTAGTCGAACGGTCCATCGGGCCTGCTCACGGCGTCGCCTCCCTCGGCGTCACGTTGATGTTCCTCAGCAGGAGGGACGCGCTGTCGTGATTGGCAGCGACCTGGATGTGCAGGTCGGCCGCCGCCTCGTTGTCGCTGGACCGGGCGGTCGTGGCCACCCCGGAGACACCGTGGCCGCCGGCGGTGACGTTCTTGCCGAGGTGCCGGGCGGGGTGGGCGATGTGCTCCTCGAGGAAGGCGGCCATCGCCGTACCGACCTCGGGGTTGCCGCCGATATGACCGTGCAGCGCCGAGAGGCCGCTGGCGAGCCGCGTCGCCGTCGTGCCGGCATGGTCGCCGCGTCCGCTGATGGTGCGACCCACCGAGTCGAGGTGGTCGACGTCGAGCCCGATGACGTCACGGCTGTCGGTGCCCATCGCTTCTCCAGGGTGTGGTCGTGCGTGTCCCTATCGTCTTTCCGCTCCGGGGCGGATCAAACCTGATCGGCGGACGTCAGGGCCTCGGGTCGCGTGACCGCAGCACAGACGCCGACCGGCCGGGGCCCGCCATCACCACCGGTCCTCTCGGGGTGACGGCCGGCTCCCGGCCGGTCGGCATCGCTGAGTGTGCTCAGTCCGTGGTGTTGAGGGACCGGGTCGCGGCCTTGCGGACGTTCGAGATGAACTCGTCGGTGTTCTCGCTGGTCCGGTTCATCAGCTTGTTGACGTTGCCGTCGATCTCGGTGCTGTGCCGGTTGGAGGCGGCCCGGGTGCGGTCGATGTCGTCGGAGCCGACGCCGCCCTCGGTCTGCCGGCCGAAGTTGGCGGACTGGCGGTCGGCCTGCTCGTGGGCGCCACGGAAGCCGCTCATGTTGTTGCGGGTGTCGTCGACGTGGTTCTGGATCGAGCCGCGGTCGACGCGGAGCTGGTCAGTCATCTGGATCTCCTCGAGTCGTGGGTGCGCGCGGTCAGGCCGGCGGGTTGATCTTGTGGGCGAGGTCGGTGGCGGAGGTCTCCATCAGGCGGGCCTCGCCGGCCTGGGAGTCAGCGGCGGTGTCCTCGTGACCGGCGGTACGGCGGACGTACTCGGCGCCACCGGCGGCGTTGGCCATGTGCATGGTGCCGGCCGCGGAGAGGCCGTTGGCGGTGGCGGTGGAGCCATTGCCGGTCTGGTTGGCCAGCGCGCCCTTGTTCTGGGACAGGAGGTCGGCGGTGTGGCCGTGCTGCTTCTTGGCGAGGCCCTGGACCTGCTCGGCCTGGTCGCCGATGTTGCGATTGGTGTGGAGGGCGCCCTGGTAGCCCTCGGTGAGAGAAACGCGGTCAGCAGCCATGGTGGCCTCCCGAGTAGTTGGTGTGGTGCGTGCCACCAGCATCTATCCGGTCCGGGCCGTTCCAAAACCTCGGCCGGCCGAAAAGTCCGTGATCAGTCGTCGACGCGCGCCGTCTGCACCAGCGACGCGGAGCCGTCCCGGTTGACGTACATGGCGCGGCCGCGCGGCAGCCTGCGCGACGGGTGGCCGCCGATCAGTCGCCCCTCGAGCCGGTCGCCGCTGAACATGAAGCCCGGCGTGCTCAGATCGATGAGGCGCTGGATGAGCGGCTCGTAGACGGCTCGCGACATGCCGCCGGTGCGGCGCGCCAGGATCAGGTGCAGGCCCAGGTCGCGTCCCTGGGGCAGCAGGTCGATCAGCGGCGCCAGCGGGTCACCCTGGGACGTGGCGACGAGGTCGTGGTCGTCCACGATGACGTAGACGTCGAGGCCCTTCCACCACGACCGGTTGCGCAGCTGCTCGGAGGTGACGTCCGGGCCGGGCACGCGCGCCCGGATGGCGCCGGCGATCTCCTGCGCCGCCTGGGCCGCCTGGTCGGCACCCGTGGAGTAGGTCAGCAGGTACTCGTCGGGCACCACGTCGAGCAGCGAGCGCCGGTAGTCGACGACCGCGATGCCGACCTCCTCGGGCGGCCGGCTGGCCACGAGGTCGGCGATGAGCAGCTTGAGCAGATTGGACTTGCCGGTCTCCCCGTCGCCGTACACCTGCAGGTGGGGGTCGGCGCCGCTGAGGTTGATCTCGGCCGGCCCCAGGTTGAGCTCGGACAGGCCGACCAGCAGGCCGGTGTCGCCGCGCTGCATGGGCGGCAGGTCGGCCATGGTGACCAGCTGGGGGAGCACCTCGACCCGGGCGACCCGCTGGTCGCCCCACTTGGCCACGATCGCCTGGAGCAGCCGCTTCTGCGCGTCCTCGGGAGCCTCGTCGCCGGCGTCGTACGCCGGGAGCGCGGACTGGAACACCAGCGTGCTCTGCCGCGAGCCGGTCAGGCCGCGGCCGGGCGCGTCCTTGGGGATCTGCTCCATCGCCTGACGGCCGAACTCGGAGTCGAAGGGGTCGCTGAGCCGGAGCTCCACCCGGCCGGTCATCGAGGCCTGCATCCGCATCCGCACCTGCATCGCCTGGGTCACGGTGACGACGACGTGGACCGCGAAGTTCGTGCCGCGCGCGGCGATGTCGGCGATCGCGTAGTCCAGGTCGTCCCACTCCTCGCGGAACGTGCCCCAGCCGTCGACCACGAGGAACACGTCGCCGAGCGTGTCGTCGGGGAGCTGCCCGGCGGCCCGAGCGCGCCGGAAGGCTGCGGCCGACTCCAGTCCGCGCTCGCGGAACAGGACCTCGCGCTGGTTCAGGATCCCGCGCACGTCGTTGACCGTGCGGGTGATCCGCTCGGGATCGACCCGGCTCGCGACCGAGGCGACGTGCGGCAGGCCGCCCAGGGCCGAGAGCGAGCCGCCGCCGTAGTCGATGCAGTAGAACGCGACGTCGCCGGGCGCGTGCTGGGAGGCGAGGGAGAGGATCGTGCTGCGCACCAGCGTGGACTTCCCGGACTGCGGCGACCCGGTGATGACCAGGTTGGCGTCGGCGCCCGCGAAGTCGAAGGTGAACGGGCGCTGGTCCTGGTGGGTCGGGTCGTCGACCAGACCGACGACCGCCGCGCAGGAGCCGACCTCGGCGCGGGCGCTCAGATCGACCAGGCCGCCCAGCGGCAGCTCGCGCGGCAGCGGCTCCAGCCAGACGGGGCGGACCCGCGCCCAGCCGGACTCCGCCATCTGCCGGCACAGCACGTCCAGGACGGTCTCGGTGCCGTCTGGCGCGGTCCCGTCGACGACGGCCTGGTCGGCCGCCTGCTGGGAGATCCAGGCGCCCAGGCCGTTCACGGCGACGTACGGGACGACGGGGACGGTGGTCTTGACCTGGCCCGACGGCGGCACGTACGGCGAGGACACCAGCGCCGCCTTGAACCGCTCGAAGACCGTGGTGTCGACCTTGAGGAAGCCCGAGCCCGGCTCGGGCGGCAGGTGGTAGGCGTCCGGTACGCCGATGGCGTCGCGGCTCTCGCCCTCGGAGAACGTGCGCAGGCTGATCCGGTAGGACAGGTGCGACTCCAGGCCGCGGATCTTGCCCACCTCGAGCTTCTGCGAGGCGAGCAACAGGTGCACGCCGATGGAGCGGCCGATCCGGCCGATGGCGACGAACAGCTCGGCGAAGTCCGGCTTCGCCGTCAGCAGCTCGGAGAACTCGTCGACGATGACCAGCAGGTGGGGGAGCGGCGGGAGGTCCTCGCCCGCGTCGATGCGGTCCTGGTAGACGGTGACGTTGGGCAGGTTGCCGGCGGCCTTGAGGACCTCCTGGCGGCGCTGCATCTCGCCGTACAGCGCGTCCCGCATCCGGTCGACCAGGGTGAGGTCGTCCTGCAGGTTCGTGATCATCCCGGCGATGTGCGGGATGTCCTCCATGGCGGCGAAGGTCGCACCGCCCTTGAAGTCGACCAGCATCAGCGCCAGCCGGTCCGGTCCGTGGCCGATCACCAGCGAGCTCACCAGGGTGCGCAGCATCTCGGACTTGCCGGAGCCGGTGGCGCCCACGACCAGGCCGTGCGGCCCCATGCCGCTGTGCGCGGACTCCTTGAGGTCGAGGATCACGGGCCGGCCGCCGGTCCCGACGCCGATCGGGACCCGCAGCAGCTCGCGGAGCGGCCGTGGCTGCCAGGTGTGGGCGAGGTCGAGGCGCGCAGGGTCCTCGACGCCGAGGATCTCGGGGAGGCCGACGGTCTCGGCGAACTCGCCGTCGTCGGTGGTCGTCGCGGTCAGCCGCAGCGGCGCGAGGGTCCGCGCCAGCGCGGCGGCCGCGCCCGGCTCGGGGACGTCGACGGTGAACGGCAGGGGTCGTCCGGTCGCCATCGCGACGCCGGTCGGCGCGATCTCGATGCGGGAGTCGACGCGCTCGGGCTCGTCCGCGGCGCCGTCGAGGAGCGAGACGACGTGGACGCCGAGCTCGGCGAGGCTGATGTCGGGCGCGGGCGGGCGCAGCTGCTGACCGGGGGCCAGGCCGTCGCCGTCGATCACCACGACCAGCCGGTTCGGGGGCACGTACGCCGATCCGCGGGCCCGCTGGTGGCGGTCGAGCCGTGCCTCCAGCTCCGGCGCGAGCAGGTGCTCGATCGAGGCCAGGTCGGTGCCGATCCGGCGCGCCGTGAGGTCACCGTCCGTGGCCGTCTCGTCGAGGACGTGCGGCAGCCACTTGGCCCAGTCCCAGGCGGGCGCGGCGCGGTCGGAGCGGATGATCGCGAGCGAGACGTCGTGCGGGCTGTGCAGCGCGGCGATCTGGAGGACCAGGTGGGTCGCCAGGTCGCGTCGTACGGTTGCCGGACCGAGGACGCTCAGCTGGCCGACGCGCGCGAGCGGCAGCACCACCGGCTGGTCGTGCAGCACGGCGTACCGGTGCTGCAGCTCCTGCGCCGACTGCAGGCAGACCGGGTCGAAGCTGTTGAGGGGGCCGGTGTCGGCGTCCAGGGTCAGTCCCGCGTCCAGCGGTACGTCGCCGGTCCCGACCCGGATCGCGAGGAAGTCGCCGTGGGAGGGGCGCCGCTCCCAGCGGCGGGTGTTGTTGCGGACGACGTCGAGGAGCTGGTCGGCCCGCGGGTGGCACCACGCCTGCTGGGCGCGCTGCTGCGCGATCTGCTCGCGCACGCGGTGGCGCAGGCTCTCGATGTAGTCCAGGTAGCGCTCGCGGCCCTCCCGCTCCTGGTTCTTCTGGCCGCTGCGCTGGCTGATCATCATCACGATGCCGATCGACACCGCGCCGAGCAGGGCCAGGAACGAGGCGACCGCGACGATCGGGTTGTTGCGCTGGGTGATGGCGACGGTGACCGAGCCCGCACCGCCCATGATCGGCATCATCAGCATGCTCGCCCCGGCGGCCGCGGGTGCCGACTGTCCGCGTCCCGGCGGGGCGGCGATGACGATCGGCTCCGGCTGCGTCGCGGGCGGCGCGGTGCGCGCCGGTCGGCGGACCAGGGTGGTGGTCAAGCGAACCCCCGAGGGTTGGAGCGGGCTGGTGCTGGGAAGGGCAACCATACGACTGCGGATATGCTCCGCGTTCGTACGCCGGAGCCATCTGCTCGGAAGCCCGCGTCGTCGTGAGGAAATGCTGAATGCACACCGCCTACAGCCGGATCACCGTGGTGACGGCCGAGCGGTCGGTCGACCTGGCCCTCCCCGCCGCCCTCCCGGTCTCCGACGTGCTCCCGCAGCTGCTGCGGTACGTCGCTCCCTCGGGGTCGGCGGACAACCCCACGACCTGGGTCCTCTCGCGGCTGGGCGGCACGGCGATCCCGATGGCCCAGACGCTGGCTGAGGCCTCCGTGCTGGACGGCGACGTGCTGGAGCTGGGACCCGAGGGCCAGACGGTCCGACCGATCATGGTCGACGACGTCCGCGACGCCGTCGAGGACAGCGTCGACAACGCGGGTGGCTCGTGGACCACCCGCACGACGGTCTCGTTCACCGTCCTGGCGGGGAGCATCACGCTGCTGCTGCTCGCCCTGCTCAGCGTGGTCGGGGCGGTGACGACCCGCGCTGCATGGCCGGGCGACCTCGCGAGCACGCAGACCTCGGCCGTGCTCGCCGTCCTGCTCGTCGGGGCCACCTGGTGGGCCTCGGTCCGGGCGCGCCCGGTCGACACCGCGATCGCCGCGGCCGCCGCGATGACCTGGGGTGCGGCACTCGGCCTGGCGCTCTGCCGGCACGCCGGCGTACCCGCTCCGGCGACGGTCGCCGCCTGCGCTGCCCTCGCCGCCCTCGTTGCCGCGGCGACACGAGCCCTCACCCCGCTGACCACGGCGCACGTGGCCTTCGCGGTCGTGGTGCTCCTCGCGGCGCTGCTCGGGACCACCGCGCAGATCGACGGCACGGCAGCCCGGGTGGCGCTGCGCCTGCTCCCGGTCCTCGCCGTCGTCGCAGTGGGCGCGATCCCGCGGGTCTCGCTGTCGGTCGGGGGCCTGGCCAGCGCCGACTACCGGGTGCGCAACGTCGGCGTGCTCGACCTGGACGCGCTGCAGCGCCGCTACCGCACGAGCAACGCCATCCTGGTCGGCTCGCTGGCCGGCATCGCGGTCGTGGTCGCCTGGTACGGCACCGCGCTCGTCCTCGCTCCCGACACCTGGGACCGCAGCCTCGCAGCCAGCCTCGCGGTCGCGATCGCCCTGCGCTCCCGCGCCTTCTCCCGTACGCCGCACATGCTCGCCCTGCGCCTGTGCGCCCTGTGGCTCGCGGTGCTGTCGGTGAGCAGGCTCGCCGTCGACCAGGCGTCCCTGCTGCCGTGGCTCGGCTGCCTGCTCGGCGCCGCCCTCGCCGTCGGCCTCGGTCTCACCGCGCTGGAGCTGTCCGAGATCCCGCGTGCGCGGGTCAAGCGCCTGCTGAACGCGCTGGAGTTCCTGACCCTGGTCGTGATGCTCGTGCTGCTGTTCGGTGCGCTGACCGTCTACGCCGACTTCAAGGGGATCTTCGGATGACCGACGACGAGAACGCTCCCGACCCGGCGCTCGCACGCCGCCGTGAGGCCGAGGGTGCGGCCGGCGACCTGGCCCGGATGGGCATCGACCCGCGTAGCCTCGGTCTCGGCGCCAGCCCGGCCCCGTCGCCCACCGCGTCGCCCGCCGACCGGTCCGGCGCCTCCGAGGGCCTGGGCGGCGAGGTCGTGCAGTTCCGTCGCCGTGACCTCCTGCCCGACGACCGGACCATGGTGCGGATCCGCCCGGTCGACCCGCCCCCGCCCCCGCCCGTCGCGGCTCCCGCGGCGGCGCCGACCCCCCTGCACCCGCCGGTCGCGCCC